>JBHEML010000059.1:0-9433 GCA_046262615.1 Candidatus Limnocylindria bacterium | reverse complement strand
GCCATGGATCCCGAGGAGTCGTTCGGCTATGGCCTCGACGTCATCGTCCGGGGCCTCGAGGCGAAGCTGCCTTAAGGCGTGGTCCGACGAGCAGGTAGGGAGGCCTGATGGCAGCGAAGCCGCATGAAGGCATTCGCGGCTCCTGGCGGCTCCGCCTGATGCCGCCTTCAGCGCCCTCGCTGTGGTCGCCGCGCTGAACGCGCCCATGCCGCGCGGGCAGTGATCCCGAGCCGCAGCTCGTGAGCGCCGTCGGCGCGCGCCACCTCGTGGTACACGAGTATCTCCGAGCCGGTGTCGAGCGCCGCCGCGTAGCGGAAAGATCCGCTCGCGGCGGGCGAGCTCAGCAACGGAGCGCCGGTGGTCTGCCGCGTCCATTCCCGTAGATCGGTGCTCGTGGCGAGACCGGTCCGCTCCTCGTAGTTCTGGCTGATGTCGGCGATGCCGTCGTAGAGCCCGACCCACTCGTCGCCCGCGCGCACGACCGTCGCGAGCCTGGTCTCGTGCGCGTCCCAGCCGCCCGGCTCGGGCACGAGCACCGGTCCGGCCCAGCGCCATTCGATGCCGTCCGCACTCGTCGCAAGGCCGGTGCAGGAGAGAAGTCGTCCGGTGGCGAGCGCGTCGCCGGGCGCGTCGACGGCCGCGGCGTCGGCTGGCGCCGGTAGATCACGGGAGCCGAAGCTCGTGAACATCAGCCATTCATCGCCGTCGCGCAGCAGGACCGGATCCTTCACCGATTCCAGTCCGAAGTCGGCGGCGCGCAGCGCAGGTCGTCGCGCACGCGCGTCGAACTTCTCGAGCCGCTCCGCCTCGACGAGGTCGATGCACCAGCGGTCATCACTCGGATCGACGTACGAGATATAGAGCCGATACCCGCCAGGGATGGGGACGAGGGACGCGCGTTCGATCGACGCGCTGCCCAGCTCCCCGCTCCCCACGCGCCACACGTCGTGGAAGCTGCGGCCGTCGTTGCTCGACGCAATACGCAGCTCGTATCCGCGTGAGGGTCGCGGAGCACGAAGGCGGTACCCGACATGTACGCCGCTCGCATCGGCGGTCGCGCTCGGCGCGCCCGCCCAATAGCCGGCGCCGTGTCCGGGCGCGGCGATGACGAGAGTCGTCTCAGCGGGGTCAAACAGCAACATTGAGTCCCTGGTCGCGGATCGGTCGGGGCGGCCGGATTCGAACCGACGAACTTCCGCGTCCCAAACGCGGCGCTCTACCTGGCTGAGCTACGCCCCGGCGCGACGAGCCGCGGTGCGAATAGCGTGACAGTTTGCGCATACGAGCTCACATTTAACGAGCTCTTCCTCAAGCAGTTTAGCCGCGCGACGTACGACGATGTAACTGATATCGCCGACCTTGACATGCCCGGGTAGATGGTCCCAATGCATGGCCACTGACGGAAACACACCGCCACAGTCGACACAAGGCCCGGCCTTGTGTTGGGCGAACTCCGTTCGTCGCTTCCGATCGCGACGCCGGTTACGCGCGAGCCGGATCTCCTTGTTGCGCTGGTAGTACGTACGGTCGTAATCGCGCCGACACTCCTTGCAATACGAGAACTGCCCGGTCCGTGACTTGTGAAAGTCTGTGGACTGCTTTCGAGCCCCGCAGCGGTAGCAGCGTTTGTTCCCCGGTTGGTCGAACATGTGTGCTATCCACTGATAACGGCAATCCCTTGCACACCGAGCGGGTCGGCGGCCCGAACGACGGCTGACAACCTGCGGTTGAAACGGCGCCCATAGCGAAGCGCGGTGGTGTCTGGCTGAACCGCGTCCCCGCGACGGTCTTACGTCGTCGCGGCCGTCACCGACAGCACAGGCGGAAGATAAGCCGCCACCTGTGCCCAGCTCGTTCCCTCGTCGGCGCTCGCCCATACTCCGCCGTCCTTCGTCCCGAAGTAGACGCCGGCCGGATCCATCCGGTCCGTAGTCAGGCCCTCGCGCATCACCTCGAGCTGCGCTCCCTTCGGAAGACCGCGGCTCAGCCGCTTCCAGGTCCGTCCGCGGTCCTGGGTCCGGTAGACGGCGATCCCGGGCTCGGGAGCGAGACGGGGCCGCGGATCGAGGGGCACCGTGTACGCGGTCGCCGGGTCCTGCGGGTGGATCGCCGCGGCGAAGCCGAACACGGATGGCAGACCGGCCGTGACATCCGTCCACTTAGCGTCGCCGTCCTCCCGCCAGTACGCGTTGTCGTGCGCCTTCTGGAACCGCACGCCCGGCGCGACGGGGTGCGCGACCAGGTGATGGATGCAGAAACCGACCTCCGCCTCGTTGTCCGGCATGTACTCGCCGGTCAGGCCCTTATTCGCGGGGTCCCACGTCTTGCCGCCGTCCCGCGTCTCGAAGACACCGGCGGCGCTGATGCCGATCGCCATCCATTTCGGGTCCTTGGCGTCGACCGCGATCGAGTGCAGACCGAGGCCGCCGTTGCCGGGGTTCCACTGCGAACGGGTCCGGTGCTCGTTCAGTCCCGGGATCGGCTTCCACGTCATGCCGCGGTCGTCGCTGCGGAACAGCGCGGCAGGCTCGACGCCGGCCCACATCACATCGGGCTGCGTCGCGTGACCCGGCTCGATGTGCCACGTCCGCTTGAACGCCAGGTCCGAGCCCTCCGGGAACTTCGGGTTGCTCGCGGTCGTCCACGTCTTGCCGACGTCGCGGCTGACCTCGATGCGTGGCCCGCCCCACGTCTGATTCGTCGCGACGTACACCGAGCTTCCATCGCGGTGATCAAATCCTGCGTGGTAGATCGGCTCCCCGACGAAGTGCGGCCCCTCGCGCCGCCAGCGGCTACGCGCCGCGCCCGACCGGAAGACGTAAAGACCCTTCGACGTGCCCACTAACAGAGTGACGCCCTTCATCGCTGATCCTTCCCGCCCGACAACGCGGGCATCACGTGTATGAGATCGCCCTCTCGCAGCGGCGTGCGTTCGCCTTCGAGCCAGCGCATCTCGTCGCTGTTCGCGAAGACGTTGACATGCTCGCGCAGCTCCCCGCGCTCGTCGCGAAGACGCTCGGCCAGCGCCGGTATCTCGGTCACCAGCGCCTCGAGCGCCTCGCCCACCGAGGCGGCATCGACGTCGAGGCGCTTGGTGCCCCCCGCGAACTCGCGGAAGGGACCGTGAAGCTGGACGGTCACGTTCGGCATGCGTTCATTCTCCCCCGATGCGACGAATGGCGGGCGGCGGGATCGACACGGACTGGCACCTCGGGCAGTAGTACGTCGAGCGGCCATCCGTGCCCTGCCTTCGCATCGCGAGGATCCCCGAGCAGACCCGACACGGACGGCCGCTCCTACGGTAGACCCAGAGACCGTCGCGCGGTCCGACGCCGGGAACGGTGCGTCGCGCGCCCCCTCCGCGGTTGCGGAGGAGGAGGCGGTGCGACTCCGCGATCAGGCCATCGAGCTCGTCGTCGGGCAACTCGCCGACCCGCGCGAAGGGCGACAGCCGCCGCCCGAAAAGGACCTCGGACTTGTAAACGTTGCCGAGACCCGCGATCGCGCGCTGATCGAGCAGCGCGACGCCGATCTCGACACCGTTCAGGTTGCGCAGCCGTCTGCGCGCTTCGGCTGCATCGAAGTCGATGGTGATGGCGTCCGGCCCGAGCGAACGCAGCGACGGCGTGCGCGCCGCCACCCTCGAGGGCTCGAGCGTCGCGACGGCCGGCCGGAAGCACGGCGCCACGAACGCTTCGGTGACGACCGCCAGCGCAGCCAGGCGCTCTGGCACGCGCCAACGTTGCCCCGCCCGGTAGACGTGCCACGACCCGTGCATGCCAAGGTGCGTGTGCAGTACGAGGTCATCCACCATCGGCACGGAGGCACGTGCGTTCGCAGTGCGCCGGTCACGTGGCGGAGCGACGTCACGGCCCCGGTCAAGCGGCGGGGCGGGCTCGGCGTCGTGGCCGTCCGCGGTAGCGCCGCCCCGGCCCGCGCTGGACGCTGCCACGCTGTGGCGGTCGTTTCCGCCAAGAGTCGTCTCCGGCCGTGAAGCGCCCGCATCGCGCGCGCGCTGGTCCTCGCGTGCGGCGAACGTGATGAGCAGGTGCTTGCCGCGCGACTCGACCGAGCTGACCGTGCGCCCGGTGACGGCGGCGGCGCGCGCTGAGACTGCGGGCACCGACGAGCGCAGCTCCACGACCTCGCGGCCGGCGAGCGCCCGCCGGAGGACCGTTGCGGTCCGGAACACGGTGTCGCCCTCAGGCACGGCGTTTGAGGAATCCGCGCGCGGTCGGGATGAAGCCGGCGGTTCCGAGCGCGTCGGCCATGGGCGAGGACCGCGCCGCCACCCCGTCGACGTGGTCGATCACGAGCGCGCGCACGATCCCGCGGTCGACGCGCGTCGCGAGCGCTCCGGCGATCGCGCGTCGCACGTCGGCGCCATCGCGTTCGGGCACGACATCGACGAACGTCAGCACCTGCCGCTCGTCGCGACCGAGCCACGCGGCAAGCGCGCCATCGACGAGCACGGCGATGGCGCCGGCGCTGCGCATCGGCCGGCGGCCCTCGGCGCGCTCGGGCCATGGCAATGCGGCGCCGTGCGGCTGCGCGGGGTCGGTGGCCGCGAGCACGACGCACTCGGGCTCGGGGCCAGGATCCCGGACCGCGCGGAGCCGCTCAGTCGCTCCCGGCAGAGCGAACTGCGTTGCCCCCCGACCCGCGACGAAGTAGCCGCGCCGGACGCGCCCCGCTTCCTCGAGCAGCTTCAGCACTCCGTACACCGCGCTGAATCCGCCGGCGACCTCTTCCGCCTGGACTGCCTCGCGCGTGAGGACGCCGTGGCGTTCGAGTAGCTGCTGCGCGAGCGCGGCCGCGCGCTCCGCCGGCGTCGCGCTCTGCGGCGCGAGTCCCGCGACCAGCGACCACCGGCCCGTGGCGTCCGGTGGGACATCGCGCGGGGCCCGCGGCATCGGACGTCCCTGCCGGCGCACGGGCCGGATGCGCGCCCGCAGCGGCTCGAGCGTGTCGTTCGTGATCTCGCCCGCCCACACCAGGTCCCAGATGGCCTCCACCAGCTCGGGCGCGAACCCGCCGACGGTCGCGTGGATCTGGCCGAAGAAGGACGCGCCGCGCGAGGCCAGGTGTTCTCTGATGCGCGCGTGCAGGTCGCCGGCGAGCGGCACCGGAGGAACATGCAGCGCGGCGAGCGCATCCGTGCGGTAGAGCGAGATCCGGCCGTCGCTCGGACCGATCGCGCCGCGGCCCACCCATACGAGCGAGCCGGAGAGCGTGAGTCGATCGAGGTCACGCGCGTCGTAATCGGCCAGGCGCGCCGGCAACACATCCCGCTCCAGCACCGAGGCGGGGATGGCGGCGCCTTGGAGCTGCTCGACGGCGCGCTCGAGCGTTCCGCGCTCGCCGATGCCGTGCCACCGCGGCAGGAATCGCCCGAGCGCGGCGGCTTCGACGGGCTCGACCTCGTGGCGGAGGCGCGCCAGCGACCGTTGGCGGATCGCGCGCAGGACACCCGCGTCGCACCACTCCTGCCCACTGCGCCCGGGCCTGAACTCTCCTGCGACAGCCCGCCCGGCTGCGGTGAGCGCGTCGAGCGCGCGCACCACCGCGGCTTCCCCGATGCCCAGGCGGCTCGCGACATCCGACGGCCCGACGGGCCCGTGAGTGCGCAGATAACGCGAGACCAGGTCAGCGAGCGGGTCATCGACGGCCTCGAGGAACGCGCCCGGGAGACCGGGCGGCGTCGGGATGCCAAGTGCATCGCGGTATCGGGCGGCATCCTCGGCCGCGACGAACCGCTCCTCGCCGGCGACCTGCAGACGGGCGATCCGCCGGTCGCGTTCGAGCTCAGCGAGCCACGCCGCGCCGCCGTCGCTTCCGGCGCCGCCGGCAACGCGGTGCGCGACCTCATCGCGCGACAGATCGCCGATGCGCAGAAGAAGCTCGTGCAGTCCGTCGGCGTGCCGCGCGGCGCGTTCAGGGATCAGGTGCTGGAGCCACTGTTCGAAGTCCGCGATCACGTTCTCGTCGAGGAGGTCGCGGAGCTCGACCTCCCCGAGAAGCTCTCGCAGCTGCGCGGGATCGATGGTCAGCGCCTGCGCGCGGCGCTCTGCGAGAGGCTGGTCGCCCTCGTACATGAAGTTGCCGACGTAGTTGAAGAGCAGCGCGGCAGCGAACGGCGATGGCGACGCGGTATCGACCGTCACGACGCGCATGCGACGGTCGCGGATCTCGCGGAGCAGGCCGACGAGCGCGGGCATGTCAAAGACGTCCTGCAGGCACTCGCGGTACGTCTCAAGGATGATCGGGAACGATCCGTGGTGGGCGGTCGCGGCGAGAAGGTCCGCCGAGCGTTTGCGCTGCTGCCAGAGCGGTGCCCTCTGTCCGGGGAAGCGCTTCGGTAGCAGCAGCGCCCGCGCCGCCGCCTCGCGGAAGCGGCCCGCGAAGAGCGCGGTCGAGCCGAGGTTCGCGCGGACGAGCTCCTCCACGTCGTCCGGATCGGGGAGCAGCGGATCGACGGAGGGCGCGGTGTCCGCCTGGGGGAAGCGGACGACGATGCCATCGTCGGACCACAGGACCGCGATGTCCGCGTCGGTGCGCGCGTGCAGCGCGGCCTCGATCGCGATCGCCCACGGCGCGTGCACCCGGCCGCCGAACGGCGACAGCATGCAGACGCGCCAGTCGCCCATGTCATCGAGGCTGCGCTCGATCACGATCGTTCGGTCGTCCGGAATATGTTCCGTCGCGGCGGCCTGCTCGCGAAGGTATTGGAGGAGATTGCGCGCGGCGTTGTCGTCGAGCGAATGATCGTCGCGAAGCAGCTTCGCCCCGGCACCCGGCTGGAGCTCGCGCAGCGTCCTCGTGAGCCGGCCGATCGCGCGTCCGAACTCGAGCGGACGGCCTGGGCCGTCGCCTTTCCAGAAAGGCATCTTCCCCGGCACGCCCGGTGCGGGTGAGACGAGGACGCGGTCGTGAGTGATCTCCTCAATGCGCCAGCTCGACGCGCCGAGAAGGAACACGTCCCCTACGCGGCTCTCGAACACCATCTCCTCGTCGAGCTCGCCGACGCGCCCCTTGCCCTTCTCCGCGGCAAGGAGGAACACGCCGTACAGCCCCCGGTCGGGGATCGTGCCGCCGCTGGTGATCGCGAGGCGCTTGGTTCCCTCGCGCGTGCGCAGCGTCCCGTTGGTGCGGTCCCACACCACGCGCGGCCGCAGCTCGGCGAACTCGTCGGATGGGTAGCGGCCCGACAGCATGTCGAGGACGGAATCGAGCATCGTCCGCGGCAGCTCTGCGTACGGTGCCGCGCGGCGCACCAGTCTCTCGACGTCGTCGACGCGCCACTCGTCCATCGCGACGATCGCCGCGATCTGCTGCGCGAGGACATCGAGCGGACTCCGCGGGTAACGCAGCTGCTCGACCGCGCCCGCCTTCATCCGCTCGACGAGGGCGGCGCACGCGAGCAGGTCACCGCGGAACTTCGGGAGGATCACGCCGGTGCTCGGCTCGTCGATGCGGTGGCCGGCGCGGCCGATGCGCTGCATCCCGCTCGCGACGCTGGGCGGAGCCTCGACCTGGATGACGAGGTCGATCGCGCCCATGTCGATCCCGAGCTCGAGCGTGGACGTCGCGACCATGGCCGGAAGCGTGCCGGACTTGAGCTCGTCCTCGATGAGGAGGCGCTGCTCGCGCGCGATCGACCCGTGGTGCGCGCGCACGATCGGCTCGCCCGCGAGATCGTTCAGGGCGCCGGCGAGCCGCTCAGCGAGCCGCCGGCTGTTCACGAATACCAGCGTCGAGCGATGCGCGCGTATGAGGTCGAGGATGAGCGGATGCATCGAGGGCCAGATGCTCGTGCGAGCGTCCGCCTGCGACGCCGGGCCGGTGGGGATCTCCTCGAGCTCCCCGAGCCGCGACATGTCCTCGACGGGAACGGTCACGCGCAGCTCGAGCGCCTTGTGGCTGCCGGCGTCGACGATCTCGACCGGCCGGGGCGAGCCGCCCTCGCAGCCGCCCAGGAAGCGAGCGACCTCGTCGAGCGGCCGCTGCGTCGCCGAAAGCCCTATCCGCTGGAACGGCGCGGCCGTGAGCTCCGCCAACCGCTCGAGCGACAGCGCGAGGTGGCTCCCGCGCTTGGTCGCGACGAGCGCGTGGACCTCGTCGACGATGACGGTACGCACCGAGCGCAGCGCGGCGCGGGCGTCGCTCGTGAGGAGCAGATAGAGCGATTCCGGAGTGGTGATGAGCACGTCGGCGGGCTCGCGTCGAAAGCGCGCCCGGTCGGCGCTCGGCGTGTCGCCGGTCCGGATGGCCACCGTCGGCCGGTGAGCCGCCACCTCGAGCCGTTCCGCCGCGCGCCCGATACCGACGAGCGGCGCGCGGAGGTTGCGGTCGACGTCCACGGCGAGCGCCTTCAGCGGGGATACATAAAGGACACGGCAACGCTCGAGCTTTCCAGGGACGGGATCGAACATGAGCGTGTCGATCGCCGCGAGGAACGCGGCCAGCGTCTTTCCCGAGCCGGTCGGTGCATGGATGAGGGTGTGGCGACCCGCGAGGATCGGCGGCCAGCCGAGCTCCTGGGCGCGCGTCGGAGCCGCGAATGACGCGGAGAACCACTGCTGCACGGGGGCGTGGAAGGGCGACATTGGAAGCCCGAGATTACCGCCGGTCGCGCGCGCAGGCGCCTGTCGCAGTCGACCAGGTGGATACGCTCGGCGTCCGGCTCAATCGCGCGATCGCCCTGCGTCACGTGGCGGGGGCCGGCGCCGCTAGCGCGGAGCTCAATGCGCTGGAAGAGGGCCCCCCGCGGTACCACCTGTTCGACGCGACACGCGCCGAGCTTCTGCGCGACCTCGGCCGCCGGGGGAGGCGCGCGACGCCGACGCTCGCGCGCTGCGGCCGACGTCGGATCCCGCTGAACGCGCGCTGCTCGAGGAACGTCTCCGCGGGGCCGACTGAGTCCGGCTAGTTGAGGTGGCGGAGCCGCTTCCAGGCGTCCGACCACCGCATCCGCATCTGTGGACAGACCCACACGCCGGCACCGAGCTCCTCGTTCCGCACGCCGGCGGGGTTCCGGATCGTCGCGCGACGCTCGCACGGTCCGACCGCGTCCGCGACCGCAGCCGGGACCCGCCAGCCGACGAGAATGACGAGGTCGCGCCCGTCGTCGGGCGGCCCCCAATCGACGAATGAGTTATGGCCGGAGTACACCGGCGGCATCGCGGGACCGCCGAACAGCGTCAGCGCGCCTGCCTCGCCATAGTTGAGCGTCAGCACCGCCGCACGCTCGCGGTCCCTGGGCGGCAGTCCTTCGGCGACGGTCTCGACCGACGCGACGAGCTCAGGCCAGCCGATCTGCTCGGCGGTCTCGGGGTAGATGGCGGGGATCGGCGTGGCGGCGAGCAAATCGGGCGGCAGGAGCGGCAGCATGATCACGGCGACCGACATTCCCGACGCCAAAGCGGCTGCCCCG
>JBHEML010000058.1:9675-9960 GCA_046262615.1 Candidatus Limnocylindria bacterium | reverse complement strand
GTACGAGGGCGAGCGTGGCCGCCGCGCGCAGGGCGAACCCGACGACATTGATGGTCGCGATCGTTCGGGCGACAGCGGGGCCCCGCCGCTTCCTCGTGACCCTCGGCCGCGTGCGCGCCGCGAACGACCTGGTGCTCAGCAACATCACCGCTGATCCGGCAACCCGCCAGCTCCGTGTACACGCCGAGCAGCGGGGACAGCTGCGCAACACCGTCGTGGATGTCGGCGGAGCCAGCGTCATCGAGCTGCCCGACTCGCTCCACGGACAGTGGCTGGTGCGGCTCG
>JBHEML010000058.1:0-9665 GCA_046262615.1 Candidatus Limnocylindria bacterium | reverse complement strand
CGCCAGTACGTTCGTGATCGACCTGCCCTGACACTCGGCTGACTCAGGCCTGCTTCTCGCCGGTCGATAAGCGTCGTCTGCGCCAGTTCGTCAGACGTGTCCGGCGGTGCCGCCCCGATCGCACCAAGCCGACGACGCACGTGTCCCCCAACTTCTCCCATAGGTCCGGGTGTTCGCTGTCCGCAGGACCAGGCGAAAAGGGAGCCCAGCGGGTGTCGGTTCGGAATGGCGGCAGCGGAGCGTTCAGGACGGATCTCGAGGGACTGCGCGGCGTCGCGGTCGGCCTCGTGGTGTTGTTCCACGCGCGACTTCTGGGCGTCGGCGGGGGCTTCGTTGGGGTCGACGCCTTCTACGTGCTGTCGGGTTTCCTGATCACGGGACTTCTCTTGCGGGAGGTCGAGACGACCGGGAAGGTCGACCTGGTCGCCTTCTATGCGCGCCGGGCGCGGCGCATCCTTCCTGCGGCGACGGTGGCCGGCGTGGCGATCCTCATCTCCGCCGCATTCATCGTCGCGCCTCTGGATCTTCCATCGGTCGCCGCTGACGCGACCGCGTCGGCGCTGTTCGTCGGGAACATCCTCTTCGCGGTCCGAGCCACGGACTACTTCGCCTCGTCGACGCCGTCGCCGTTCCTGCACTACTGGTCCCTCGGCGTCGAGGAGCAGTTCTACCTCGTCTGGCCGGCGCTGCTGATGCTCGCCCTGCGGGTCAAACGCCTTCACTTCGCGGCCATCGCGGTGTGCGCCGTATCGCTCGCGTTGTCGGTCGCGCTCACCCCTTGGCAGGGGCCGTGGGCCTTCTACGGTCTGCCGACGCGCGGGTGGCAGCTCGCGGTCGGCGCCATCCTCGCGATGCACACGCCTGGCCTCGCGAGACTGCCCTCGGCATCCGTCGCGGTCGGAGGCTGGGCCGGCATCGGCGTCGTCGCCATCGCGGCGGCCGCGCTCCGGCCCGCCGGCTATCCGGGTGTAGCCGCGCTCGTGCCGACGGCGGGGATCGCGCTCGTGATCCTCGCCAGCGGGCGACGCGGCGGGCCAGGCCGACTCTTGGCCATCGCGCCGCTTCGTTTCCTCGGCCGCATCAGCTTCTCGGTATACCTGTACCACTGGCCTGTCCTCATCCTTGCGGAGACGCTCCTCGGTGAGCTGACGCCCCCACTCAGATGGGCGATGGTCGCCCTGTCGGTGTTCCTCGGGATCGCGAGCTGGAGGTTCGTCGAGCAGCCCTTCCGGCGCACCCGCGTCGGAGTCCGCGCTCCCAAGCGATCGCTGTTCCTCGCGGCGTGCGCCGTTTGCGTCCTCGTCGTGGTGGCACAGGCCACCAGCACGCTCGGTACATCCACGATGACCCCGAGCGGCGATCAGGCCCGGCTTTCCGCCGTGGGAAGCGCGCCAGAGGCGCTCGGCCTGGCGACCGTGTCCGCAGCTATACCGCCTGCGTCAGCGCCCCCCGTCGTGGGCGTCGCCGGCCCAAGCGCGCTCCCGGCGACACGACCGACCGTCGCGCCGACGCTGGCTCCGGCCCCGCATGAGCTGCGTCCTCGTTTAGCCGATGCGAGAAACGACGGCGACGGACTGAACGAGCGGGGTTGCGGCCTTTCGCTGGCCGGCTCCCAGCCACCGCTGTGCCGGCTCGGGGCGCCGGATGGCGCCATCACCGTGGCGCTGGTCGGCGATTCGCACGCAGCGCAGTGGTTCCCGGCGCTCGACGTGATCGCGCGCGAACGGGGATGGAAGATCCTGCCGTTCACGAAGGACTCGTGCATCTTCCTCGACATGCGGATCGTCTCCCTGCACCTCGAGCGCGAGTACACCGAGTGCGCGCGCTGGCGGGAGCAGGTCGTCGTCGCGATCCAGCGTGCCCAGCCCGACCTCGTCGTGACCGCGTCGAGCCGGTGGGTCCATCCGGTGTTCCCGGCCGACGCCGAGGCCAAGCGGCAGGCCGACGCCATGGTGCGTTTGCTCGGACGTCTACCGGGGCGGCTGGCACTCATCGCCGATACGCCGCTCAACGATGAGGACATCCCCGCATGCCTGTCACGATCGGACCGCACGGCGGCGGATTGCGCTACGCCCCGCAGCTATGCCCTCACGGGCCACCTCGCACGCGATGGACGGGCGGCGGCAGCGCTCGCGGGCACGCTGATCGATCCGACGCTCTGGCTGTGCGGACCCGATGTGTGCCCCGCGGTCATCGACTGGACGATCGTCTACCGCGACGACCACCACCTCACGGCGACGATGGCGCGCCGATTGGCTCCGCTGTTGGAGCCGGGTCTGTTGGACGCCATCTCGGCGCAGGCCGTCAGCCCGGCCCGCCGCCCATGACCGGTGCCGCATGGCGCGGCACCCGCTCGCCAGCGCATATCAGGTAGCGACCGGGGCGCCGACGGTCCGGGACGACCCGGAGCGCACCGTCAGCAGGAGCGCGACGGCCACGAACGTGACGACGCCGGCCTCCGAGGAAAGAAAGCCGAGCACGGCCGGCGTCCCGTCACGCCAGACGCCGGCCAGCTGATGGAAGGGCGCGGGCAGAAGCGAAATGGCCCGGAGGCTGCCCACGGCGATCGCGTCGGCCGGCCCACCTCCCGTGCGCACCAGGATGACCCGCTGCGACGCCAAAGGCCAATTGCACGACGAACGATACGGCGCGACGCTTTGGGCCGCGGTGGGCGCTGCATCGCGGGGCGTGACCACTGTGGATAAGCGTGCGCGCCCCGCTGCATCGCGGCAAGACCAGTACCTTCCCCGCGGCCGGCTGTGATGAGCGACCACCCCAGTACGCCCGTCCTACACGGTTAGTTCGAGCCCCTCGCGCGCGACGACCACCTTGGCGGAACTCCCGAGCGAACGCACGCGCTGCTGCGCTTCCCGCCCGATGGCGTCGAGCGCGTCGTCCGAACGATCGGGATCGTGGTGATAGAGCACGATGCACGACACCCCGGCGGACATCCCAACGTCGAGCGCGCTGTCGACGGTAGAGTGTCCCCAGCCTCGCTTGAAGTCCGCGGCGAGGTACTGCGCGTCGTGGATCAGCATGTCCGCGCCGCGCGCGAGCGCGGTGACGGGGTTTATCTCGCCGGAGAACGGGTCCTCGGTGTCCGTCGCGTACACGAGCGCGCGCCCGTCGGCCTCGACGCGATAGGCGAGTGCGGGCGCGGGATGGTAGATCCGCGTGGCGGTCACGCGGTACGGTCCCATCGCGACGTCCGCTGCGGGGTCGACCTCGCTGACGTCGATCTGCGCGGGGAGCCCGTCGAGGTCGACGGGGAAGAACGGGTCGTCCATGCCGATGCCGAGCAGCTCCCGGAGCGGCCTGCTCTGTTTCGGACCGTGGATCCGTATGCGGCAGTCGGGATCGTACGCGGGGCGGAAGAAGGGCAAGCCCTGGATGTGGTCCCAGTGCAGGTGCGAGAGCAGCAGATCGGCGTCCACCGGCTCCTTTCCATCGAGCGCGGTCCCCAGCTCGCGAAGCCCGGTGCCGCCATCGAGCAGAAGCAGTGCGCCGGAGGCGCGGACCTCGACGCACGCGGTGTTGCCGCCGTAGCGGACGGTGGACGGGCCGGGCGTCGGGATCGAGCCGCGCGTCCCCCAGAAGCGGACCTTCATGGCGCGATCGTCGCGCGACGCAGCACTCCCTTGAGCACCGCGATCGACCGCGCGTAGTCCGCGATCGCCAACCGCTCGATCGGCGTGTGGTCGTATCGCGCGTCGCCCGGTCCGTAGGCGACCATCGGGCAGCGCCAGACCGGCGCGAGCACGTTCATGTCGCTGGTCCCGCTCTTCTCCTTGAAAACCGGGTGACCGCCGGCGTCGGTGATCGCCCGCGCGAACGCGCGCGCCAGCGGGCTCGTGCGCGGCGTCCGCGCGGGTTCCTCCGCCGCGACGCGCTCCACCGTCACGTCGGCGTCCCCGGAATGCGCGGACGCGATACGACGCGCGTGATCCTCGAGTGCTCGCGTCTCGGTCCCTGGCGGGATGCGGTAGCCAACGCGAAGCTCCGCTCGCTCGACGAGCCCGTCGCCATTGCCCCCGCCCTGCGCGACGACGCCTTCGAGGCGGCGATCGAGACGGTCGGGTCCGCGGCGTGCTTCGCCGGCCTCCGAGCCGTGC
This sequence comes from Candidatus Limnocylindria bacterium, assembly GCA_046262615.1. Classification (GTDB taxonomy): domain Bacteria; phylum Chloroflexota; class Limnocylindria; order P2-11E; family P2-11E; genus JALYKU01. The sequence goes on along the minus strand of JBHEML010000058.1, from coordinate 5,553 downwards.
GTGGGTCCGGCGGCGGCGGAACGGAGCTGCTCCCAGAGCTCCAGCGCCTCCTCGGCGATCGTCGGTCCCGGCGACGCGCCGTGGCGCACCGGCCGCTCCAGCGCCAGCTGGAGGACGAGCCGCCCCTTGTAGCCGACGGTGATGCCGTCCCAGCCCGAAGGCTCCCCGATGACGCACCAATCGGGCGCATCGAGCGTCGCGCGGAATCGCGCGCCCGCGCTCGTTGGCGACTCCTCCTCGACCGCGCCCACGACCGTCACGCGGACCGCTCGCGGCACATCAGTCGCCGCCGCGACGAAGGCGGCGAGCGGCCCCTTCGCATCGACCGCGCCGCGGCCAACGAGCTCGTCCTTCTCCATGCGCACGGGGATCTCCCCGGGCACGGTGTCGATGTGGCCGAGGAGCACGACGTGGCACGAGCCGTCGCCGATCTCGCCGACTGCGTTTCCCGCGTCATCGACTGCCGCGCGGAAGCCGCGCTCGGCCATCCGGTCGACGAGCCATTCGACGGCGTCGCCCTCCTCACGCGAGCGGCTTGGAATGGCGACGAGTCCCCGCACGAGGTCGAGGTCGCGCGCGTCCAGTCGTGTCATGCGCGAGCCGCGGACATGGGTCCGGTCGCGCGGGCGGGGTCGTCGGCTTCGAACGCCGCGGCAGCGGTGTTCCCGGCGGCCGTTCGACCCGCTACGGCGGCCGGCCTGGACGGAACGATCACTCCAGGGCTGCCGCGGTGGCCTCAAGGACGCGGTCCACCTGCTCCGCGGTGATGACCAGCGGCGGCAGATAACGGACCACGGTCGCTCCGGCGCCGAGAGCGAGCACTCCCCGTTCCTGGAGCGCACGCAGCGTCGGCCCCGCCTGCTCCTTGAGCTCGACGCCGGTCAGAAGGCCCATACCGCGCACCTCGCGGATCTTCGGAGAACCGATCGCGCGAAGGCCGTCCTGGAGTTGCCGGCCGCGGTCGCGCGCGTTGCGGCAGAGATCGAGCCGCTCGATCTCGCCGATCGCCGCTATCGCCGCGGCGCACGCGAGCGGGCCGCCGCCGAACGTGCTCGAGTGGGAGCGCTTCGGCAGGTCCCCGAGGGCCCGCGAGAACGCGATCGCGCCCATCGGCATGCCGCCAGCGATCGATTTGGCGAGGCACAGGATGTCCGGAGTCACGCCGTACTGCTCCATCGCGAACATCGTGCCCGTGCGCGCGAAGCCGGTCTGCACCTCGTCGACGATGAGCAGCGCTCCGCGCTCGGCGCACACGCGCGCGGCCTCCCCGATGAACTCCCTGGTCGCCGGGCGCACGCCTCCCTCGCCCTGCACCAGCTCAACGATGAACGCCGCGGTACCGTCCGTGATCGCGCCCTCGAGGGCATCCGGCCTGTTGAATGGCACGTGCGTGAAACCGCCCAGCAGCGGCCCGAAGACGTCGCGGTATTCAGGTCCCCACGTCGCCGAGAGCGCGCCCATCGTCTTGCCGTGGAAGCCGCGCATCGTCGCGATGACGTCGCTGCGCCCTGTCGCGGCGCGCGCGAACTTGAGCGCCCCCTCGACGGCTTCGGTCCCGCTGTTGCAGAGGAACACGCGGTCGAGCGTCGGCGGAAGAATGCGCGACAGGACCTGGTACAGCTCCGCCCGCCGGTCGTTGTAGAAGAGCTCGGTGCACGCCGCGAGGCGGCGAGCCTGGTTCGCGAGCGCCTCGGCGACGGCCTCGTTGCCGTGTCCCAGGTTCGCGATCCCCTGCCCTCCGACGCAGTCGATGTACTCGCGCCCGCCTTCGTCCCACACGGTCGCGTCTTTCCCGCGCACGAGCACGAGCTCACGCTTCTGGTAGAGCCCCGAGGTGTGGCGGCGCTCGAGCTCGATCAACGATGCCGACCGATCGCCGGACGGGTCCCTGCCCCCGGTTCCCGCCCGGTCGGCGAGCTCCTCGGTCGTCACGGCTTGATCACCGTTCGGATGGCGGGATCACCGCGCGCCGAGCGGATCACGACCTCCTCCACGCCGCCTTCGAGGGCCTCGCGGGCCGCGAGCACCTTCTTCTTCATGCGCCCCGTCGCGATCTCCTCCGCCTCGGCGATGGTGGCCTCCTCGACCAATGAATTCGGATCGTCCTTGTCGCGCAGGAGTCCGGGGACGTTCGTGAGGATCAGCAGCGCGTCGGCTTCGGCGGCGACGGCGATGCGCGCGGCGACGCGGTCACCGTCGACGTTCAACGCCTCGTTCTCGAGCGACAGCGCGAGGGGCGCGACGACGGGCACGCGGCCCGGTCCCATGAACTGCCGCAGCAACGGGACGTTGACGACGTCGACCGCACCCGTGTAGTCGTCACGCAGGAGCACCGTTCTTCCGTCGCGCACCGAGCGCACGTCCTTACGCTTTCCCACGAGCAGCCGCCCGGAAAGACCAGAGAGTCCGACGGCGTCGATGCCCCGCTGCTGGAGCTTCTCAACATAGTGGAAGTTCTCGACGCCGAGCGCCGCCATCGCGAAGATCTCGAGCGTCGCGCGGTCGGTCCGCCGGCTCTGATGGCCCGACGGCGACATGACCGTCTCCGACGGATGGCCGAGCGCCGCCGAGAGCCGGTCGGTCTCCGCGGAGGCACCGTGCACGAGGACGATCTCATCCTGCCGCGCGAAGTCGGCGACGAGCTCCGCCACGGCGTCGCGGTCTACTCCCGCTGAGCCGCCGGCCTTGACGACGGCGCGCAGTGTCACGGTCGCCGTCCGACGAAGGTCGGCCGCGCGGTCTGGGGAAAGCGGCACGCGACGTTGCCGAGCGTCACGGATGCAATCCCACGAAGCCCAGCCCGGCGTCCTCGTGGAAGCCGCACGCGACGTTCATAGCCTGGACCGCGTTGCCGGCGGCGCCCTTCATCAGGTTGTCGATCGCGCACAGCGCGACCACGCGATCGCCTCGCGGGTCCGCGACGAACCCGACGTCGGCGAAGTTCGTGCCGGCGAGGAGCTTCGGCTCCGGATAGCGGTAGATACCGGTGCGCTCCTTCACGATACGCACGAACGGCTCGTCGGCGTACGCGTCGCGGTAGATCCTCCACAGGTCGCGGTCGTCGACCGCGGTCTTCACGGGGACGTGCGCGGTCGCGAGCACGCCGCGCACCAGCTCCACCGCGGTCACGGACAGGTCTGCGCGCGCGCGAGGTCCGCCGAGCGTCAGCTCCTGCTCGATCTCGGCAGTGTGGCGGTGGCCGACCGGCTTGAACGAGCGCACCACGCCCGCGCGCTCGGGGTGGTGCGAATCGGGTGCTTCTTCCCGCCCGCCCTCGCTCGACCCGACCTTGCACTCGACGGTGACCGCGCGGGCGCGATCGACGACGTCGGCGCGAAAGAGCGGGAGCAGCGCGAGGATGGCTGCCGTCGCGTTGCACCCGGCACCGGTGAGCAAGTGGGATCCGCGCATCTCTTCCCGGTGGAGCTCCGCGATCCCGTATACGGCGTCCGTGAGCCGCTCGGGATGCGGGTGCGGCGCTCCATACCAGCGCTCGTAATCGGCGGGGTCGCGCAGCCGGTGGTCGCTCGAGAGGTCGATCACCAGGGACGCGCGGCCGGCGAATTCATCGAGGCGATGGGCGCCGTTCGGGAGTGAGAGGAAAAGCACGTCGCACTCGGGAACGTCCTCGTACCGGACGAACGACAGCGCCGTGCGCTTGCGCAGGTTCGGGTGCGCGACGGTGACTGGCTTGCCGGCGAGCGACGCGCTCGCCGCGACCACCGACCCGACCTCGGGGTGCGCGATCAGCAGGCGAAGGAGCTCGCCGCCGGCGTATCCGCCGGCGCCGACGATGGCGACCCTCACGATGCGGCGCAACCAGCATCGTGCAGCTGGCGCCTGGCACGCCCGCCGCGCCCGCCGATGGTGACGTTCATGCGGCTGTAACGGCCGCCCGGGCGAGCACGTGGTCGACGACGCGCGCGGGGATGTCCACGCCGGTCGTATCGATGGAGTTGCGGAACTCCATCGTGTAATTCACCTCGTTGACCAGCAGGCCGTCCCGTGCCTCGAGCAGGTCGATCGCGAGTACTCCCCCACCGACCGCCCGCGCCGCGCGGACGCAGAGTTCGTTCAGCTCCGGAGTGACCTCACAGCGCTCTGCGCGGCCGCCGCGCGCGGTGTTCGTGATCCAGTGGTCCGAGTAGCGGTAGATCGCCGCGATCGTCTCGTCGCCCACGACGAACGCTCGGATGTCGCGATCGGGCTTGCGCACGTATTCCTGCACGTAATAGATGGAGTGGATGTAGGTCCCCAACACGTCCTTGTGCTCGAGGATCGCCTCCGCCGCGTCGCGGTCGTTGACCTTCGACAGCAGCCGGCCCCACGAGCCGATCAACGGCTTGAGCACGCACGGATATCCCAGCTCCTCGACGGCGCGCAGCGCGGACTCGGGCGTGAATGCCAGGCGCGTCCGCGGCGAGGGGACGCCGTCACGGATAAGGCGGGCGCTCGTGAGCAGCTTGTTCCCGCAGACGTCCGCGACCTCGAACGTGTTCACCGAAGGGACGCGCCACGAGTCCAGCACTGCCAGCGCGTAGAGCGCACGGCTGTGCTGGATGCACCGCTCGACGACGATGTCCACGCCGAGGTCGGGCCTTTGCTCGAGCGCCAGGACGAGCTCCCGGTCGTCGATGATCGCCGGCTCGATGCCTCGCTTCGCGAACGCCTCGAGGAGGAGCTTCTCCTCGACCCGCACCCGGGACAGCAGCACGCCGACCCGGGGCTCACTCACCCCAGTCTTCTTCGGCCTCCGGCGCGAGCGCCAGCGCGACGGGCGCCGTCTCGGTCACTTCGAGCTCCGCGCCGCAGTCGGGGCAGGCGACGATCTCGCCCTTGACCGCGTCGGAGCCGACCGTCACCTCCGCGTCGCACTCCGGACATTTCGGCATGCGGACCTCCCCCAAGCGAATGGTCAGGGTATCGCAGCCCGTGGCGATGGGTCGCGCGCGCGCTGAAAGCTAGGTCGCGGAGCGCCCCAGCGCTGCCTCGACGGTCCGCACCATGTCGTCAAGCTGGAACGGCTTGGGCACGAAGGGTACGGTCGTGCCCATAAGTCGGCGATGCCGTTCGTCGAATGCGGCCTCCGAGGCGGAGCACACGATCACGGGTACGTTCCTCGTTCGCGGATCACCGCGCAGGGTTTCGAGCGTGTACCAGCCCGCCGGATCGCGTGGCCCCGACATGATGTCCAGAACGACCACGTCGGGCCGCAGCGACCGCACGAGCTCGGCGGCGCCCGCCCATTCCTTGCGCGTGATGACCTCGAAACCTTCGGTGCCGGCGAACAGGTCGCGCATCAGTTCGAGGAATCCCGGATCGTCGTCGACGACAAGGATCCGCGGGGCTCTGACTCCGACCATGCCCCGCGCACTGCATTCCCGCTGCCGGAAAGCGCGCCGCCATGCGCGGTTTCGTGGAGCAAAGCCGCGCGCAAGCGTCCGCATCGCGGCCGCGACCAAGCTACCGGTTCGGCGATAGGCGGTCTGGCGATCTAGATGTCAGCTGCGCCGACCGTCGAAGGAAGGCGCCGACGGAGACGAAGCGTCATCC
>JBHEML010000057.1:0-9969 GCA_046262615.1 Candidatus Limnocylindria bacterium | reverse complement strand
GTCTTGTACGTGCGGCTCACCTCGTCGAGCTCGATGAGCGGCTCGCCCTGGAGCGTGACGTCCTGGACGGTCACGATGCCGCGGCCGCCTTAACGGCGATCGGTACTTCCTTGGATCCGACCGTGGCCGCGACCTCCTTCCACCGGATGCAGCGGGCGTCGTGGTCCGGGAGGTCGACCGGGAGCAGAGCGGGCTCGGCCTCCTTGCACTCCGGGATCCGGAACGGGCAGCGCGGCTCGTACGTGCATCCCGGCGGCAGGGGGACGAGGTCGGGCGGCGAGCCTCCGATCGACGCGACGCTGCCGAGTTCGCCGGAGACCCGAGGGACGGCCTGGAGCAGGCCCACGGAATACGGGTGGCGCGGCCGGTAGAAGAGGTCCTGCACGCTGGCGCGCTCGACGACCGTGCCTGAGTACATGGTGATGACGCGGTCCGCAAGCTCCGCAGCGATGGACAGGTCGTGTGAGATGAACACGAGCGAGAAGCCGAGGCGCTTCTTCAGGTCTCCGAGGAGGTCGATGATCTGCCGCTGCGTGAGGATGTCGAGCGCGGTCGTCGGCTCGTCGAGCACCACCACTTGCGGTTCGAGCATCAGGCTCATCGCGATGAGGATGCGCTGGCGCATGCCGCCGGACAGCTCGTGCGGATAGGCGCGCAGCACGCGGTCTGGCTCGAGGTGCACCAGGCGCAGCAGCTCGTCCGCGCGCTGCCGGATCTTCTTCGAGTCCCCGTAGCCGTGCGCCTGTCCGGTGTCGTGGAACTGCTCCCAGATCGTGATGACCGGGTTGAAGGCGTTGAGCGCGGCCTGGAAGACCATCGCGAGCTCGCTCCAGCGATACTGCCGCAGCTCCTCGGTGCCGAGGCTCCGCACGTCGATGATCTCGTCATCCGCGGTCCGGTACAGGATCTCGCCCTTCGTGATCCGCGCCGCCCGAGGCGACAGGCGGACGAGGCTTACGGCCATGGTCGTCTTGCCCGAGCCGCTCTCGCCGATCACTGCGAGCGTCTCGCCCTTGTGGAGGTCGAACGAGACGTCGCGGACCGAATGGACTGGCCCGCGGCGGGTCATGTAATCGATGGCCAGATGGCGGACGGACAGCACGACACCTGGATCCATGGTCATCTCGGGGCGCGCCTTGGGCGAGATGCGCCTACCCCCCGCTGCGCAGCCGCGGGTTGAAGATGTCCTCCAGCGCTGACGAGAGCCACACCAGCGACAGCTGGAACAACATGATCGCGAGGATCGGGCTGAGGATGTACCAGATGCTGTCCTTGAAGTAGATCGCGCCCTTTACGTTCGCGAGGTTCAGCATGAGTCCCCAGTTGATCCCCGACAGCGGTACGAGGCCGAGCAGCATCAGCCCCGCCACGGCGTAGATCGAGCTCGTCATCGCGAAGATGAAGTGGATGACGATGTAGCTCCGCATGCTCGGCAGGATCTCCCTGAAGATGATGTGGAAGAGGCCGAGGTCGAGCGAGCGCGCCGCCTCCACGTAGTCCCGCTCGCGGAGCGAGAGCACCTGCGCGCGGATCTGCCGGAGGAGGCTCGCCCAGCCGAGGACCGCGATGATGAACGCGATGTAGAACAGGTTCGACAGGTTCAGGACCGCGGCGGCGACGATCAGGATCGGCAGATGCGGGATCGTGAGCCAGATGTCGGTGATGCCGAGGATCAGCGTGTCGAGCCGCCCGCCGACGGTGGCGGCGAGCGAGCCGAAGGTCACCGCGATGACGGTCGAGAAGAAGGCGGCGAGGAAGCCGACGAGCAGGATGTCGCGCCCGCCGTTGATGATCTGGTTCCACACGTCTCGCCCGCTCGAATCGGTGCCGAGCGGATGCGCGAGCGACGGCGCCTGGTAGATCGCGGTCACGTCGACCTTGTCCTGGTAGGGCACGAAGATCGGCACGACGAACGCGAGCAGCAGGAAGAAGATGACCCCCGCGAGCCCGATGAGGCCGATGGGTCGCCCGGAGAGGAGCCGCAGGAAGTCCAAGGTCTTGGCGAGGGGACCACCCGACTGGTCTGCCGGGAGCGTCGCTGCCACGGCGGTCATCCCGCCGCCCCGCCCGCGCGGCCGATCCGTGGGTCCAGCCTGCTATATAGAAGGTCCGCCAGGATGTTGGCCAGGACGACCGAGACCGTGATGATCAGCACGATCCCCTGCATCACGGGATAGTCCCGCTGCTGGATCGCCTGGTACAGCTTCAGACCGAGGCCCGGGTACACGAGGATCAACTCCACGAACAAGGCCCCACCCACGACGTAACCGGCCGAGATCGCGAACTGCGTCACCAGCGGAAGGATCGCGTTGCGCCCGATGTAAGCACTGGTGATGCGCCGGTCCGCGAGGCCGCGCGCACGAGCCACCGTCACGTAATCCTCCTCGAGCGTCGCGAGCGTCGCGCTCTTCATGCTCAGGATCCAGTGGCCGATGAGCGTCAGGAAATACACCGTGATCGGCAGGGCTCCGTGAAAGAGCACGTCGCCGATGTAGGCCGGGGTGAAGCCGGGAGCGATCCCAGGGGTCGACGCGCCGCGCATCTCGGTGATCGGGAGGATGCGCAGCTGCGTTCCGAGGAACACGACGAAGAGGAGGGCGACGAGGTAGTTCGGCACCGAGCTGACCACTGAACCGATCGACGAGACCGCCGTGTCAAATATGGAGTTGCGCCAGTACGCGGCGAGCAGGCCGAGCACGACGCCGACGACGAAGCTGAGCAGCAGCCCGCTTCCGACCGCGAACAAGGTCCATGGCAGGAAGGCGAGCAGCACGCTCGTCACCGGCGTGCCCTGCGAGAGGAGCGAATTCCCGAGGTCCCCGCGGACCAGGCGGGTCAGGAAGTCGAAGTACTGCTGATGGAGCGGCGCCTTGAGGTCCAGGTTGAAGAGGCCCGAGGCCTGGTCGGCGGCCTGCGCATACGTGATGCCCGTCTCCGCGATGACCTGGTTGATGTAGAGGTCGACGGGGTTGCCAGGCAGGAGGCGAATCAGGAAGAAGGTCATGGTGCTCACCACGAAGATCGTGAGCAGTCCCCGGGCGAGCGCGCGGACGATCGGGGTGCCCCATATCCCACCGACGAGGCTGCGGGCGGCGCCATACGTCCGGCGACCGCCAACATCGAATCCGGCCTGCGTCTGGACCGGAGTCGTTGCTGCCACGGCGACATTGTGGCGCGGCGCCACCGCCGCACAAGTGCGTCCGACCTGGCGAGCGTTCTCTCGGCCGAACTTGCGTCGCCGGCCAGCGGTCGGGGGTGCCGGAGACGGGGCGCGTCCCGAATGCCCCCAGGATCTGAGTCCTCGCAAGCCTATCGGCCGAACGGTGTGCGTTGCGGTCGTGACCTATCGTGCATGGCGAGGGTCAAAGGCGTCGCGGAGTCCGTCGCCGATGAAGTTCACGCTCACCACCGCGAGGAAGATCGCGAGGCCAGGGAAGATCGCCGTCCACGGCGCCTGGCCCATGTCGCTGGTCGCGTCCTTCAGCATGTTCCCCCAGGTCGGGGTCGGTGGCTGCACGCCGAGGCCGAGGAAGGAAAGCGTGCTTTCGCTGATGATCGCCGAGGCCACGCCGAGCGTCGCAGCGACGACGATCGGGCCCAGCGAGTTCGGAAGCATGTGCCTCACGATGATGTCGCGGTCGCGTGCGCCGATCGCGCGTGCCGCCTCGACGAAGTCCCGGTGCTTCAGCGACAGGAAGGTCGCGCGGACCAGGCGCGAGGTCGTCATCCAGGAAAGCGCGCCGAGCACGATCACTATGAGACCCACGCTCATGCCCTTGAACAGCACGCCGAACAGGATGAGAAGAAAGAGCCGCGGGAAGGCGTACATCATGTCGACGAAACGCATCAGTAGGCCGTCGACCCAGCGGCCGTGGAAACCCGCGAGGCCCCCGACGAGCGTGCCGAGCGAGATGGCGACCGCCGCCGTCAGCAGGCCGATCGTCAGCGAGACGCGCCCGCCGTAGAGGATCCGCGTGCCCAGGTCCCGGCCGAGGCTGTCGGTCCCCATCGGGTGCATCGGCGACGGCGGGTCGTAGATCGCGAGAAGATCCGTCCGCTCGGCGTCATAGGGCGACACGAGCGGAGCGAGAAGCGCCAGCGCGGCGAGCGCCGCGAGCACCAGCACGCCCGCCACGGCGAGGTGATGCGCCTCGAAGCGCTCGAGGGCCATTCGCCACTGTCCGCGCTCGTGCGGCGGCGCGGCGTCAGGAGTAGCGAATACGGGGGTCGAGATATCCGTAGAACACGTCCGCCGCGAGGTTCGCGAGGACGATGAGCGCCGAGGACACGGCGAGGATCCCCATGAGCACGGGATAGTCCGACCGCGTCGCCGAGTCCCAGAAGAGGCGGCCCATGCCTGGCCACCCGAAGATCTGCTCGGTGACGAGCGCGCCGACGAAGAGTTCGGGTATGTCCAGCGCCACGACGGTCACGTACGGCAGAGCGGCGTTCTTCAGCGCGTGTCGCGCAACGACCACCAGGTCGGTCAGGCCCTTCGCGTGCGCCGTCCTGAGGTAGTCCTGCTCGAGGGTCTCGAGCATGCTCGACCGCAGGTACCGAACGTGCGAACCGAGCTGCACGAGCGCGATCGTGGTGACGGGGAGAACGAGGTGGCGCACGCGGTCAGCGAGATCGAAGGGCGTGCCAGGGGTCGCGATCCCGCCGAGGGGGAAGAGCCGCAGTTGCAATCCGAACACGATGATCAGCAGGAGCCCGAGCCAGAACGTGGGGGTCGACAGGAACGCGAACGTCGTACCCGTCACCACGTGGTCGAAGACCGAGTACTGGCGCGTAGCGGTGAGCACGCCGATCGGCAGTGAGAGGACCACTGTGACGACGAAGACGCTGCCCATCAGATACAGCGTGTTCGGCAGGCGCTCACCGACCAGCGCCAGGACCGGCTGGTGGCTCACGAGGGAGTACCCCCAGTCGCCGGTCACGAACCTGGCGAGCCAGGACAGGTACTGCAGGTGGAGCGGCTGGTCGAGGCCGAACGCCTGCTCGAGCCGCGCGAGGTCGGCGTCGGTCACGTATGGGTTCCCTTCGTACGCAGAGAGGGGCCCCCCCGGGACCGCCCGGAGGATCGCGAAGGACACGACGCTGATGCCGAGCAGAAGCGGTACCGCCTGGAGCAGCCGGCGGGCCACATAGCGCCCCATCGTCTAATTTTTCAAGTACCAGTCTTCGATATTCGAGGTGACCTCCTGCCAGGGGTTGTTCTTCCAGCCGAAGAGGTCGGCCCGATGAGCGTCGATGTCGGCCCGCTCGTACATCCAGATGATCGCGACCGCATCGTTCAGGCGCGCCAGCGCCCGAGCGTAGGCATCCTTCCGCTTCTGCTGGTCGAGGGTCGCGCCGGCCTCGTCGATGGCCTTGTCCGCCTCGGCGTCCTTGAATCGCGTGTAGTTCTGCCCGACGCCTCCATTCGCCACCGAGGGGACGTTCTTCGAGTGGTAGCGCTGGCTCACGACGGTATGCGGATCGATGCCGGGGCTCGACGCGTACATGACAAGGTCGAAGGCCCCGCGCTTCCGCGGGTCACCCGACGCCCACGAGCCCGATAGGAGCACGCTCGAGGGCTGGTTCTGGATCCGCAGGTCGATGCCGACAGCCTTGTACGCGTCGATGAGCACCTGCTCGATCCGCTCGCGGGCCTGGTTGCCGGTCGTCGTGGTGATCGTGAGCGCGGCACGCACCCCGTTCTTCGCGCGCACGCCGTCGGCTCCCTTCATCCACCCGGCTCCCTCCAGCTCCACGTTGGCCTTGTTCGGGTCGTAGCCCTCCTGCTTCACGTCCTTTGGTGACGCCCATCCCTGCGAAACTGGCGACGATGCCGGCCGCACCTTGTTGAAGAGGATCTTGTCGATGATCTGCGGGATGGGCGTCGCGTGGAGGAGCGCATGCCGCACCGCCACGTCACCAAGCACCGGGTGCACGCTGTTCGGGTCGGTCTGGTCCTGGTTGCGAGCCGTGTTCAGCTCGATGCGCTCGACGGATGGACCGGGGTCGGCGAAGACCTTGATGCTCGCCTCGTTCTCGACGTCCCGGGTCTCGGACTCGAGGAGATTCCACATGCCCTGCACCTCGCCTGCCTTCAGCTGGGCGATCGCCACCTTGCTGTCGGGAACGCTCTTGAAAATCACCCGGTCGAGGTAGGGCTTGTCCTTGACTCGGTAGTTCTCGTTCCGCTCGGCGGTGATCGAGTCGCCGGACCTGAAGTCGGTGATCTTGAACGGACCGGTGCCGATCGGCATGCGGTTGTAGCTCGACTTGCTGATGTCGGCTTCGTTCTCGAGCACGTGCCTCGGCAGGACGCTCTGGAAGTTCAGCGCGTACGCGGCGTAGATCGTCCTGTAGTTCACGACCGCCGTCGTTTCGTCCGGCGTGTCGATCGCCTCGATGTCCATGAAGCCCGCCCGGTTCACGACCTTCGGGTCGCGCATCCAGGTCTCCCAGGTGAACTTGACATCTTCGCTCGTGACCGGCTGGCCGTCCGACCATTTGAGCCCGGGGAGCAGCTCGTAGATCACGCTCATCTTCTTGCCATCGGATGAGAGCTTCCCCCCGCCGTTATCCAGCGTCGGCAGGGTCTTCGCGAGCTGCGGTACGTAGCTGCCGTCAGCGTCCGTCCTGATCAGGCCCTCGTTCACGACGTTCCCCACCACCGTGCCGACCGTCTGGTTGATGTACAGGGGAGCGAGCGTCGTCGGTTCCTGCCAGAGCGCGAAGATCACCGTGCCGCCGCGGACTGGGCCGCCGCCGACGGCGGGCCCCGGGGTGCCGCGCGCGGGCGCGCAGGCGCCAAGGAGCAGCGCTGCTGTGAGAGCGAGCACCGCCGCGCACCGGGGTCCTGCCATGTCCTGTCCTCCCACCCCTGTCCTGTCCGCGGACCGCGTCATTCTGCGCCGTGCGCGATGGCCGGCAATAGCATTCGCCCGAGCGGTAAGGGGGAGTCATGAGCAGGCTCGTGAAGGCGGCGCTCGCGCAGTGCGCCTGGACCGGCGATAAGGATTCGATGATCGACAAGCACCTTGGCTATATCCGCGACGCCGCCGCCCAGGGCGTCCAGGCGCTCTGTCTCCAGGAGCTCTTCTACGGTCCGTACTTCTGCCAGGTGCAGGACACGAAGTACTACTCGTACACCGAGCGCATTCCGGACGGACCCACGACCGAGCTCATGCGGGAGCAGGCGCGCGCCCACGGCATGGTCCTGGTCGTCCCGATGTACGAGGAGGACCAGCCCGGCGTGTACTACAACACCGCCGCCGTCATCGACGCGGACGGTTCGTACCTCGGCAAGTACCGCAAGACGCACATCCCGCAGGTCAACGGCTTCTGGGAGAAGTTCTACTTCCGCCCGGGGAACAGCGGCTACCCGGTCTTCGACACCGCGGTCGGCAAGGTCGGCGTCTACATCTGCTACGACCGGCATTTCCCGGAGGGCGCGCGCATGTTGGGGTTGCACGGCGCCGAGATCGTGTTCATACCGTCGGCGACCTCGCGCGGACTGTCCATGCATCTCTGGCAGATCGAGCAGACCGCGCACGCGATCGCGAACGGCTACTGGGTCGGGACGATCAACCGCGTCGGCACGGAAAAGGAGTTCGGTCCGAACGACTACTACGGGTCGAGCTACTTCGCCGACCCGCGCGGCAGGATCGTCGCGCAGGCGTCAGAGACCGAGGATCAACTTCTCTGCGCCGAGCTCGACCTGGACCTCGCGCGCGAGGTGCGCAACACGTGGCAGTTCTACCGAGACCGCCGCCCCGAGATGTACGGCGATCTGGTGAAGCCGTGACCGGGCCGTTAGGAGGGGGCGTCGCACTCTCGGACCCCCGGGCTGCGACGGTGGAACAGGCCCGCAGCTACATCGGCGGCGAGTGGGTCGAGGCTTCCGGCGCGACCGTCGACGACCGCAACCCCGCGCGTCATGCCGAAGTGATCGCGCGCGCCTCTGTTTCGACACCACAGGATGCCCGCCGCGCGGTGGACGCCGCGGCGGCCGCCTTCGCCGAGTGGCGCACCACGCCGGCGCCACTCCGTGGGGACGTCGTCCGGCGCGCCGGGGACCTCATGGAGCAGCGCCGCGACGACCTCGCGCGGCTCCTCACACGCGAAGAGGGCAAGGTGCTCAGCGAGTCCCTCGCCGAGATCGACCGGGCGGTGGCGAACGTCCGTTTCTCCGCCGCGCAGGGCACGCGCCTCGTCGGCGAGACGATCCCCTCTGCGCAGCGGGGCACGTTCATCTACACGACGCGCGAGGCGATCGGCGTCGTCGCCTGCATCACGCCGTGGAACTTTCCCGTCGCGATCCCGGCGTGGAAGATCGCGCCGGCGCTCGTCTCGGGGAACACCGTCATCCTCAAGCCCGCGACGCTCACGCCGCTGTGCGCCGCTGAGCTGGTGCGCTGCTTCGCCGACGCCGGGCTGCCCGCCGGCGTCCTGAACCTCGTCCTCGGGCAGGGCGAGGCCCTGTCCGCGGCTCTGGTCGACGACGAGCGCGTGAAGGCGATCTCCTTCACCGGGTCGTCCGAGGTCGGCAAGCGGCTCTACGCGCGCGCGGCGCAGCGCCTCTGCAAGGTGCAGCTCGAGATGGGCGGCAAGAACGCCGTCATCGTGCTCGAGGATGCGGACCTCGAGAAGGCCGCCGACAGCGTCGCGACGGGGGCGTTCGGCGCGACGGGACAGCGCTGCACGGCCACGAGCCGCGCGGTCGTCGTCCGCTCGCGCCTCGCGGAGTTCACGGACCTGCTCTCCGCGAAGGCAGACACCTGGACAGCGGGCGACGGTCTCGACGCGGCGACGCGGATGGGGCCGCTGGTGGACGAGTCGCAGCTGGCGAAGGTGCGGGGCAAGATCGCCGAGGCGCGGCGCGAAGGTGCCCGCGCGCTACGCGACGGGAGCGAGGTGATGGACCCGGGCCTGCGTGAGGGCTACTTCGTGGAGCCGACGATCTTCACCGACGTCGATCCGCGGATGGCGGTCGCGCGCGACGAGATCTTCGGTCCGGTCGTGAGCGTCATCCCGGCGGACGACCTCGATGGAGCGCTCGCAGCCGCGAACGCCGTCGGGTACGGGCTCTCGTCGTCGATCTACACGCGCGACCTGCGCGCCGCGTTCCGTTATGCGGCCGAGTCGGAGGCGGGGATGCTCCACGTCAATATCCCGACGCTGGGCGGCGAGGCGCAGGTGCCGTTCGGGGGCGTGAAGGACTCGGGCTTCGGCGACCGCGAGTGCGGCACGGCCGCATTCGACTTCTTCACCGAGACCAAGGTCGTCTACATCGGCTACTGAGCCCGGCGCGCTTCCTCCAATCAGGGAGGCGAATCGGCGGGTCGTGTAGGAGCGACGCCCGTCGTCACGCCGGCAGCAGCGACAGCCCCTCCTCCCGCGCGGCCCTGCGCAAACGATCGTCCCACGTCGCGAAGGCGATCGGCCGCTCCGCCGAGTCGCGCGTCCAGAGGGCGGATGCGAGCTGTATCGCATCCATGCCGCGCAGCCCGTGGCGGTCGGCCAGATCCGCGGCGGCCACGGAGACTGCGCCATCGAGCTCGATGACCGCTACCTCCGCCCAGATCCGCTCGAAGGACTGGCGCGCATGAAGTGCCTCGGCCGCCGTTATCCGGCGCTCGGCGCTGCCTCGGGCGATGGCCGCCCGGCATTCGGCGTACGTGATGCGCGACGCCGCCACAAGTTCGGCGCTTTGGGCGGACGCGCGCGTTTCATCGCTTCCCGGCTCGACCGAAAAGAGCTTGACGAGCGAACTGCTGTCAAGGAATAGGATCAGCCGCGATCCTCGACGATCATTTCGGAAAGCGTCTTACCCGGCCCGCGGAGTCGGACCATGCGTTTCGGCAACGTCGGCTTTCGCCCGGACCACGACACGCGTCCCTCGAGGATCATCCGGGCCAGACCGTCGGGCATCGTGGCCGGAACGATCCGGGCGATCGGCCGACCGCGGTGCGTGAC
>JBHEML010000056.1:0-10081 GCA_046262615.1 Candidatus Limnocylindria bacterium | reverse complement strand
GTGCCTGCCCGGCCGTCTCCGCCGCCGGGGCGAACGGGGCAAGCCCCTCGATCGCCGGGCCATGCGGCGGCGGCTCCTCGGCGGGTTCCTCGATGGGCGGAGCGTCGGCGTCGATCGACCGATCCGGCGCTCCGTCCGCCACCCCTGCGTCGGGCGAGGCATCTACCCGGGCGGCGGCCTGCGGTGGCGCGGGCGGAGGCGCCGGGGCGAGCAGCCCCTGCACACCCGCATGGCCTTCGTCCGGCGGCGCCGAGATCGGGTAGGGAGGCGCTTTTACGGTCGTGCCATCGATCCCGGCCGCGGGCTGCTCTGCCACGCCCGCAGCGGCTCGGATGTCGGCGGCCCCGTGCGCGCATGCGCTCCAGTCGCCGAAGCGCTCGGACCACTCCCGGTCGCCGTACTCGGGATGTTCATTGAAGTGCCGCGCGGCCGGTCGGCGCGTCTTCTGGTTGACGATGAGCGCGTCGAGGCGGATGTCGATGCCCGCAACGGCGCGCACGCCTGTGGCCCTACCTACCTGGAGCACCATCGGGGTGTGGGTCACCAGCCATGGTCCGCTCCGCGGTCCGAGCATCACGCGGTACGCCGCACCGTATGAGATCGTCTCCCGCTGCCCGATGAGATGGTCGAGCAGCGTTTCTGCATCGAGGGTGATCGCGACCAGCTCGACCGCTGCCTCCGTCGGCACGGGCCCGACCGTTGCCTCCGTCGGCGCGGGCAACACCGGCGCCGACGCGCGTCCGGCACCCTCGAGCACGAAGCGCTCGCCGATGCCGGCCTCATCGAAGATCGGCCGCAGGAACGCATCGAGGCCCTGTTCATCGAGCGCCGAGATCGCCGCAGTCTCGGCGAGCTGCCGGGCGAACGGCGCGAGTATTTCCAGGTGCGAGCGCGCGACCGGGCCGATGACCGTTGAGAGGCCCGTCACGGCGCGTTGGTATTCCTCGAGCAGCGCGCCCACATCAACACCGCGCTCGGACGAGTGGTCCCCGAAACATTGGCGGAGGCGATCGAGCGCGCGTAGGCACTCGAGGTCGTGAGCGGCCGCCGAGCTCAGGACGCTCCCGAGCAGGGTGCTCTGATGGCCGCTGACCATGCGGTGCACGCCGAATATCGCCACTAGGCCCCCCAGCAGCGTGGAGCGTCACCCTGCTTTCTCGCAGAGTAGACGGTCGAGCGGGAGTTTGGCGTTCCTTTTCCGTCCACTTTGGGAGCCGCATCTTTGATCGGCCCTCCCCAAGGAGGCGCTCAGGCGGAAGGCCGTTGCTTTCGCGCGGCAGCCGCGGATCCTTCGTTCATGCCAAACGACCGCCGGCGTCGCACGGCCGGACAGTGACCGCACACCGCGACGGCGCTCGGACTGCTCGTGGGCCACCACTGATGGAGACCGATCCTGCACAGGATCCGGGCGATCATGCTTGCCCTCATGCGATTCTCGTGCCAACAGACAGGCAGACGCTCGCCGCAGAGGTGGATCGGTGCGAGGGCGAGCTCGGACGGCGCCGTCCGTTCCCGAGCGACCGCACGGGCTCACCGGCGCGCATGCGGAACAATGTGGGTATTGGGACAGGTCAGGGCGGCGGCCGGTCGACCGATCATGGGCGTGGCAGCGTTCACGATCGCCGCCGTGGCGACGCTCGCGCTCGCCACGTCCTCGGCGTGGGCATCGTGTGCGCAGGTGTCGTCGATACACGACAACGCCGACCGGGCCGACGTCGTCCTCTACGGCCAGGTGACGGGCACGGAGGGAGCCCCGGGGCAACCTCGCCGGTTCGTCTTCATGCGCGTCGAGCGGGTGATGAAGGGCGCCGCGTTCGAGCGGATCGGGGTCGCGCTCGGTCCCGACGGCTCGGGCGGCGGAGGACCCGCGGCCACCAGCGTCGATTACCAGGCCGACGTGGGCACCGACCACGTCCTGTACCTGAAGCAGACAGCGCCTGCGGGCTTCTCGACCGACGCCTGTAGCGGGAGCCACCCGGGTGCGCCCAGCGGCGAGGAGCAGGCGCTCCTGGGGGCCGGGCGCGCACCCGATCGGACGCCCGGCGGACTCGCCGATGTGCAGCAGGGCGATCGGACCATCGCCGCCCTCGCCACGGTCGCCGTGCTGGCGGCCGCCGTTGGCGCCACCGTGTTTGCCTTCCGCAGGCCCCCCGGCACCGCGACGTGGGCCACGTCCGCATGGTGGGTCTCCCTCGCCGCCGGGCTGGGGTGCGGCGTCGTGATCGCCCTGGTGACCGCGGGGGTCGAACGCTCGCGCATCGCCTTCGGTCCGTACGCGCTGTTCGGGAACGGTGCGCTCGCCGTCCCGAGCATCCTCGTGCCGCTCGCGCTGTTCATCGGCTGGATCGCGCTTCTTCGAAGATCCGATCGCGCACCTCGGCTGCCGATGACCGTGTACGCGCTCGGCCTCGCGCTCGGATCGGCCGTTTGGGGGATCCTCGACCAGGGGCTGCCGGGGATCATCGGGGGCGTCTTCACCGGAGCGCTCTTCGTGATCCCGACCGCGCTCCTCGCGGCGGCGACGATCGCCGTGTTCCGCGCGACGCGGATCCCGACGAATGTCCTGACGGTGTCGGCCGCCCTGGTGCTCGGGACGCTAATTGTGCTCATCCCACCGCTGTCGTCGTTCGGTGGCCTCGGCATCGGCGGCATCGCCGCCGGCGCGGCGACGACGGCGGCATCCCGTCGGGGCGGCATATTGCCTGGCGCGGCGGCGACCGCCGCCTCCAGAGGTACGAGCATCTCCGCGACCGCCCCGTTGACCGCGACGTCGCGCGGCGGCGATAACCCTGTGACGGTCGCGCTCGGCTTCGCGCTTTTCGCGCTGATGCTCGCGCAGGTCTTCGCACTGCCGATCCTCGGACAGCTCTTTCGCGTAGGCGGCGTGTAAAGGACTCTGTCGCGCGCACACGTGGATGAAACGGGCGACCCGCGCGCGTCACGGGACGGCGGCTGCTGCCGCCGACGGCGAGCATCATCCGCACGCATGCGGCACCTGACCTTTCGCTGGGGGAACCTGCGCAGCATCGGCTGGGTGGCCGCGTTCGCGGCGGTCGCTCTGACCGCGTGCTCCTCGGGCGCACCGGCCGCGCCGTCCGATCCCGCCCTGCAGGCTGGCTGGCGCGTATACCGCGACAGGAACTGCGGCTCGTGCCACGAGATCGACGGCACCGGCGGGCGGATCGGCCCGTCGCTGACGCACGTCGGCGCGGTCGCCGAGTCGCGCAAGGCGGGAATGCCGCCCGCGGACTATCTGCGCGAGTCCATCACCGACCCGAGCGCGTACATCGTGCCTGGCTACCCGGACTCGATGCCGCACGGCCTGGGGCGCGAGCTCTCCGATCGCGAGCTCGACGACGTGGTGCGCTACCTCGAGAGCCTTCGCTGATCGAGAGAACGGCCGGAGCACACGCCCGCCGCGAGGTGAGGGCCGGGCGGGGCGCTAGCCTCGAAGCGGTGCGACGGCCGCTCGCGATGATCGTGGCAGCCCTGCTCCTCGCGGGGTCCTGCGCGCCCGCGGCGCCGGCCGTCCCGACCAGCGGTACCGCGGTGATCGCGTGGCAGGAGCCGGACACCTTGGACCCGCTGTACAGCACGGGATCGCAGACGTCGGCACTTATCTGGCGCTTGGCCGTCGAAGGTCTCGTGCGCACGGGCCCGGCGGGCGAACCGGTCGCCGTCCTCGCTCGCGAGGTGCCGACGCTCGCTGGCGGCGGCGTACGCCTGACGGCCGATGGAGCCGGAATGGACGTGCGCTACGAGCTGCGGCCCGGCGTTCGCTGGTCGGACGGCTCCGCCTTCACGAGCTCGGATGTCGCGTTCACCTGGACCGCCGTCATGCGGGATCCGAAGGTCGCCAGCCGCGAGGGCTATGAGCTCGTCCAGGGCATCGACACGCCCGACGAGCTCACCGCGATCGTCCATTACCGCGCGGTCTACCCCGCGTACCTGACGCGATTCGACGCGATCCTCCCCGAGCATCTGCTCGCGAACGCGAACGAGGCGACGCGGCTCGCGTACGGCCGGACGCCGCTGGGCACGGGACCGTTCCGGATCATGGAATTCCGCAGCGGAGACCAGGTGATCGCGGAGCGCAACCCGACGTACCGGCTCGCGCCGAAACCGGCGCTCGACCGGGTCATCGTCCGATTCACGCCATCGATCGACGCGGCTAAGGCGCAGCTGCGCGCCGGGGAGGTGCAGGCCACCCCGAGCCTGGGCGAGGCCGACGTGGCGGACCTCCCGGAGGGCATCACGATCGACTCGAGCAGCTCGCCGAACGTCGAAGCGCTGGCGTTCAATCTCGTGGCCCCCGGTAGCCCCGCCGATCCGGCGCGGCAGCATCCTGTTCTCGGCGATCTCGCCGTTCGCCGCGCGCTACTCCTGGCGACACCGAAGCAGCTCATCGTCGATCGGCTTCTCGGCGGCCGCGCCACCATCGGCACGTCCGAGATGCCACTCGGCACGTTCGCCGCCGCTGACGCGCACCAGGAGGCATACGACCCGGCTGTCGCGCGCGACATCCTCTCGGCCGCGGGATGGGCATCTGGGCCTGACGGCGTCCGCGCCCGCGCGGGCGTGCGGGCGTCGCTTGTCGTGACGACCACCACCGGCAACCGCGTCCGCGAGCAGGTGGAGCAGGTGCTCATCGACGAGTGGAGGGCGATCGGCATGGAACTGCGCATACGCAACGTGCCGTCGTCCGTGCTGACCGGGACGTGGGCCTCCGGCGGCACGCGCAAGCGCGGTGACTTCGACATCGTCCTCGCTCAACTCGGGCTGGTCTCGCCCGACCCGCAGTCGTATCTCGCGCAGCGGCACCGCTGCGACGCCGTCCCGACGACGGCGAACGGCGGCAGCGGGGCGAACTACGAACGCTTCTGCGATCCTGCCGTCGACGCCGCGCTCGCGCGCGCGGCCGGACACCTCGACACCGCGGCCCGTCGCGCCGCGTACGCCGAAGTGTTGCGGATCACCAACGCGGCGATCGTGGACATCTGGCTCTACGACCGGGCGCGGATCAACGCCTACGCAAGCACGCTCCGCGGACACGAGCCGAACGCGTGGGACGTCGCGACGTGGAACGTCCAGGACTGGGCGGTCTCGCGGTAGCCGGGAAGCGCCCGACCGGCGCACGGCAGCGCGGGGCGGGTGCGCGGCAGCATGGGCCTGTGGCGCGCCGGCGCGGGGCCGTGGTGCCGCAGCGCGGGGCGGGCGCGCGGCAGCGCGGGGCGGTGGCGACCGGGCGCCCGGCGACATCGCCGGACGATGAGGCGGCGCGCGAGCGGGCGGCGCTCGACTGGCTCATGCGTTTTTCCGATCCCGAGCGGGGGATCGGCTGGAACCCCCGGTCCAGTAGGGCGCCGCGGTGGCGTCTCGGGCGCATGGGCCGGCTCCTCGAAACGCTCGGTCGACCCGACCGGGGAATGGACTGCGTCGTCATCGCGGGCACCAAAGGGAAGGGCTCGACCGCGGCCTTTCTCGCGAGCGCGCTGCATGCCGCGGGGGTGCGGGCCGGGCTCTTCAACTCCCCTCACCTCCAGGACTATCGCGAGCGCGTTCGGATAGACGGCGAGATGATCGCGCCGGGGGCGTTCGCCGACGCCGTTCGCCGCCTGCGGCCGGCGGTGTCGGCGCTTCGTCGAAGCGCTCCCGCAGGGGGCGAGCCCACGACGTACGAGCTCACGCTCGCTCTCGCACTGCGCGCGTTCGCCGATGCGCGCTGCGCTATCGCAGTGATCGAGGTCGGCCTCGGTGGCACGCAGGACGCGGCGAACGCCCTGGAGCCGGTGGTCTCTGTCATCACCTCGATCGGCTACGACCACACGGCGATCCTGGGCCGCACGCTTGCCGCGATCGCCATGCAGAAGGCCGGGATCATGCGGCGGGGACGGCCCGCGATCATCGCCGTCCAGCGGCCCGCGGCGGCGGCGGCGCTCCGCCGTGCATGCGTCACGGCCGGCGCACTGTGCACGATCGTGCCGCCTCATCGCGAGGGCGTGCTGGGACTCACCGGCGCGCACCAGGAGCAGAACGCGGCGCTGGCGCGCGCGGCCGCGACCGAGCTCGGGCGTCTCGGCCACCACCTGACCGGGAAGGCCGTGGCACGTGGACTCGCCGCCGCGCGCTGGCCCGGTCGCTTCGAGTTGGTCCGCGGAAGGCCGCTCATCGTGCTCGACGGCGCGCACAACGGCTCTTCGGCCGAGGCGCTCGCCGACACGCTGCGCCGCGAGTACCCAGGGCGCGCGGTGCGCCTGGTGATCGGGATCAATGTCGACAAGGACGCGAGCGCGGTCCTCCGGCCGCTGTTACCGGTGTGCGCGTCGGTGACGGTGACCGCCTCGACGTCCGCGCGCGCGCGTTCCGTAGCCGACCTCGCGCGCGCGTGCGGGCGTCTGGCGAGGGTCCCGCTGGAGGCGGCGCCGAACGTCGAGGCCGCGATCCGGCTGGCGCGCGCCCGGACGGGTCCGCGCGACGTCCTCTGCGTGACCGGTTCGCTCGCGGTCGTAGGCGACGCGCGGTCCGCGCTGGGGCTGCCGGCGCTCGTGCGACTGTGGAACTGATGGAGTTCACCGGCCACCAGGGCCGAGCGGGACGACAGCGCCCCGCAACGGCGAAAGCGGCGCTTCACAGAAGTACCGGCCGGCGGCCGTGACAGGAGCAATCGGAGAGCAAGG
Source organism: Candidatus Limnocylindria bacterium (assembly GCA_046262615.1). Taxonomy (GTDB): domain Bacteria; phylum Chloroflexota; class Limnocylindria; order P2-11E; family P2-11E; genus JALYKU01. The sequence continues at coordinate 3,404 of JBHEML010000056.1, read as the reverse complement.
CGCTCCGAATGCCAAGCGCGCCAACAGCAGCGAACGCAGCGTGCTACGCGAGGCGCTGCCGGCCCCGAGTACGCGGCAGGAGCACGTCCCGAGGCGTATCGTTGATGACGCATCAGGAGTGACCCGAAAGGGTCCGGCAACCGGGTAGGGAGACACCACGGTGCCACGGGGCGCGAGCCCCGATGTGCCAGGCGCTCGACGTCTGGAACGCGGTCTCCGCGGGTCACGAAGCCGCCTGTCGCTGATGCGAGATGGCGGCTTCGCTGCGCCGGCCTGGTGCGGCCTCGCGCGAAGGAGGACGCACCGTGAAGACGACGCATGATCCAGCGAGCGAGAGCGGTCCGGATGAGAGCGCAGTGCCGGCGTACGCGGATCTTCCCCTCTTCGACGGATACCCCTACCTGGTCACGGCGCTCTTAGGGTCGCTGCACCATCTGATCGTGCTGCCCGGCGATCTCAGAGCGGAGGAGTTGTTGCCTCTCGGCAGACGTCAGCATCTCGCGAACCGTCTGCGTACGTGCCTCGTGCTCGGGCCCGACGCGGCCGTGTACTTCGGAGACGACGGCGAGACGGTGGGCGAACCCCCGCGCTGCACGAACCCGATCACCGATCGCCTGCTCTGCGCCGATGCGGGGCCTCTTACAGAAGAGCTCGAGCAGCGCCAGCGGCGGCTGCGCGCGTTCTGCGCGGACAGCCCTGCGCGGGGTGGCCAGGGTTTTCTGATGGATAGGATGCGTGGTCGGCCGGCGACGCGCGAGGATCTGGTTCGCCTCTCGCGACCCGATGTCGATGGAGTGCCCGTCGGCCTCGCACGCTGCGATAGCTGCTCGGCATTCCGGGGTGAGTACATCCCGGGCCACGCGCCCGGCCTCGTTGTCAGGGTCTTCTGTCGTTGCGAGAACCACAACCTATGCGCGCGATGCTCTGGCCGTCTGAACGAGCACCGCCTCGAGGCCGCGTTCTTCGATGAGGAGGAGAGGCGCGTCTGGCACGTGCCCGCCTTCTGCGCGCTCAGCCACGCGTGCCCGATCGTTCTTGTGAGCTGAGCCGTCGCACGTCCCGGAGAGCGCCGCCGCTTTGGCCTCGGGCGCGGAGCTGCGGGACGGCTGTTGTGGGCCGGCGGACCAGTGGGTCGACCGTGCTCGCCAGGGGGCGCCGGCACCCCCGTGACACCGCTGCCGATGTCCTGCAGACCGCATTTCTGATCGGGAGCCCAGTGGTCGCCGCCGAGGGGACTCGCCGCTACGGCGTGGGTGACGGCGGATCCCCGCCAGATCGCCTAGCCGGCCGGCACATCGTCGTTGAACGCTCGCGGCCGATCCGTGACTCGTGACGCCGACCACGAAGATCAGCGCGAGCCCTACGCTCCCGGTGAATCCTTGGGACATGCCCACCGGGCGCGCAATGAACAGCCCTCGACTGACCGAGGGCTGTTCATGCGCGTCGCAGCGGGACGTCCGCTGGCGAGATTGGTTACTGCGTCTCGTGCAGCATTCCGCAAGCTACGGGCAGCGTCGCCCACGCCGGAAGTCCGGGCAGGCTCGCCACAGAGGACGGGAGCATGACGCTGGGATCGATCCCGTGGATCACGACGTGGCGATCCCCGAGCCTCAGGGCTTCAGCAAGCTCCATCTGAAGATGCGCGCGAGAGGCCGACTCGTTGTAGGTGTACGTGCCATTCGCGTCAGCGGTCGGGAACATCCCGGCTGCGTTGCTGGAAAGGTCGCTGTCGAGGTTCACGAGGATCGGCCCATATTTCGGCAGGCCCTCGATCACATCAACAACGGTATCGCCATTCACGTCGTCGGCCATGGTTGGACATGTGGTTCCGGCGTGGATGTGCTGCGGGTGCAGCGTCAGCGGGTTCACTCCGGTGACGTTCACCGTCACAGTGATGTCATCACCGCTGACGGAGACGAGGGCTGTGCCACCGGCGGTCGGGATGGTGTACGAACCTCCGGTGTTCGTCGGAAAGGTCGCGCCGGCATTGAGGGGGGCCAACGCGGCGCTGTACAACTTGGGCGACTTTGCCTGCACGGCGGCTCCGCCGGCGATGGTCGCGGCCACGAGAACGGCTGGGACGAACGCGATGAGCATGCGTTTCATTCAGACCTCCTAGATCTAGTCCCATCTACGAGGTCCGCAGCGGCTCCGGACCGGCCCCTCGGTGACGGTCACGTAACGATCAGCGAGCACGCAGTTTCCCGGCGGCAGTCCGGCGGTGGACGCGGGATTCGCGGGTGGTCCTGGAGCGGGTCAGCGCCCGCGGCGCTCGCGGCGCACCTGCGCGAGCGCACGCTCGGCCTGTGCCAGATGGAAACGGTCGTGTCCGGCGAGAAGCGTGAACAGCAGCGCATAACTCTCGGGGCCGCGCTCCCGATGTATTCCGAATCGATCTCTTAGCGTGGCCGGGATCTTCGCCCAAAGGGCCAGGTTCGCCTGCCGCAGCGAATCGAACAGAGACAGCAGTTCCACGGGGTCGTCGACGGGCTGGTGAAGCCGATCGATCCACAGGTCCTGGTCATACCCGATCAGATCCGGCTCATCGTGCGCGAGGATCCAGCGGTATCGCGCGGCGGACACCAGCTCCGCGTCCACCATGTGGGCGAGACATTCGAGGACGGACCACTCGCCTTGGGCCGGTCGCGCGTGCGCGTCGTCACCCGCATCCCCGACGAGCGCGCGCACGCGCTGCGGCGTCCCGGCCTGCACGTCCGCCGGATCGTCGTCGCCGACGAGACCGACGAGGTGGTCCTGATAGGCCCTCGGATCCTGGATCGGGTCGGGGCTCTTCATGTGCGGTTCTCCTTCTCGGTCGATCTCTCCGAATCGTTGGGTGCGCCGAACACGACTCGCCATGTGACGGCACCTCATCGCACCCGCGCCACATCCCAGCGTGGCTATGCCGATGTTTTAGAACATCCGATGTCCGCCGCCGACAAAAAGCAGCTGGCCGGTCAGCCAGCGGGCCTTGTCGGAGGCGAGGAAGACGATGACGTCCGCGATGTCCTCGGGCAGCCCCACACGCCCCAGCGGTGAGCCCCGTTCCATGGCGTCGACCATCGCCGGCGTGATCCACCCGGTGTCGGTGGGTCCCGGTGAGACGACGTTCACCGTGATGCCCATGGGCCCGAGCTCCCAAGCGGCGGCCCGCGAGTACGACTCCATCGCGTACTTGCTCGCGCCGTAGGACGCTTCGCCGGGGAACGACGCGGAGCCGTCGGTGCTCACGTTGACGATCCGGCCCCAGCGACCGCCCCGGGAGAAATGCCGCCGAGCGTGCTCGGCCATGATCAGGGCCACCGCGCGCGCGTTCACGTCGAAGTGCTTTGCGAACGAGTCCGCGGTCAAGGGGATGGTCTCCCGTCCGCCCCAGTCCCGTGGGCCCGGTCGCGGATCGAAGG
>JBHEML010000055.1:9563-10142 GCA_046262615.1 Candidatus Limnocylindria bacterium | reverse complement strand
GATCGGACCGGTTGCGGCCGGCATGACGATCGGGCTCGCGCTGATCCTCGCGCGCCCGGTGCTGCAACGCGGCCGCTACGCGATCCTCGACGTCGCCGTCATCGTCGCCGCTTTCGCCGTTCTGCTCGCGGGCGCGGCGCCCACCATAGGGGTCATCGGCGCGAGCGCGGCATTCGGCGCGGTCTTCCTCGGCCGCGAGCGTCCGACCTCGACCGACGCGCCGATGAGCTAGCGAGTGGAACAGGTCGGGCTGTTCCTTGTATTCCTCAAGTCGTCCGCCCTCGCGGTGGGTGGCCTGGCCTCGCTCCCCCTGCTGCGGACCGACCTCGTTCCCGCGTACACGAATGACGCCGGCATCCTGCAGGCGCTTGCGATCGGCCGCCTCGCACCGGGGCCGAACGGCCTGTACATCGTGAGCGTCGGCTATCTCGCGGCGGGCTGGGCCGGCGCCGCCTACGCCCTGGTCGGCGCGAGCCTCGCGCCGCTGGCGATCCTGCCCGCGACGGTGCTCGCGCGCCGCTGGCTGCTCTCCTCGTGGTTCGCGGGGCTCGTCCGAGGGGTGGCACTCGGCACGGCGGG
>JBHEML010000055.1:0-9553 GCA_046262615.1 Candidatus Limnocylindria bacterium | reverse complement strand
GGTCTGCTGCTCGCGACGGGCGTCAGCATCGCGCAGACGGCCGGCACGGCACCCTGGCAGCTCATCCTCGCGGCGCTCGCTATCGCGCTCACCGTCCATGCGCGCCTGCATCCGGCTCTGCTCGTCGGCCTCGGCACCGTGGCGGGTCTTGCGCTCGGTCGATGAAGTCGCGACGCGCCCGGCCCGCGGCCCAAGCACAGCGAGAGCACGTGACAGCGCAGCTCCACGCCCCGGCGGTGCGCCACGATCGTGAGCGGCGGCCGTTCGCGACGACGCCGGCGATCAGTGGCAAGTTCTCCGCTCGCCACGGCCACGGCGCACGGGATCCGCGTACGGTCCCGCGTCAGGCAGTTTGCCGCCCGCCACCGGACGGCGCACGGGATCCGACGCCGATCGAGCGCTCGTTGTCGCCCGAGGCAGACCTCCGAGGTGACCGGGCGGCGACTCTCCAAGTCTTCGGGGTCCAGCGCGCGGTGAAGGCCGCCTAGCGAACGACCCGGTACTTGATGTGCGTGACGGCGGGCGAGGCGACGACCTTGACCGGCTCCAGCTTCGGGTCGCCGACGCCGTCCAGCAGTCGTGCCCCCGCGCCGAGGATCACAGGGACGACGTGGAGATAGAGTTCGTCGAGCACCCCGGCGGCGAGGTACTGCTGGACGGTGCTCGCGCCCCCCGCGATCGCCACGTCGTCGTCCCCGGCCGCCTCTCGCGCTCGCTCGAGAGCTGATGCGATCCCGTCCGTCACGAACGTGAACGTCGTGCCGCCCTGCATCGGGACCGGATCGCGCGGATGGTGCGTCAGCACGAACACGGGCGCGTGATACGGCGGCTCGTCGCCCCACCAGCCCTTCCAGCCGAGATCCCACGGACCGCGGCCTGGGCCGAACATGTTGCGGCCCATGATGTACGCGCCCACACCTCGCGTCGTCTCTTCGACAACCTCGGCGTCGGCGTTGTGCGCTCCGCCCTCCATGCCCTCCTGCCTGCGCCAACTATCGGTCGCGAAGAGCCACTCGTGCAGCCGCATACCCCCCTCGCCGATCGGGTTCTCGATGCTCTGATTCAGGCCCGCGACGAAACCGTCGAGCGATATCGACATTTGGCACGTGACAGCGCTCATAAGCGACGACCTCCCACATTCGCACCGATGCTACGAGCACCGGGTGGAGGCTTCGCTGGCTTCCACGAGGTGACCAGGCACGCCCTCTTCGGGCCGTCTTTCGGCAGGCGATCGCCCCAGCTCGGTAACTCGTCCACACCATGATCCGCCGCGCATCGCGGTGCGCGGCGATGCAGCAGAGCGCGCGCCGTCGATGCGGCGCTGCCAGGCGCCGCCAGCCGGTCACGCGGTGTGAGGCTGCCCAGCTCAGCTCCCGAGCGCGAAGAGATACGCCGCGTGCGATGCGACCGCGCCGTCCCAGTCCGCGACCTTCGGATCCGTAGGCTCGATGACGAAGTACTCGTCTGGCGCGTGCGCGCCGCTGCCGTGTCCCAGCCCGAAGTGACCGCTTGGGAGCCGCAGGGGATCGCCCGTGAACGCAAAACCCGGGTAGCTGCCGGGGAGGCGCGGCATCACGGCGGGGTCGATGCCAACGCGTCGCACCACGGGCAGCTGGGCCTGGATCAGGGGTGCGTCGAACGGCGTGTCCGTAGGGTCGTAGCCACCGCTCGGCGCCACTTCGATGTCGCCGAAGCCGTGCCCGGCGAGGTGCGCCTTGACCTGCGCGATCGCGCCCTCGTACGTCATATCCGGCACGAGCCGCAGGTCGAGCTTCGCAACAGCGCGGTGCGGCTGGATGGTCTTGCCGCCCGGGCCGATGTATCCCGCGACGAGACCTTCGATGTTCACGGTCGGCGCGAACGCGAATCGCTCGAGCGATCCCCGCCACGAGTCATCATGCGCCCAGCGCTTCGCCGCGAGCATCTTCTTGGTCGTCGCCTCGGACAAGCGCGTCGCTGCTTCGTCCAGTTGCTTCTTCTGCTCGGCCGTGGCCGCCCGTGCTTCCTTGCCAAATCCGTCGATGGCCGGATCGCCGTCAGCATTCACGAGCGTCGCGAGCGCCTGCACCAGGTGGAACGCTGGGCTATCCAGCCGTGCGCGGTGCGACGAGTGCACGTCGATCCCCGGACCGCGTCCCCACTTCTCGCCGCTCGAGATCAGTTCGAGCTCCACCAGACCCTTGGCGCCCAGGTACACGGTCACGCTTCCGTCGGGGTCCTGCCACGCCGCGGGCATGACGACGCCCACGCTCTTCTTCAGTGCCGCGGCGACCTCCGGGCGATGCGCCAGTTGGCGAATGTGTGGCGATCCGATCTCCTCCTCGCCCTCGGCGACCAGGACGAGGTTCACCGGCACCTTCCTCCCGGCGGCCCGGATCGCGTGAAGCGCTGCCAGGAACGCGGCCTCCGGACCCTTTTGGTTCACGGCGCCGCGGCCGATCACGACCTTCCCGAACCCTGGTTTGTCGACGATCTGGGCGTCGAACGGCGGCGACGACCACTCCGAGGGATCCGCCTGCTTCACGTCGTACATGAAATAGAGCCCGAAGGTACGCTCGGCACCCGCATCGAGCGTCGCGAACACGCCAGGATATCCGTCGGTGTCGATGCGCCTGGCCTGTTGAAAGCCGGCCTCTCGCGCCAGGCGCAGCATCAGCTCGCACCCTTCATCCATCGCTCTGTTCTCTGCGGCAATGGACGGACGGCGGATCCAATCCTGGAGACGCTGAATGCTCTCGTCGTGGTGCTTCTCGATCTCGTCACGGATCGCGCGCAGGTCTTCAGTGTCCATCATCCGTGCGGTCGTGCTCGTCACGTGTGAAGTCGTCGTCATCTCGTTCCCCCCGGATGTTGTAGCGCAAGAACGTGGCGGCCATCCGACCGAGCGAAGCCGGCGTTGCAAAAGAGTGTCCCCGGGAGCGCGGCGGCGATCCTCTTCGCGTCAAGGAGCGATCTTCCGCGTCCAAGGGGTCGTCGCGCGCTACGGGCGGATCTCACCTTCGAAGACGTACTCCGCAGGACCACTCAGGGTCCACGTCGCTCCGGGACGCACCTGGAGCACGCCCCCCGGCAGATGCACGGCGACCCCGGCGTCGCCAAGCGCGGCCCCGCGCTCGGTGGCGGCCGCGACCGCCGCCAGCGCACCGGTGCCGCAGGCGAGCGTCTCCCCCACTCCCCGCTCGTCGACGCGGAGGCGGATCACGTCCGCCGACTCGAACGAGGCGCAGCCCACGTTTCCCTCCCCTCCGACGGCGCGTACGGCAGCGGCGAACGGGGCGAGGTCGACGGTCGCGGGATCGTCCACGAACGCGACGAGTTGCGTGTTGCCCGCATCTACGCGATCGACGCTGTGGGCCACGCCGCCGAGCTCGACGGAGAAGTGCTCGACGACGCGCGGTGGCGCGAGCTCGATCGCGATGCCCGCGCCGTCGCGCCTCGCGCCGACCACCGCAGCGTTCGTGCGCAGCCGCAGCGCGTCGCCTCCGTGGCGATCGAGCAGGTAGCGCGCGACGCAACGCGCGCCGTTGCCGCACGCCTCGGCCGTCGAGCCGTCGGCGTTGTGGATCGTCCAGCGCCAGGTGCGTCGCTCGTGCCCGCCGATCACGAGGAGGCCGTCCGCACCCACGCCGGTCCTTCGATCGCAGAGAGCCGCGACGCGCGCGGGCGCGAGCGCGTCCCACCCTTCGCTCGCCTCACCGACGATGAAGTCGTTGCCGCAGCCGTGCATCTTCGTGAACCTCACGCCGCGAGCGCCTCGCGGATCCTCTCGAGCGGATCGGCCACCGTCGGATCCACCCACCACACGGCGGGATCCCTGCGGAACCAGGTCATCTGGCGGCGGGCGTACGCGGCCGTGTCGCGAGCCGTGGCAGCGATCGCGTCGGCCAGGGTCATCTGGCCGCGCAGGTGCGCCGCCCAATGGACGTAACCGTGCGCGCTCATGCTCGGCAGCCGCGGGTCGAGCCCGCGCGCGACGAGAGCAGCCGTTTCCTCGAGCACGCCGGCCTGCACCATGCCCCGCGCGCGCGCATCGATGGCCGCGACCAGCGGCGCCCGGGGCGGGCATAGTCCGATGCGGACGGCATCTCGGCCTCCTCGACGGGTGCGCGGCGCGCCCGCGCTTCCCCCGAGGAGCGCGATCTCGAGGTAGCGAACCACACGGCGCACGTTGCGCGGATCGACTCGCGCGGCCGCCGCCGCGTCGATCGACGCCAGCTCGCGGTGCAGAGCGCCGCCGCCGCGCTCGCGAACGCGCGCCTCCAGTTCGACTCGAAGCGCGGAGTCGGTCGGCATGGCGTCGAGCGCAAGGCCGTCGAGCAGCGTACGTACGTAAAGGCCCGTGCCGCCGACGACGACGGGGACGCGTCCCCGCAGCTCGATGTCCGCGATCGCCGCGCGCGCGTCGCGCTGGTAGCGGGCCGCGTCGTACCGCTCCCCGGGATCGGCGACGTCGATGACGTGGTGCGGCACCGCGCGACGCTGGGCGGCGGTCGGTTTCGCCGTGCCGATGTCCATGCCCCGGTACACCAGGCGCGAATCCGCTGACACGATCTCGCCGCCCAGGAGCGCCGCCGCTCGCAGCCCCAGCGACGTCTTCCCCGAGGCGGTCGGGCCGACGATGGCCAGGATCGTCGACGTGCGATCGGTCACGGTCCACCGGTCCGCGAAACCGGCCACCCCTGCACGCGGGCGGAAACGCAGGCGTGGTCGCGAGCCACCGCCGACCATTCGCGAGCCGGGCAGGGGCATTCTCGAGCGCGAGGGTCGCCTCGAGTCCCGCGTTGGACGGGGCGGTCCCGACGATCGGACGCGGATGGAGGCGGGCGTATCGCGGGCGCGCGTGTGGCCAAGGCGGCGCGTGGCCCGGTCATGGGGCCGCTGGCCGGCGCTCGACCAGCACGCGCAGCGCGCCCCGGGCGGCGTCGATCCGTGCGGCGTCGGGCACGCGCTCGGCATAGCGCAGCTCCTCGAACGCGGCGACGACGGGCGCCGCGCTGCGCCACTCGGGAGAAGCGGCCGCCAGGCGCGCGAGATGCTCCGACGGCGTCTCCGCGTCGGCGCGCCAGCCGGCGCCGCGTGATTCGGCGAGCGCGAGGAACCTCCAGTACAGGAGCCGCACCAGGGTGGCGAGGCTGCCGTCGTCGTCGGGCGCGCGCCGCCGCGGACGCCGGTGCGGGAGCAGCGTGGCGAGGCTCGCGCGCAGCGAAAGTCCACCGGTCCGCTCGCGCTCGAGCGTGCTGCCGTCTGGCAGCTCCGCGCGCCTGTCCCTAACGAGCCGGTCGACGAGAAGGATGCCGATGACGACCGCGACGAGCGCGACGAGGACCTCCACGGCACCGAACACGAACGGCCTGCTCTGCTCGAGGGCGGCCCTCACCGCCTCCTCATCGGCGTCGGGACGGACCGGCGCCGGCGCCGGCGGCGCGATGTCCGCGGAACGGAACCAGGTTGAGAAGACCTCCACGAGGTAGGCCGCGAGATAGCCGAAGGGAAGAAGCAACGTGTAGAGCGCGCGCGCGAGAACTGGCTCGGCCATCCGTCCGAGCTCGGCCAGCGCGTCCTGCGCGAACGGCAGGAACGCCGCGACCACGATGGCGACCGCGCCGAGCGTGAACGCCGTGGCGGTCGCGGACACCGCGGCGGTGCCCCCGCGCGCCTCCTCGTGCGCGAGCTGCTGCTCTTCGGCGGAGCGCGCGAGCGAGAGCGTGAGCCCTCCGGTGCCGACGACGAGGAGCCCCAGCAGCGCGAGCGAGCCACGGTCGACCGGCAGAGGGATGACGGCGAGAAGGACCAGGGACACGAGGGCGATCCCGCACGCGTCTCGCGCGCCACGCCATCGGCCGAGAGTCCGCGAGAGCGAGAGCAGGCGCCACAGGAACGCCTCGCCGAGGAACGCGAAAGCGATGACGCGCGTCAGGACCGCCAGGCCATCCGCTCCGCGCATCGGCAGCGTCAGCGACCAGGCGATGGCAGCCCCGACGACGACCACGACCTGCATCGCCGACTGGCGCTCCGCGCGCGCTTCCCCCAGGACCGCGGAAAGCACGAGGATGGCGCCGAAGACACCCACCGTGAGGGGCAGGATCGCAAGCGGCGCCGCCCCCAGGATCAGCGCATGCAGAAGGGCCGCCAAAGCCGCGAACGCGACGGCCTCCATGAAGGAGCGCCCGGCCAGGAGCGTGAGCGCCGGCGCCCTAGACCGCACGGCGCGCTTCCGCTCCCGCGAGGACCTCGATCGCGACGCCGCTCGAACGCACCTGTCTCGCGATGTCCTCGGGAGGCGCCTGCACCGCGACGACCATCACGCGGTGGTGCGCGCGCCGCAGCGCCACGCATGCCTGCGCGAGCGCGGTACCAAGCCTCGGCGTCACGACGATGAGGCTCGCACCCCAGGGGATGCGACCGCGTTCACGCAGGAACACGGCTTCGGGCGCCGCTGCGGCGTACGGCCCGAGCCGGGCGAGGATGTCTAGGCTCCGGGTGAGCGGTCGCGGCCCGCGGCCGAGCGCCGACCGGGGGCGCTCGTGCGTGATGTTGTCGAGGCCGTTCGTGATCAGCCCTACCTGGCGGCCCGCCTCCGCCGCGTGGCGGAGCAGTTCGGCGGCCGCGGACACGACGAGCTCGGTGGCCTCCGGGTCCGCCTGGATCCAGTACTGGTCGTACGAGGCGACGTTGACCAGGAAGATCGCGTCCAGGCTGGTCGCCGGCTCGTAAAGCTTGGTCTGGAGCCGGCGAAGGCGCGCCGAGGCCTTCCAATGGATCTCCTTGCGCGCGTCGCCGGTGCGGTGCTCGCGAACGCCGCGAAAACGCAGCGGGTCGGGCAGAAGCCCGCGCCGCGTCGCGGTCTCCGCGAGGGGGCGCAGCGAGGCGAGATGGCGATCGCGTACCGCGAGCGGCGACGGATACGCGACGACGGTCAGATCGGGCGATAGCGTGCGGTCATCGCGGATGAAGCCGAGCCAGTCGCTCGCGCGCAGCTTGAGCGGACCGAGGACGAACGCTCCGCGCTGCGACGCGCGGAGCGCGAAGCGCAGCGTCACGCGCTCGAAGGGCCGCGGCCCGAAGCCGGCGCCGATGCTGGAGCGCGCCCGTCCCGGCCGGTCGGCGGCGGGCACGATCCCTTCGGGAAGCTCCAGGCGGATCTCGAGCCAGGGCAGCGGGAGCGCCTTCCTGTTGGCCACGACCAACGTCACCGCGAACGTCTCGCCGGTCACGATCCGCGCCGGACTCACCTCCGCGCGCACGTCGACCGCGAGCAGCGCCAGGCGCGAGGTGACCTCGACGACCGCTCCGGCGACGGTAACTCCAGCGGCGAGCACGATCAGCGCTCCCTCGCGGCTGATGGCCGCGATCAGCGAGAGGACGATCGCCGCGGCCCACGGGAACTGCCCGCTCCGCGTGCGGATGCGCTGCGCGGCGACGGCCAACGACGCTCAGCCGGTCCTGGCCGCCGCCTGCTCCTCCGCCGGAACGGGCGTGCGCGCGAGCACCTCGGCCACGACGGTCGCGGTCGTGCGCCCGCGCATCTGCGACTCGGCGTCCAGGAAGATCCTGTGGCGCAGTACCGGCGGTGCCTGCACCTTCACGTCGTCAGGGAGCACGAAGTCGCGGCCGCGGATCGACGCGCGGGCCTGCGAGGCGCGGTACAGCGCGAGCGCGGCGCGCGGGCTCGCCCCGAGCTCCACGCCGGACAGGTGACGCGTCGCCCGAACGATCGCTGCGATGTACCCGCGCACCGCATCGCTCACGCGCACCGACTGCACCTCCGCCCGCAGGGCCGCGAGCGCGGTTCGGTCGAAGAGCGGCGCGAGCGTGTCCGTGGGGATGTTCACCGGTCCATGCAGCCGCAGGATGTCGTCCTCCTCGCCCTCGGTCGGGTAGCCGAGGTTCAACAGGAGGAGGAAGCGGTCGAGCTGCGCTTCTGGGAGCGGGAACGTGCCTTCGAGCTCGATAGGGTTCTGCGTGGCGATGACGAAGAACGGGTCGGGAAGCGGATGCGTCGTCTCGTCGACCGTCACCTGCCGCTCCTGCATCGCCTCGAGGAGCGCCGACTGGGCCCGGGGCGTCGCGCGGTTGATCTCATCGACCAGGACGACGTTGGCGAAAAGCGGTCCCGGGCGGTACTCGAAGCGCTGCGTCGCCTCGTCGAAGATGGAGACGCCGGTTACATCGGACGGCACCAGGTCCGGCGTGCACTGGATCCTCCGGAACTCCAGGTCGAACGTGCGCGCGACGGCGCGGGCGAGCATCGTCTTCCCCACCCCCGGCACGTCATCGAGCAGGACGTGTCCATCCACCAGCAACGCGGCGAGCAGCTGCTCGGTCGCGGCGCTCTTGCCGACGACGACCGTGGCGACCGCCTCGACGATGCGCGTCGCGGCGTCCCTGACGGTCACGACGCGCGGTCCCGCGGCGCACCGCGCGCGGACCCGCGGAAGTAGCACCGGACCGACCCGCGCCGCGACGACTCCATGGCCGGAGCCGATGCTAGCGGGGTGTCCCCCGCGCTCCGCTCGCGCGCCTCGCCACCGGAGCCGGCGCGCACCGCCCAGCAACTGCCGCCGCGGAGCCAACGCCCGCCGGAGAGACGTTCTGCGCGTTCGGTCAACCCGGTCCCCTCCGGGCGCCACCGCCGCTGCGGGAGCGACACGGCCACCTGCACTGGTGCCCGGCGCCTTCGTCCTCGCTGCGCTCGCCAGGCGGTCCCGATTCAGGCGGCGGCGCGAGCCGGCAAGCGCGCCTGGCGCGGCGCGAGCGCGCCGACGTACACGCCGAGCATGACCAGCGCGGCTCCGACCACGAAGGACAAGGTCACGCCCTCTCCGGCGGTGATCGCGCCGACCACGAGCGTGACGACCGGGAACATCACTGTGGCGTAGGACGTCGCCGACGCCGTCCAGCGCCGTACCACGAAAAAGAACCCGACGAACAGGATCGCGGTGGCGACGATCAGGTACCCGAGGGCGAGCCATGTCTCGGGCCGCGAGGGCAACGTCGGTGTCTCCTTCGCGACCCAGGCGAGCGCAAGGAGCAGCGCGGCCCCGGGGGCCATCGCGACTGCATTCGTCGCCACGGGGTGTCCGTGCGGCAGTCGCTTCGCCCAGATCGTCCCGATGGCGATGGCGAGAGGTTGGAGCGCCAACGCAACGAGCGGGCCGAGTGAGACGTCGCGCACCTGATCGCGGAAGATGATGGCGACGCCGACGATGGCCACCACCCCACCCGCGAGGCCCCGCCAGTGGAACGCCTCGTCGCGGATCGTGACCGCAAGGAGAAAGGTGAGCAGCGGCGTCAGAGCGACGAGTGTCGAGGCGAGCGCCGCCGGAGCGGTCTGGAGCGCCCAGTACGCGAGCGCGTACGTGACCCCGAAGTTGAGGACGCCGAAACCAAACGCGCCGAGCAGCGCGCGGCCGCGTGGCAGCCGAAGGCGCATCGCGCCCGCGAGGACGAGCAGCAGCAGCGACGCCGCGACGAATCTGATCCCCGCACCGAAGAACGGCGGGAGCTCGCGGTTGCTGAAGCGGACCGCGACGAAGTTCGATCCACCCACGAG
>JBHEML010000054.1:480-10443 GCA_046262615.1 Candidatus Limnocylindria bacterium | reverse complement strand
ACCTCATCCCGCGTGCCGGAGCCGCAGATTACGACGCGTCCAAGGGCGCACAGCTCAACCTGACCCGCACACTCGCGCTGGAGCTCGCGCCAGACAAGATCAACGTCAACACGATCGGCCCGGGCATGGTGCTGACGCCGTTCAACCAGGAGGCGATCGACGACCCGAAGGTGCGGGAGAAGCAGGTCCAGAGCATCCCCTGGAAGCGGGCCGCTGAGCCCTGGGAGATCGGGCGCCTGGCCGTCTATCTCTGCTCCGACGACGCGGACTACGTCACGGGAGCCGTGTACTACATCGACGGGGGCTTGATGCAGAACCAGGGCCAGGGCGCCTGACCCCGGCCGTCAAGCGGCAGCGGTGTCCCCCACTCCGATCCGTGCGCGCATGAGCATCCGATCGCTGACCGAGTAGTACAGCCAGATCTCCGCCTCTCCACCCATCACCGCCGAGGCGGCGAAACTGATGTCCGTGTCTTCCGCCCCGGCAGGCGGCGGAACCACGAGTGGCTGTGCCGAGCGGGCGAGCACGTTCTCGAAGGCGGGATCAAACTCGACCCAGCCGATCCGCCAGGCGGGGACGTTCGTGCCGCCGTTGTAGAACATCAGCGGCCGGTCAGAGCCTTCGAACACGACGGGCCCGGGACTGAGGTGCCAGTCGTCCCATGATCCGGGCCGCGCCTCGAACGCGTCGCGATCCGCGATGTGCCAGGGCCCATTGATCGTCAGCGCGTCGGCCACCCCGATACGACTCGCGTCTTCCGCGGCATATTCGAAGAACATGCGCCAGCCGCCGTCCGGGCGCTGGACCACGCTGGGCTCCTTCGTGGCCCGGTAGCGGTCCGATTCGGGAAGCACACGCCCTTCCTTGGCGAGGGCGTGGACACTCGACCCGGAGGCGCGGAGCAGTCGTCCCTCCTTCGACGCCTGGTTCCAGCCGCTGTAGAAGACGATCTCGCGTCCGTCGAGGTGGAGACGGGTCGGATCCTCTGCGCCGTCGTGATCGTCGGCTTCAGGCCCGGCCGGAATCACGGGCTCATCTTCCATCCGGAATGTGAGCCCATCGCCGCTCGAGGCGTAGTGGACCCGCGCCACCTTCTCCTCCGGACGCTCCGATCGATTCACGACCCGCACGAGAATGTGGAAGGCGGAGCCTTCGCGAAAGACGAAGGGGCTCAGCACATACATCTGTTCCGTGAGCGGCGAACGCTCGAGGGTCAGTTCATCGGTACCGAGGAGCTGAAGACGGCGCGACGTCATCCTTCGACCCTACACCGTGCCTTAATGGCCGAGGCGGCGGGTATCGAACGTTCTTCGCGTTCGGCCCGGGGAGCATCCTCTCGGCGCGCCCGCGACATTCGCGTGGGGTCTCGTCCGACGCGGCTTGACGTGAAGGCACGCGACTGGCGCTTGTCGGGCACTGGCGACGACCGCAGTCAAGCGAGCCCCAGCTCAAGCACGTGGTAAACCAGAAGAGTGCGAGCGTCCGCAACACCTCGGTCCGCACCTCGGCCATTCCCGGGCTGGTCGGGCCAGCGCCGCTGGAGTCGACGTGTGCTCGGCTTGTTCTTGGGGGTCTTCCTTGTCGGCCTCGCGCTTGGGATTCATCCCATCGTCGAGTGGAAAGACTTAACCTGCCCCGCGGGAGCTGTGGCGCGTCCCGTCAGCATTGCGTACTGGGCTGTGCAGTGCGAGCCATTCGAGGCATCCAAGCAGGCCTCAACTGTGCCCATCTCTAGCTACGTCGGTTTGTTCCTGACGTATGTCAACGTTCGAGTGTTCGAGGTCGACTTCATGGCAGGCCTTGTCCACGGACCGGGATTCGCCAGCAGGTAGATCGCGCGCCTTTCGCCGCCTCAGGTTCGTATTTCGCGAGGGCACCTTCCGCGAGCGAGCGGGTCGCGACCATCAGGAGAGACTACAGGCGCGGCCGAGGACGCTGCGCCGGGTCAGGGGCGGGCGATGCCTCGGTCCGTCCGGCGACCTCCGCCAGAAGGGCGGGCTCCACGTTGCCGCCGGAGATGATCACGCCGACGCGTTGCCCCGCGAGATCTCCCAGGCGGCCGGAGAGCAGAAGCGCGAGGGCGACCGCGCCCGTGGGCTCGACGAGGATCTTCAAGCGGAACAACACCAGCCGCATCGCGCGGAGCACTTCATCGTCGCTCACCGTTCGCACGTCGGTGACCAGTGAGTAGATGATCGGGAAGGTGAGATTCCCCGGCACCTCGGTCTTGATCCCGTCGGCGATCGTCATCGGTGGCGGGATGCGGACCGGATGGCCCGCGGCGAAGCTGAGCACCCAGTCATTCGCCGTCTCAGTTTCCACGCCGTAGATGACTGTCCGCGGCGAGGCCCCGTGCATCGCGAGCGCGCAACCGGACAGCAGCCCGCCGCCGCCGAGAGGCGCCAGGAACACGTCCAGCGGATCCCGGACCTGCTCGCAGAGCTCGAGCGCGGCGGTCCCCTGGCCGGCGATGATGCCCGGGTCGTCGAACGGGGGCACGACCGTGAAGCCGCGCTCGCGCGCGATCCGCGCCGCAGTCTGATAGCCGTTCTCGGTCTGCCGGTCGATCCATTCGATGCTGGCGCCATAGGCCCGGGTGGCTGCGACTTTGGTCGGGACGGCGTCGGTCGGCATCACGATCGTCGCCGGGATGCCAAGCTCGCGCGCCGCGAGCGCGATACCTTGGGCGTGGTTGCCGGATGAGTACGTGACCACGCCGCTCTTCCGCTCCTGCGGCGTGAACTGGCTGAGCCGGTTGTACGCTCCGCGGAACTTGAAGGCCCCCGTCCGCTGGAAGTTTTCGCACTTCAGGAACACACGCGCCCCGCCGCAGGCCTCGTCGAGTCCACTCGCCGTGAGGACCGGCGTTCGATGGACCACGCCCGCGATCCGCTTTGCGGCCGCCTGCACGTCCGCGAAGGTCGCGGCCCTCGGTCCGGCGACCGTGCGGACATCCATCAGTGGCGCATCAGAACGGAACGACGGTGCCGCGGCCGAAGGCCTCCGCTTTCGCCAGCACGCGGTCGGCCGCCGCGAGATCCTCGGAACCGAGGCCCAGCGACTTGAACAGCGTGATCTCCGTATCGGACGTGCGGCCGGTCTTTGTCCCGAGGAGCACCTCCCCGAGCTCGGCGTGGATGTGGTCGCGATCGATGGCCCCCTCCGCGACGGCTAGGAGGAAGTCGCCGCCCTCGTTCAGCGTCGACTCCGCGCGGTCGACGAAGAGCGTGGTGGCCGCCATGGTGGCGCCGTCGACCTCGCGTGCCGTCGCAATGCTCGAACCGACGACGTTGAGATGCGCTCCGTCGGCGATCCAGGCCCGGCGGACGATCGGCTCCTTGGCGTTGGTGGCCGTGCAGATGATCGACGCGTCCCTCAACGCGTCCTCGATCGTCGCACTGACCTCGACTGGGCATCCGAGGAGCCCGCGCGCCCACTCGACCAACGCCTGTAGGCGCTCCGCGTCGCGACCCGCGACGCGCACTCGCCGGATGGTGCGGACGTGGCAGATGGCCTCGATGTGGCCGCGCGCCTGGACCCCTGCGCCGATTACCGCGAGGTCGTCGGCGTCGGCGCGCGCGAGCAAGTCCGTCGCGACGGCGGACGCAGCCGGCGTCCGGATCGCCGTGATCGCAGCGCCGTTCATCAACCCGCGCAGATGCCCGGTCGATCCGTCGTAGACCAGGACCGGGCCGAGGTGCGAGTCGAGGCCCCGCGACGGATTGCCCGGAAAGACGCAGAGCGCCTTCAAGGAGAAGATCGGTGTCGGCTTCGCTCGGTAGGCAGGCATGGAGCCGAGAACGCCGGCGGCGCCCGGCGGGGCGGCGATCTTTCGCAGTGGCTGGAAGAAGTCTCCCCGCGCGAGGCCGGCGAAAGTCTCGCGCATCAGCTCGATGCACTCGGTCATCGGGAGGAGCTCTTCGACCTCCCGTGCGGTAAGCACCCGGATGGTTCTCGGGGCGTGCGTCGCGCGCCCGCTCACGAGCGGCGGCCGGCCGCGGGTCCTTGGATGTCACGTAACATGCCTGTAGCTATGAGCATGCCTCGGCGCCCCGAGGCCCGTCAAATGGGCATCTGGGCACCCGCGTGAACATCGGACTGACCCTACCGAATCGCGGCGTGCTCTTTGGGGCCACCACGGTCCCGGAGATGCTGGAGATGGCCGAGACGGCCGAGCGGTCGGGCGCCTTCGCGTCGGTGTGGGTCGGCGACAGCCTGCTGGGCAAGCCGCGACTCGAGTCGATCGCGCTGCTCGCGGCGGTCGCGGCGCGCACGAGGCGGGTACGCATCGGACCGGCGTGCATGGCGAGCTTCGTGTTACGCGACCCGGTCCTCCTCGCGTACCAGTGGGCAAGCCTCGACCTCATCGCCAAGGGCCGGACCGTGCTGGTCGCCTGCACGGGCATCATCCCGCAAGAAGGCGGGAAGATCGAGGGCCAGCTGTACGGCGTGACCGCGAAGGATCGGGTCGGCCGGCTCATCGAGTGGATCAAGCTCATCCGGCGGCTGTGGACCGAGGACAACGTGACGTTCGAGGGCGAGCACTACCACTGCTCGGGCATCACGGTCGATCCGAAGCCCGCGCGAAAGCCGGCACCCCCGATCTGGATCGCCAACAACTCCCGCGCCGATCGCGCGACGATCGAACGGACGCACCGCCGCGTGGCCCGCCATGCCGACGGCTGGCAGACATCGATCAGCGATCCCGCGGACGCCGCGTGGCGCATCGCCGACGTGCGCGCGAAGGTCGCCGCGGCCGGGCGGGATCCCGCCACCCTCGAGACGCACCTGTACCACAACATCAACGTAGGTTCGGATCGGACGGCGGCACTCGCCGAGTCAAAACGGTTCCTCGACACCTACTACGCGACCGACTTCGCGCCTGGTTTCGTCGCGGACTGGACCGCGGCCGGTACACCCGAGGAGTGCGCGCAGCACCTCCGCGTGTTCCAGCGCATGGGGTTCAGCGAGATCACGCTGCGCTGCACGAGCTGGGACCAGCGCGGTCAGCTCGAGCGGGTCATCACCGGGGTGCTGCCGTTGCTCGGATGAGCGCTACGCGCTGAAGGCGATACGGGCGCCGTCGGCGGGTGCGGTTCCCAGCCGGCGCTCGGCCGCCGCGACGTCGCGCGTGGCGAGCACCAGCTCGTGGATGCCCTCCCCTTCGTCCGCGAGGATCCGTTGGAGGACCGGATCGCCGGACGCGGTCACGAGCTCGATGGTCGTCCCGCCCAAGCGGTAGCGTGGCCCGGCTTCCGAGCGCGCCCCACTGGCCTCGACCAGGCCGAGGTGCCTGCCATAGACCTCGCGGCCGCGGGCCGCGTCCGCCACGAGCACGCGCACGGCACGAACGCTGGTGGCCCCGTTCGGGTGCCTGCCTGGCACCTCCCAGGCGAGGCGGTCCGCGTCGGCGGCGTCCCACTGGATCAGGAACGGCCACGGCCGTCGCCAGGCGAGTCCCTCCGGGATCAGCAGCCGCCACGACAGCACCCGCCCGTCGGGCCGCGTGCGGGACATCGCGAACGGCCCGACGGCGGCCAGGCCGGTGGCGCCGAGGCGGCGCGCGTCGTCGTCGATATCCGCCGTGGCGACGGCGTAGCCGATCAGGCCGCCCTCGCGGCGCTCGAGGAAGTCCAGCATCGCGCTGCGCGAGTTCTGCCGCCGCGCTTCGGCCTCATCATGCACTGCTAGGAGCTCGATGTAGTCCAAGCCGAAGCGGATCAGAGCGTTGTGGGTTCCAAGACCAACGTGACGTCCGCCAGGCTGGACCTCGAAACCGAGCGAGCGGTAGCGCTCGATCGCGACCGCCAGATCCCGCACCGCGATCACGACGTGGTCGAGGCGGATGATCATCCCTGCCAGCGGCCATAGTGCAGCGGGCATCCGCGGGTGCGAGCGCGGTCCCCGAAGCTTAGAACCATCTTCCGTCGCCGCACGACCTCTTGGAACCTCACGTGATCACCAGGGTCCCATCGCGGATGATCGTGACGCCGTCCGCCTCCACCGTCGCGTCGGTGAACCACAGCTCGGCCGAGAAGCTCGAGGCGAACGTCCCCCCCGACTCGACGATGTCCCCGAGGTGGAAGCGGAAGCCACCCGCGCCGAAGCCCCAGTACACAGGCATGCGCGCGCCGTCGATCGTGAGCGGTAGGAGCGGGTTGCTGCCGATGACGATCTCGCTGAGCCGGTCCTTGTCACCGGTCTGCGCATCCCAGGCCGCCCGGAGCTCGTCGGTGCGAGAACCGGCGTTGGCCTCGACCAGGTGCCCCGCGCGGAAGATCAGCTCGAGGTCACCTGTGAAGGCGTTGAGGTCCACACCACGGCCGGCGACCCCCTGGCCCCGCCGGTAGCGGATCGTCCCCTCGGCGCTGTCGGCGATAGGCAGCGTCCGGATCGCTCCGGCGGGCAGCTCCTCCTCCCGATCGCGAGCGCATCGCGCGTTCCGCACCTTCTCCGGCGAGGCATCCCCGTCGTTGAGGTGATACCAGCCGTTGCGCTCGAGCGTCACGCTGAGGTCAGTGCCGTCGGGCGTGCGGACACGCAGCCGTCTACCGCGGACGGCCGCGACGATCCGCTCTTGGCGCGCCCGCAGATCGGCGCGATCGAGGTCGAGGATCGCGTGCTGGTACGCCGCGTATAGCCGCCGGGTCACCTCGCTTCCGGATCCGCTCGCGACGTCCGGGAACCAGTGGAAGTGCAGGCCGCGGCCTGGCCAGCGGGCGAGGACCCATTCCGACTGCATCGTGGTCGTCGACCCCCGGAGAGCGTAGTTGGCCGGAAGCCAGATGAACACCTGCGCGGGCCGGAAGAGATCGAGCATCGCCTCGTTCTCGCGAAGGGCCGCGGCCGGGTCCGGATGCTTCCCCTCACGGTCGCGTACCGCGGTCAGGCGCTCGGTCCAGTTGACGGTGCTGGCGTGCTCGATGCCCCCTGCGCGCAGGACGGCGAGTCGGACAGCCTCGAAGAGGCTCGGCAGCACGTACGGGTCGACGAGGTAGATGACGCGCTCGCCAGGCTGCACGCTGAGGGTCCGGTTCACGATCTGGTCAGCCAGTGCGTCCCAGTCCGGTTCGCTGCCGATGGCCGCTGCCGCCCTCGGGCTCACCGTGGGGGGTTCGGGTCGCGGGTGCTGTAGAGCACGCGACCGATCGCGATGAGCTCGCCAGTCCCGTTGCGCACCTCCGCGTCGGCGACGCAGATGGAGCGCCCCAGCCGGACGATCCGCGCCGTTGCGATCAACGCCTCGCGGCCGGCGACCTTCAGGTAGTCCACCCGCAGGTCGATGGTCGGAACGCCGCGCCCTAGCTGAAGGGCGACCGCGTAGTCTCCTGCGATATCGAGCAGCGACCCGATGACGCCCCCGTGGAGATACGGCACGGATGGGTCGCTGACGAGCTCCTCGCGAAATGGCATCCGGATGAGCACGGCGCCGGCCGCGTCGGTTGAGAATTCGAGGCCGAGGAACGCGTGGAACGGGCTGGTCGCGAACTCGCGGTCGAGCTCCGCGCGGGCGGCCGGCTCCATCAGGCGACCTGCTCGGTCATCGACTCCTGCGCGCGCCGCTCCAGGGCCTTGCGATCGATCTTGCTCGTCCCGGAGAGCGGGAGCTCATTCACGAAGAACACCCGTCGCGGGTGCGCGTACGCGGCGCCCCGCTCGAGGTAGAAGGCCTTGATCTGCTCCTCGGTGACGTCGTGCCCTTCGCGGCGCACGACGAAGGCCACCGGCACGGCGCCCTTCAGCGCATGCGGGACCGCGACGACGGAGGCCTCGAGCACCCCGTGGTGCTGGAGCACGATCGCCTCGACCTCCTTCGGGTAAACGTTCTCCCCACCCACGCTGATCTGGTCGTCCTGGCGCCCGAGGAAGAAGTAGAACCCCTCAGCGTCACGGCGCATCAGGTCGCCGCTCTTCAGCCACCCATCCGGGGTGAATCGGGCCGCGGTGACCTCGGGCAGGTTGTGATAGCCGCGGGCGTTGCCCGGATTGCGGATCCAGGCCTCGCCGATCTCGTCGAGGGCGACATCGACACCAGCGTCATCGACGAGCCGGACTTCCATCTCGGGCAGCAGGATCCCACAGCTGCCGAGCTTCTTCTTGCCCCAGCGCGGGATGAGGATCGGGACCGGCCCGCTCTCCGTCATCCCGTAGCCCTCGACAACATCGACGCCGCCGAAGGCCTCCTGGAGCTGCCCGAGGAACTCGGCGGTCACGGGCGCCGAGCCGACGCCTATGTAGTCGATGGTCCGAACGTTGTGGGCCTTCAGGAACTCGCGGTCCCGCAGCATGAGCGCGAACATCGTCGGAACGCCCATCGTGTGCGTGCAGCCGTAGCGCTCGATGGCTTCGATCACCGCTCGCGGGTCGAACTTCGGCAAGATCACCGCAGACGCGCCGCCCAGGATGAACGGATAGAACGCGCCGCTGAGCGCGTTCGCGTGATACATCGGGCCGCTGATCAGCGTGCGCTCGTCCGAGCTGATGAGATGCGCTCGACGAAGGATCTCGGCGTTGTGGATCTGGCCGGCGTGGTGGAGCCGCACGCCCTTCGGCCGTCCCGTCGTGCCCGAGGTGTACGGCATCATGCAGAGGTCCTCGAACTCGATCTTGACCGCGACGCGGTCCGCTGACGCGTCCGCGACCCAGTGGTCGTATGAGGCCCGGCCGGCGACCGAGGCGACCGAGTCTTTGCCACAGAGGACGATCTGATGGATCGTCGGGACGTCGGCAGCGAGCTGGATCGCGAGCTCGTGCCAGTCCGGTGAGGCGATGAGCACCCGCGATCCGCTGTCCGCCAGGACATGGCGCATCGCGTCGTTGCCCGACCGGACGTTCATCGGGACGGCGACCGCGCCGGCACGCATCACGCCAAGGAAGCACTCCACGAAATGGCGCTCGTTGCCCTGCATCAGGGCGACCCGCTCGCCTTTTTGGACGCCGCTCGTGAGCAGCGCGTTCGCGACCCTGTTCGCGCGAGCCTCGAGCTCGGCGTAGGTGAGTTCATGGCCATCCTGGATGAGCGCGACCTTCGACGGCGACAGGCGATAACCGATCTCCGGCAGGTACCCGAAGTTCTGGATGTACACCGGCTACGGCACCAGCAAGATCTTGCCGAAGGCTTCGCGCCGCTCCAGCGCATCCTCCGCGGCGCGGGCCTCCGCCAGGGGGAGCACTCGGTCGATCACCGGCCGGATCCGGCCGCGTCGGACGAGATCGACCAGGGCGACCAGGCCCTCGCGGGTCCAGCCATCCGATCCCATGATCGTTTCCTCACGGGTCCAGACGTATCGCAGGTCGGTGACCGCTTCGAAGCCGCTGGTCGCGCCGCACGTGAGGATCCGCCCGCCCTTACGGACGGAACGGACGCTCGTCGGCCAGGTGTCTTTGCCCGAGTAGTCCACGACGACGTCGACGCCGCGCTTGCCGGTCAGCTGCCAGAGCTGCTTGCCCCAGTCTGCTGTGCTCGTGTCGATGACGGCATCGGCTCCGAGCTCCGTAAGGCGCTTCCGCTTGTCCGCGGAGCTGCTGCCGGCATAGATCGTGGCGCCGGCGAGCTTCCCGATCTGCACGCAGGCGGTCCCGACGCCACCGCTCGCGCCGTGGATGAAGACCGTCTCGCCGAGCCGGACCTGGCCACGGTCCATCATCAGCCGCCAGGCGGTCCCGTAGCCGATCGGCAGGGCCGCGGCGTGCTCGAACGTGACGTCGTCCGGGAGCGGGATCACATTTGCCGCCGACACGACCGCGAACTCGGCCATGACCCCTTGGGCGTCCTCGCCGAGAGCACCCTCCGGGATCGCTGGATCGATGAGGACCCGCTGACCGACGCGCACCGTGGTGACACCGGAACCGACCGCCGCGATCACGCCGGCGCCGTCGCCGCCGGAGATATGGGGAAGCTCCGTCTTCTTGGCGGGCATCCCGCGCCGGACGAAGATGTCCAGGAAGTTCAGGGCACAGGCC
>JBHEML010000054.1:0-470 GCA_046262615.1 Candidatus Limnocylindria bacterium | reverse complement strand
TCGCCTCTCGGGCACCCTGGCGGTCCCGCCGAGCGAGCGCGGAGACGATGTCGCCGTGATCGTTGGTCGGCAGCGCCTCCATCAGGACGGGATCGACGTACGCGGTGATCGTCGGGTCGATGAGAAGGATCCGCCGGCTCTCATCCAAGAGACCCTCGATGAGACCGACCAGTCGCTCGTTGGCCGACAGGCGCGCGAGGGCGAGATGGAACTCGGAGTTGGCCTCGATCGCGAAGCGCCGGTACGCGGCGGGATCGGTACTAAAGGTCTTGGCGTCGGACTGCACCCTGCGCTGCAGGCGCTCGAAGCCGTCGACGTCGCGATCAGTGACGTGGTCGACCGCGAGCTCGGCGGCCAGAGCCTCGAGGGCCAGACGCAGCTGGAAGATCTCCTGGACGTCCCCGACGCTGAGCTCGGTGACGACATAACCGACGCGGGGAATGACGCTGACGAGGCCCTCGGTGCAGAGC
>JBHEML010000053.1:0-10606 GCA_046262615.1 Candidatus Limnocylindria bacterium | reverse complement strand
AGGCCCATGAGCGGCGAATCGAACGTCATCTTCTGGCTCGAGCAGCACGGACACGAGGCGACGCGCGAGCGCGTGGATCGCGTGATGGCCGCGGCCAAGGCGTCTGATCGTTTGCTCACGGACGCCGACCTCGAGTCCCTGGCGGGCTAGAGTCGTCGCCATGGCGGACGAAGGCGGCGGGAGGACCGCGCAGCGTATCGAGCCCGCGCGGCTCCGCCCGGGAAAGACCGACGGCGACATTCCCGCGCCCCGCGACGCGGACGCGGGGACCGGCGCGACCGCCACGATCCGCGGCCGCGCGCTGATCTTCTGGGACAAGTCCGGCCGACGGCCGGGCAGGAAGCTCGACGCGATCGACACGGATCAGATCACGCCCGCTCGCGATTGCGTCTCCGAGAGCCTGGACGCGCTCGACGAGCGCTGGAAAGCGGGGTCGTTCCGCTTCCTGATGCCCGACTTCCGTGAGCGCGTCCACCGCGGGGAAACGTTCCTGGTCGCCGGCGACCGCTTCGCGATCGGCTCATCGCGCGAGATGAGCCCCGCGGGCCTCAAGGGGGTCGCCGAGGAGGTCGGGCTGGAGCTCGTCATCGTGTGCGGCGACAACATGGGCGACATCTTCCGGCGCAACGCGCTGAACCTCGGCCTCAACGTCGTGCAATCGCCCGACGCGGTGGAAGACGCGCGGGACGGCGACGAGCTGAGCTTCGACCCGGCCTCGCGCCGTCTGCGCAACGAGACGCAGGACAAGACCTACGAGCCTCTGGCGCTCACGCCGAAGGAGGACGAGATCCGCCGGTTCGGCGGCATCTTCGCGATGGGACGGCGGGATCTCGTGGAGTCAGTTCGCACCATCCCGCGCATCGAATGGCCCGACGAGGACACCGCGCGTTCCATGACCACGACCGAGCGCATCCTGTGGGCGCACCGCGTCGACAAGGACGCCCTGGTCCGGCCGGGGGCGACGATCCGCGTCTACGCCGACCTGCTGCCGGCCTCGGACGGGACGGCCCCGTTCGCGATCCATACGTTCAACCAGATCACCGGCGGCGAGACGATGTACCCCCGCCAGGTCGCGATCGCGAACGACCACTTCGTGTTCACCGGCCGGGCATCGGACGAGCGGCAGACGTCGATCGGCCGGGCGTTCGCCGAGGTGCACGGGATCGGCAAGCCCTACTACGCGACGCCCGGCGATGGGATCTTCCACTTCTACTTCCCGGAACAGGGGCTCGTCGTGCCGGGGGCGTTCATCCCCGGAGCCGACTCTCACAGCCGCGCGTACGGCGCCTACGGGGCGGTGGGGATCGGGGTCGGATCGACCGCGCTCGGGTTCGGCTGGTCCACCGGGTACGTCCACTTCACGCTCGCGCGGGCCCGGCGCGTCGTCTTCACCGGGACGCTGCAGCCGTGGGTGAGCGGCAAGGACATCGTGCTCGCGCTGCTCGAGCGGTGGGGCAGCGGCCAGTCGCAGGGCATGTCCGTCGAGTTCGTCGACCCGGAGCGGCAGCTGCCGATCGCGTACCGCAACACGATCGCGAACATGATGGCCGAGGGCGAAGCGCAGAACGGCATCTTCGCGCCGGACGAGCTCACCTACGAGTGGTACCGCGGCAACGGCTTCCGCGATCTCCCCTACCCGCCGATCGGGCCGGGGGCAGAGGCGCGGTACGAGATCGACGAGACGCTCGACCTCTCCGCGGTCGTGCCCATGATCGCGAAACCGTTCAGCCCGGGGAACGCCTTTCCGGCTGACGACGTCGCGCGCGAACGGCTGTCTTTCGACAAGGCCTACATCGGCTCATGCACGAACGGCAGCTACGGCGACCTGCTCCAGGCGGCGCTCGTCCTGCGGGCCGCGCGCGAGGCGGGTACGCGCACCGTCGCGAAGGACTTCGTCATCTTCCCGGGATCGGGAGGCGTCAAGAACCTCATCGAGCGGGCCGAGCCGCGACTCGGTGGCGAATCGGTCGCCGAGGTGATCCGTTCGGTCGGCGGCAAGATCCGCGCGTCCTGGTGTGGCCCATGCTTCGGTCAGGGCGAGGACGCGCTCGAGCCTGGCGAGCGCGCGATCACGTCGTTCAACCGGAACTGGCACAACCGCATGGGCGTCGGCGGCGAGGGTTACCTCGCCAGCCCCGCGGTGGTCGCGTCGTCCGCGCTCCTCGGCTACATGGGGCCGCCCGGCGAGCTCGGCCTGCGCTGGCAGCGCGAGGACTACGAGATCTGATGGGGCGTAGGCGGCCGGACGAAGCGGACTCGCCGGCGACGAGGTCGCACGGCGCTGCGGCAGCGGCTCGGTCACCCGGCGAGAGCCTCGTCGAAGTCGGAGTCCAGCGCAGCGTCGACGCGATCCAGAGCGATCGTCACGCGTCGGAGCGCGGATAGTGGCCGACCACGAGGTCGCCCGGGCGGTCGCGCGGCGCATCGGCCGCGTCGGCGCGTGGAGCTTCGCGCTCGAGCGGCTCCCCGCGGCGCGGGCCCAGGACTTCACCCGCGAGGTCGAATCACTCGGGTACGGCGCGCTGTGGATCCCGGAGTCGCTCGGCAGCAAGGAGCTCTTCAGCCACGCGGCGCTGCTGCTCGCTGCCGGGGGCACGATCACCATCGCGTCCGGCATCGCCAGCATCTGGGCCAGGGACGCGGTCGCGATGGCGAACGGGGCCCGCACGCTGCTCGACGCCTACCCGGGCCGCTTCCTGCTCGGACTCGGCGCGAGCCACGCTCCGGTGGTCGAGAGACGGGGCGCCCGCTACGCGCGCCCGCTCTCGTACATGCGCGAGTACCTGGGCGCGATGGACAAGGCGCCGTACGTGGGGCCGAACCGCGACGATCCGCGTCCGGCGCGCGTGCTCGCCGCGCTCGGGCCTAAGATGCTGCGCCTGTCGGCCAGCAGCGCGGAGGGCGCGCACCCGTACTTCGTGCCGGTCGAGCACACACCGGTCGCCCGCCGGGAGCTCGGCGACGGGCCGGTGTTGGCTGTGGAGCAGGCCGCAGTCCTTCTGACGGATCCCGCGGCTGCCCGCAAGGCGGCGCGCGCCCACATGAAGCGCTACCTCGAGCTCGACAACTACGCGAATAACCTGCGCCGGCTCGGATGGGGGGACGCGGACATCGGGAACGGGGGCAGCGATGCCATCGTTGACGCGATCGTCGCGTGGGGCGAGCCGGAGCGGGTGGCCGAGCGCGTGCGCGCGCACCTGGACGCCGGCGCCGACCACGTCTGCCTTCAGATGCTCGGCCCCGATCCCGCGGACGAGCTGCGGAGGCTCGGGCCGCTCATCGTCTGAAGCGGCGCGGAAGGACGTCCTGCCCTCGCCCTCTTCCATCGGGAGCCGCGGTCCGCGGTGGATCTTCCGGGCCGGGCAGGTGGTCCGCGATGCTGCGACCGGGGCGCCTTGCGGGTCTCAGCGCGCGGGGAGGGACCGCCATTCGTGCGCGCCGCAGGCTCCGCCGGGGCAGAACGCCCACGCGCGCGCGTGGATCGTCACCTCTCGGCCGGTCGACACAGCTCTGGGCATGTGGTCATCGCGAACGCACACGTACTCGATCAGCTCGTCCAACGCCTCGCCCTCCCTGCCGTCCACTGCCGAGGTGTACGCACGCTTGCCCGGTGGCGGATGAGCCTCTCGCGACAACCTGTGGATAAGTCGCCCCTGCCAGGGTACGGCGGGGTGGCGCTCGCTTTGACGGTCGCTATGCTCGACGCCGCGAAGGGGAGGCGAGCGGTGACCGGTTCACGTATCGACTACGTCTGCGTGGCGGCGGCGCATAACACGCTCACGCTGCAGAGTTCGGACACGCTGGTCCAAGACGGACGCTGGGCGTACTGCCGGGCAGGGGTCATCGAAGGGCATGAATGGCGGCGCGTCACGCCGGTGACGATCGAGGAGCTGCGCGCCCAGGCGCGGGTGCTCGAACCCGCCGGCCTCAGCGCGCGCCCTTAGTCGAGGGCGAGCAGGAGAAGCCCGCCCAGCACCGCCGCGTTCTTGAGGAACTGCGTGCGCTGCTGAGCGCGCTTCGCCGCATCATCGATCCGCCAGAAGGCGTGTCCGCCCAGCGTGGTCGGAACGAGTGACGCGGCGAGCGCAAGGCCAGCGAGCCTCGGCATGCGGTTGGTCGCGAGCATCGCCCCTGCGGCGACCTGGAGCGCGGCATTCATGCGCACCATGGTCACCGGGTCGGTCGGCCCGACCGGCATCGCCGGCCTCATCCGATCGAGCAGCGGTGCCGCGGTGCGCGCGCGCGGCTCGGGATCGCGAAAGGCGTCGATGCCTCCGCGAATGAAGATCCCTGACAGCATCGGTGCGGCGATCGCGCGGACGACTCCCATGTGGCACCTCACCAGCGAGATCCGGACGGCGAGACTGTACAGGGCGGGCGTCGATAGAATGCTCCGCCGATGGTCCGCACACCTGCCGTCACCGACGCAACGGGACCATCGCGGTCGTTCCAGCGCACCGGGGGCGCCGCCGCGTTGGTCGCGGGCATCGCCGGCTTCCTGTACTCGGTGGCCTTCGTCATCGTCTCGCGCGTCGCCCCCGACGCCGGGCGTTTCCTCGCGCCGCTGCTGCTGGTCATCGGCGGGATCATCGGGGTTTTCGCTCTCGCGTCCTTGTACGAGAGGCTGCGCCAGACCGATCCCGGCTACGCCCTGGTGGGTCTGCTGCTCGGCGTGATCGGTGCCGTCGGATCGGCGATCCATGGCGCTTTCGACCTCGCGACCGCGCTGCATCCGCCGGCGTCTCTGCCTGACACCCCCGACGCGGTCGACCCGCGCGGTTTCCTCACGTTCGGCGTCGCCGGGATCGCGATCCTGGTGCTCTCGAGCGTCATGTCGCGTGAGGCCCGTTTCCCCCGGGCCCTCGCCTGGCTTGGCTACGTGTCGGGAACGCTGCTGGTGCTCATCTACCTCGGCCGGCTGGTCATCCTCGACGCGACGAGTCCCCTGATCCTGGTACCCGCCGGGCTCGAGGGATTCATCGTGAACCCGGCCTGGTATCTGTGGCTCGGAGCGGTCCTCTGGCGGGGGCGCGCCGCGTAAGCATCGGGCCCGCGTCCCAGCGTGTTTGTCGCCACGTGTGGTGCCAGCGCGGGAGCGATAGGGGATCGCCGGAGCCACGGCCGTTGCGACTCCAAGGTCTTCTCCCACGTCCTGCGCCCGAGCGCTGGCGACAGCGCCCATGCGCTCGGGAGCGCAAGGCGCGGCTTCCTCCCGTGGGCCGTGACATCGCATCTCGCCGGCGGTGGGTACCCTTCCAGCGGTGAACGAGCGATGCACGCTCCCCTCGGGAGTGCGCGTCGGCCACTGGACCGACGCGGTCGGGCGCACAGGGTGCACCGTCATCCTGCCCGACGAGCCCGCGGTGGGCGCGGTCGACGTCCGCGGCGGCGCGCCCGGTACGCGGGAGACGGAGGTCGTGCGACTCGGCACCCTGGGCGACCAGGTGCACGCGGTCCTCCTGACCGGAGGCAGTGCCTTCGGCCTCGACGCGGCGGGAGGCGTCATGCGGTGGCTCGAGGAGCGGGGGCGCGGATTCGCCGTCGGTCCAGTGCGCGTGCCGATCGTGCCCGCGGCCGTGATCTTCGACCTGCTGAACGGCGACCCGAAGGCGCGCCCGGACGCGGCGGCCGCATATGCGGCGTGCGACGCCGCGACGGCGGATCCCGAGGAGGGGCTCGTCGGCGCGGGCACGGGCGCGACCGTCGCGAAGCTGCGCGGCCGCGATGCGGCCCGCCCCGGGGGCTTCGGCGTCGCCAGCGCGAGTGCGGGCGATTTCACGGTCTGCGCCATGCTCGTCGCCAACGCGGTGGGCGGGATCTACGACGACGAGACCGGCGAATGGGTCGCGCCGCTGCCAGTGGAAGGGACGGGTCCGCCGCCGCCGGTCGGCGCTAGCACCACCATCGGCGCGGTCATCACCGACGCGGCACTCACCAAGGCGCAGGCGTACCGGATCGCCGTCGCGGCGCACGACGGCATCGCCCGCGCGGTGCGTCCGGCGCACACCGAACGCGACGGCGACACGATCTTCTGCCTCTCACTCCGCGGCCAGAGGACAGGGCAAGCGGACGTCCTGGCGATCGAGACCGTCGCCGCGGAGGTCGTCGCGCGCGCGATCGTGCTCGGGGTTCGGCTGGGTTCTGGGCATGGGACAATCAACTCGTGAGAGACGTGGTCCTGGTCGACGGCGCGCGCACCGCTTTCGGCACCTATGGCGGCGCGCTCCGCGGCATATCGGCGACCGATCTCGCGATCGTCGCGGGCAAGGCAGCGCTCGAGCGGGCGAAGGTCCCCGCCGACAGGATCGACCACGTGATCTTCGGCAACGTGCTGCAGACCTCCGGCGACGCCGTGTACTTCGCGCGCCACGTCGGCCTGAAGGCAGGGGTCCCCAAGGAAGTTCCGGCGCTCACGGTGAACCGCCTATGTGGATCGGGACTCCAGGCGATCCTCCTCGCCGCCCAGGAGATCCAGCTCGGCCAGGCTGAATTCGTCCTCGCTGGCGGCGCCGAGAACATGAGCATGACGCCGCACATGATCCGGGGCGCGCGGTGGGGGCTTCCGCTCGGCGAGCAGAAGCTCGAAGACTACCTCTGGGAAGCGCTCATCGATTCGTACAACGGCCTCGGCATGGCCAACACGGCCGAGAATCTCGGGCACCGGTACGGCATCACGCGCGAGCACGCCGACGAGTTCGCCGTGCTGAGCCACACGCGGGCGGCGAAGGCGCGCGAATCGTGCCGCTTCAGCGAGGAGATCGTCGCGGTCGAAGTTCGCGGCAAGAAGGGCGCTGTCACCGCGGTGGACAAGGACGAACACATCCGCCCCGACACGACCATGGCCGCTCTCGCGAAGCTCACCACGCGGTTCGAGAAGGACGGCACGGTCACCGCTGGCAACGCCAGCGGCATCAACGACGGCGCGGCCGCGGTGGTGGTCGCCTCCGCCGACGCCGCGGCGGCGGCGGGCCTCACGCCTCTCGCGCGGATCGTCTCCGGCGGCGTGTGCGGCGTGGATCCCGACATCATGGGCATCGGCCCGGCGCCCTCGAGCCGCCGGGCGCTCGAGAAGGCGGGTCTGCGCATCGAGGACATGGACCTCGTCGAGATCAACGAGGCCTTCGCGACGCAGTACCTCGCCGTGGAGAAGGATCTCGGCCTGGACCGCGCGAAGACCAACGTGAACGGCGGCGCGATCGCCCTCGGCCATCCGCTCGGAGCGTCGGGCGCTCGGCTCGCGCTCACGCTCACGAAGGAGCTGAAACACCGCGAGGGGCGCTACGGGCTCGCGTCGCTCTGCATCGGCGGCGGCCAAGGGATCGCCGCGATCTTCGAGCGCCTTTAGCAGCGCCTCGTGCGCTGGGACCGCGACGGCTACACGATCTCGACGGAGCACGTCTCGATCGACGTCGTGCACGGCTTTCTGCGCGACGCGTACTGGTCGACCGGGGTGCCGCGCGAGATCGTCGAGGACGCAGTCCGCGCGTCGCTCTGCTTCAGCCTCTACCACGGGGATCCGGAAGACGCGGCTTCCGCGCAGGTGGGTTTCGCGCGCGTCGTGACTGACCGCGCGACGTTCGCGTGGATCGCCGACGTCTTCGTCCTGCCCGAGTTCCGGGGCCGCGGGCTCGCCGTCTGGCTCATCGGAACGGTCGTGGCGCACCCAGACCTACAGCGCCTGCGGCAGATCGTCCTTGCGACGCGCGACGCGCATGCTCTCTACGCGCGGTTCGGCTTCGAGCGCGCCCCCGACGGCCGCTACATGGTGCTCAGGCGGACGTATCAGACGTGAGTGGAAGCCGCGTCGCGATGCCGGTCTTTCCTGGAGGAGGCGCACTCGCGCCGGGGCGACCGCTGTGGGTGCGCGCGGCGTCGTCGCACTTCCCGAGACCCGAGACGCAGCTTGCCCTCAGCCGTTTGGAAGTCTGTCGAGCCGCGGCGGCCACATAGCGGCCGATCAGCTTGAGAGCCGAGCGGCCCGCCACGAAGGCGCACAAGGCGATGAGATCGAGGCAGCTCAGGCCGAAGAGTGCCGCGGGATCTACGAGGTCAACGACGCCGCGCGTCTCGTGCTCGTTGTTCGCGTCGGCATCGGCGCGTCGT
The DNA here is from genome assembly GCA_046262615.1 of Candidatus Limnocylindria bacterium. Lineage (GTDB taxonomy): Bacteria > Chloroflexota > Limnocylindria > P2-11E > P2-11E > JALYKU01. The sequence continues at coordinate 2,503 of JBHEML010000053.1, read as the reverse complement.
CCACCGCCGAATGTAGGGCAGCCAGCGACTTCCTACACTGCCCCGCTGATGGACTTCGATCTCAGCCCCGAGCACCAGCAGATCAGAAAGCTCGCGCGCGATTTCGCGGAGCACGAGATCGCACCGGGTGCGCGCGACCGCGACCGCGGGGAAACGTTCCCGAAGGACGTGCTCGCCAAGATGGCGCCGCTCGGCCTGCTCGGAGCCCCGGTGCCCGAGGACTACGGCGGCATGGGCGTCGATTACGTGAGCCACGCGCTGATCACCGAGGAGATCGGGCGTGCCGACTCGTCGGTCCGCACGACGTTGTCGGTACAGATATCGCTGGTGGAGCTGACCATCCTCAAGTTCGGCAGCGAGGAGCAGAAGCGCCGCTACCTCCCATCGCTGTGCCGCGGCGAGCTCATCGGCTGCTTCGGGCTCACCGAGCCCGAAGTCGGGAGCGATGCGACCAAGCTCCGCGCCACGGCCCGCCGCGACGGCGACGGCTGGATCCTGAACGGGCGCAAGACGTGGATCAGCAACGGCAGCGTCAGCGGCCTGGCGCTCGTGTTCGCCCAGGCGGACGCGGCGCTGGGGCACCGGGGGATCACCGCGTTCCTCCTGGAGCGCGCCGCGCACGGCTACGGAAGCCGGCCGATCCACGGCAAGCTGGGGCTGCGCTCCTCGGATTCGTCGGAGCTCATCCTCGAGGACGTCCGCGTCCCCGATGCGCAGCGGCTCGGGGAGGTCGGGAAGGGCTTCGCGATCGCCATGGCGGCGCTCGATTCGGGCAGGTACTCGGTGGCAGCCGGCGCGGTCGGTGTCGCACAGGCTTGCATCGACGCCTCGGTCGCCTACGCGACCCAGCGGCACTCCTTCGGGAAGCCCCTCGCGGGGCACCAGCTCGTCCAGGAGCTGATCGCCGACATGGTCGTCGAGACAGAGGCCGCGCGCCTCCTGGTATGGCGTGCCGGCGATCTGAAAGACAAGGGCCGGCCGAACACCCGGGAGACGAGCATCGCCAAGCTGTACGCCTCCGAGGCGGCGCAGCGGGCTGCCGATGGCGCCATCCAGGTGCACGGCGGTTACGGTTTCTCCGACGAGTTCCCCGTCGAGCGCTACTGGCGGGACGCGCGAGTCAACCGTCTGTACGAGGGCACCACCCAGATCCAGAAGCTGATCATCGGCCGGTTCGCGACCGGCGTGGATGCGATCGCGTGAGCTGGGACCCGGGGGCGGAGAGCACGCTCGCGGCCCTCGTGCGGATGGTGCCCGAGACCTTGCGCGAGCTCGCCGAGGCGGCGACGCGCGAAGAGAGCGAGGAGCTCGCGGACGCGCGGGATGCCGAGGCCGTCGAGGCGGACGACGTCATCCGCGCGTGGATCCGCACGACGCCGCCCGAGCAGCGTGATGGGCTGGTGGCGGTGATCGAAAGCCTCGGCTTCGAGCCCGAGCGCTACGCCGATGAGCTCGGATCCGTGGAAGGCTGGGAAGACACCGAGGACTGACCTTCGGGGAGGTGGCTCCGCTCGCGGCGTGCGAGCGCTTCGCCGATCGTGCCGGGCGCGGCGGCCATCGCGGTCTCGAACGTCGCGCGCGCGTCACCGGTGAGTCCCACCTCCCGCAGCGCGATCCCGCCGAGGTAGCCGATGAACGCGCGGTCGGCGTCCGCGAGGCCGGCGAAGTCGGCCTCGGCCGCGGCGAGCGCGTGGCGCGCCTGCGCGGCGTCGCCGGCCTGCGCGGCGGCGATCGCCTCGAGGGAGTGGAGCATCGCTCGCCGTTCGGGCGCGGCCCCGGCCGGCACCGACGACACGAGGCCGGCGATCATCGCGCGGCCGCGGGCGCGGTCGCCGCCGAGGGCGACGAGCTCGCTCCACACCAGAGCCAGACGTACGTCGACTGCCTCGGGATCGAGCGCCGCCGCGCGGCGCGCGTCGCCCGCCTTGTTCAGCGCGGCGTACGCGGCGGTGAGTCCGATCGCGATCCGCGGATCACGTGCGCCGCGGGCGGCCCGCTCGTAGAGCACGGCGGCCGACAGAGGGTCCCCACTGGCATACAGGAGGTCCGCCGCGGCGCGCTCCAGAGGACCGAAGCGCGGGTAGCGCTCGAGGAGAGGTGCGAGGACGGCGCGGGCCTCGGGGAGCCGGCCGGCGCGCAGCAACCCATCGGCCTGGTCGATGACCCCGAGGAAGCGCTGGTGCCTGGTGAGGTACGCGACGAAGCCCCCCAGCACGAGTCCCAGCCCTCCGGCGGCGAGAGGGATGGCCGGAGCCGCGGCGGCTAAGGCGGCCACTGCGGCCGCGAGGAGGAGCGCGGCACCGAGCAGCCACGCGGCGTGGATCGCGGGATGTCCACCGGGGGTGTTCGGATGCCGTACATGCAGGTTTTCCACACCCGTGGCCCTCAGAGCCCCCCGCAAGGCCGTTTATCCACGCCAAACGGTGTTTTATCCACATCGGACCCTGCTCGACCGCTCCTTGCGTGTCCGCACAAAGTGATCGTCAGGACAGCAGGGCCGCCG
>JBHEML010000052.1:0-10776 GCA_046262615.1 Candidatus Limnocylindria bacterium | reverse complement strand
GGTCCGGAGCCAGTCGCATCCCTTCATATAACCCGACAGAAGAGCGGCGCTTCCCGCCGGCCCGCCGCCGCTGTGACATCGAGCACATCTGGAAAGGAGCGCGGACCGCCCGGGTTACCTTTTGCGATAGAGATGCAAGAGTGAGTCGGCTAAGGCTTGGCCCGGCGGAGGACCGCCGAAGGCAGACGCGGCGCCGCCTGTTGCTCATCGGAGTCGGCATCGCGGCGCTGCTCATCGTCGCCGCTCTCGCGCTCCGCCCGACGGTCCCGGACGTGGTCTCCGCCGGCGGCGGCGATACGGCCACGACGGTCACGTACGCGGCGCCCGTACTCGGGGACCCGCGCGCGCCGGTCACGATCGTCGAGTACGCCGACTTCCAGTGTCCCTCGTGCGGGGCCTTCGCTCGCGGGACCGAGCCGGAGATCATCAAGCGGTACATCGACACTGGCAAGGCCAAGCTCGTGTGGAAGAACTTCGCCTGGATCGGCAGCGAGTCGAAGGCAGCCGCGCAGGCCGCCGCCTGCGCCGGGGACCAGAACAGGTTTTGGGAATACCACGACTACCTGTACTCCCATCAGCGCGGAGAGAACCTGGGCGCTTTCGCCGCGGCCAACCTTAAGACCTTCGCCGGAGCGATCGGCCTCGATCACGCGCGCTTCGACGGCTGCCTCGATTCCGGCCGCTACAAGGCCGCGGTCGACGCGGACTTCAGCGAGGTCCGAAGCCTGAACTTCACCGGTACGCCGACATTCCTCATCAATGGCACGCGGATCGTCGGTCCGACGGCGAGCCAGATGTTCGCGCTCATCGATCAGAAGCTCGCCGGGAAGTAGCGGTGCTCGAGCTCTCCTTCGTCGCCGTCCTCATCGGCGGCGCGTTGGCGATCTTCTCGCCCTGCAGCGCGCTGCTCCTGCCGGCCTTCTTCGCCGTCGGTTTCACGTCGCGGGCCCGTCTCATTGGCGCCGCGGTCCTCTTCTATCTGGGGCTCGTCACGATCTTCGTCCCCTTGGGGGTCGGGGTGTCTTTCGTCGCCGGCCTATTCCTCGAGCAGCGTCCGCTCATGATCCTCGCGGCAGGCGGGCTCCTCGTCGGATTCGGCATCTACGTGCTGGCTGGCCGCGGCTTCAGCATCGCGCCCAGAGCCGCGGCGAGGCTTTCGGTCGTCCAGGGCCGCTACGCGGCATATGCGACCGGCCTCACCTACGGATTCGCCGGCTTCTGCACGGGCCCGATCCTGGGTGGGGTGCTGACCGTCGCGGCCAGCTCCGGAGGCGCGCTGACCGGAGCCGCGCTCCTCGCCACGTACGCGCTCGGGATGACTGCGCCGGTCTTCGTCCTGGCGGTCCTCTGGGACCGGCTTCGGATCGGCGAGCGTCAACTCTTTCATTCCGAGCTACGCCTGGGTCGGCTGACCATGCCCGCGAGCCGGGCGCTCGCGGGCTTGCTGTTCATCGTGATGGGGATCAGCTTCGTGGCCTTCCAGGGAAGCTCCGCCCTGAGCGGGACCTATGAGTCGCTAGGTGTCTCGGACCTGCTCGCGCGGCTCGAGGCGGCCCTCATCGGAGGCTCCAGCCCCTGAGCAGGTCTGCCCGCGTGCCCGCTGCCGTTCAGCACTAATCGTTCGCGCGGACCGAAGGGCGACCTCGTCCCTGACCTCGACCCACCGCTGTCCGTGCCCCTCAGTCCCACGTCCGGAGGTCGCGCACCTTCGGGGCGTCCGCGGGCAGGTCGTCGACGAGGCGGAGCGTCGGACGCACCTTGATTACGTCGTGGAGCGCCGCCGCGACCTCCTCCAGGCGCGCCGCGGCCAGCGCGGGCGCGTGCACCAGCACCTCGAGCTCGTCGTGCGCGCCGCTCCGGGTGATGACCAGCTGCGCGCGCGCTTCCGGAGCGTATCGGCGTACGATCTCCTCGACCTGGCGCGGATGGACGAACATGCCCCGCACCTTCGCGGCGTCGCCGACGCGGCCGACGATGCGGGCGAGGCGCGGCGCGGTCCGCCCGCAGGCACACGGATCGTCGCGCAGGAGCGCGAGGTCGCCGGTCCCGAAGCGGACGATCGGGTAGGTCCGCTCGTTCACCGTCGCGACGACCTCGCCGGTCTCGCCCATCGGCAGCGGCGCGCCGCTCTGCGGATCGACGATCTCCACGATCGCATCCGCCGGTACGTGCATGCCATCGCGCTCGAGGCACTCGTAGCCGAGGCAGCCAAGGTCGGCGGTGCCGTAGCCCTGGCACACCGTCGTGCCGAGGGCCTGGAGCTCCTCGCGCAGCGACTCCGGCAGCATCTCCCCGGCGACGAAGGCGCGATCGATCGTCAGTGGCGCTCCTGCGAGCTCGCGCGCCTTGTCGTGGAGGATGCGCAGACCGCTCGGGGTGCCCACGAAGCCCGTCGCGTGCGCGCCGCGGACCATCTGGACCTGGAGCTCGGTGTTCCCCACGCCGGCAGGGATCACCGTGCAGCCGAGCACGCGCAGCGCGCCGTCGAACATCCAACCCAGGGGGGTGCCGTGGTACGAGACCGCGCAGTGCACGGTCATCGCGGCGGTGAAACCCGCGGCGCGGAGCGCCGGCGCCCAGCGCCAGTGATCTGGTGCCGTGCCCTGGGGATCGAAGAGCGGGCCGGGCGACAGGAAGATGCGCGCCACCTCTGCCGGGGGCACGCCGAGGAAGCCGCCGAAGGGCGGGGCGGCGCGCTGCAGGTCGATGAGCTCGTCCTTGCGGGTGATACGCACGGCCTCGAGGAACACGTCCGGGCCGGGCATACGCTCGCGCATCGCCGGCGCGTGCGCGTGGGCGTGGGCGATCAACTCGCGCAGCCACGCCGCCTGGTAGGCGCGCCGTTCCTCCTCCGGAAGGAAGTCCGGGTCGCTCGCGCTCACGAGAGCCAGCGCTTGCGCCGCTTGTAGTGCTTGACCTCCCGATACGACCGCGCGGTCCCGTGCTGAGTGAGCCCGAGGTAGAACTCCTTGACGTCCTCGTTGTCGCGGAGCGTGTCGACGGGGCCGTCGAGGACGACGCGGCCGCCTTCCATCAGATAACCGTGCTGCGCGATCGAGAGCGCGAGACGCGCGTTCTGCTCGACGAGGAGGATCGTCGTGCCGCGGTCCACGTTGATGCGCCGGATGATCCCGAAGATCTCCTCGACGAGCATCGGCGAGAGGCCCAGCGACGGCTCATCGAGAAGGACCAGGCGCGGGCGCGCCATGAGCGCGCGGCCGATCGCGAGCATCTGCTGCTCGCCTCCCGAAAGGTAGCCGGCGAGCGCACGCCGGCGGTCGACGAGGCGCGGGAAGTAGCCGTAAACGGCGTCGAGGTCGCCGCGCACGCCGCGGTCGCGCCGCGTGTGCGCGGCGGCGAGGAGGTTCTCCTCAGCGGTGAGGTGCTCGAACACGCGGCGGCCCTCGAGGACGTGGAAAACGCCGCGCTTCACGATGGTCGAGGGGTCGAGCCGGTCGAGCCGGACCCCGTCCAGCTCGACCGTGCCATCGGTGACCTCGCCCTCCTCGGTCCGGAGGAGTCCCGAGATCGCCTTGAGCGTCGTGCTCTTGCCCGCTCCGTTCGCGCCCAGAAGCGCGACGATCGCGCCGTCGGGTACCTGCAGCGACAGGCCCTTCAGGACCAGGATGACCTTGTCGTACAGGACCTCGACGTTGTTGAGCGTCAACACCCCGTTCGCGCTAGCGGGTCGAGGCGGACGTCAGCGGGATGACCGGGACCCAGACCCCCTTCCCCGCGTCGGCCTTGAAGACGCGCGTCGCGAGCGCGCCGCGGTGGCTCTTGTCGGAGAACGTGATCTTGTCGGTGATGCCTCCGGTGTCGTAGTCCTTGATCGACTCGAGCGCGGCCTTCAGCTTCTCGCCGGTGACGTCACCGTCGACCCGTTTGATGCCCTCGGCCATCACCTTCATCGTCAGCCAGCCCTGGACGTAGTTGACGGGAAGCTTCTTCGGGTCCTTTCCCTTCTTCGCCGCGTAGTCCTTGATCTCCTTGAGCCCCGCCACGTCCTCGCTGAGGAACGCGAACGGCTGGACGCCGAGCATGCCGTCGGCGGCGGTGGTGGCGAGCTCGATGGTCTTCTCGCCGGTGCCCCAGTTGAGGCTCGCGAGCGTGGTCTTCGTGAGGCCGGAGGCCTTGGCGCTCTTGACCTCCACGGCCGTCGGCGCCTGGGTGTGATTCATGATGATGAAATCGGGCTCGCTGGCCTTCACCGAGAGCAGTTGCGGCGACATGTCCAGAGAGTTCAGCGCCACGATCACGTCGGGCCCCGCGGAGATGCCGTTCGCGGACATGAATTTCTTCGCATCCTCAACCGGCGACCGGCCGAATGCCGAGTCCGAGAAGCTCATCGATACCTTCGCGGCCGAGGCGCCCTTCCAGCTGTCCTTGATGTACTTGAGCAGCACGCGCGCCTGGTCCGAATAGGTCACGCCGATCATGAAGTTGTACGGCGTCCTTGCCACGTCGCTGACCAAGTCCTCCGCATACGACGCCGACATGAAGGGGAGCTTGTCCTTCGTGATCTTGGGCGTCATCGCCGTCGTGTCGCCGGTCCCCCAGCCCATGATCGCGACGACGCTCTCCTGCGTCACGAGCCGGTTGTACAGCTCCTCGGCACGCGGGATTGCGTACGCGTAGTCGTCGGAGATGAGCTGGATCTGGTGCCCGCCCGCGCCGCCGTTCTCGTTGATGAAGGCGACGAAGTCCTTGATGCCATCGGCGTACGGCGCACCAACGTCAGATGTCGCGCCGGTGAGGTCGAAGATCCCGCCCACCTTCACCGTCGACTTCGCGGCCGTCCCGCCGCCTCCGCCGGCTCCTCCGCTGCCGCCGCCGCACGCGGCCGCGAGCAACGAGCACGTGACGAGCAACGCCATCACACGAGCCATGCCGACACCCCCTTTTTGGTCCGCCTCAGTATGCGAAGGGCCACAAGCGGAAGTAGTCCTTGACGTCGCGCCAGATCTTCGCCAGCCCGCGCGGCTGGAGGATCAGGAAAGCGATGATCGCGAGCCCGAACACGGCCTCCTTCAACACGTTGACGTTGACCGACAGGCCGGGAACGGACCGCGCCACCGTCGCGAGCACGATCGGCAGCAGGCGGATGAACGCCGCGCCGTACACCGATCCGCTCACCGTCCCGAGGCCGCCGATGATGACCATCCCGAGGTACTCGATGGAGACCGCGACGCTGAAATTCTCGGGGCTGACGATGAGCGCGTGGTGCGCCTGCAGCGAACCCGCGGCGCCGACGTAGAACGAACTGACCGCGAAGGCGAGGATCTTGTACCGGAACACGTCCACCCCGGTGACCGCGGCCGCGATGTCCTGGTCGCGGATAGCGACGAACGCACGTCCCACGCGCGTCCGGAAGAGGTTCGCGGCGAAGAGCACGCCCAGCACGAGCGCGCCGACGGTCAGCGCGTAGTACGAGCGCTCGCTGTCGAAGGCGATGGGACCCAGGGTCGGAGAGGGAATGTTGAAGATGCCCTGGCTGCCTCCGGTGATCGGGACCAGATGGACCATGAGCCACTCCAGGACCACCTGCGCGGCGAGCGTGGCGATCACCAGGTACAGGCCCTTGAGGCGGAGCGAGGGGACACCGAAGAGGCTCCCGACCGCCGCGGTGACCAAGCCCGCCGCCGGAAGTGCGAACCAGAACGGCCACCCGGCCCTTGTCGTGAGGAACGCGCTGGTGTACGCGCCCACGCCGAGGAACGCGCCCTGCGCGATCGAGATCTGCCCGGTGAACCCGACGAGGATATTCAGGCCGAGCGCTCCCAGGGCCGCGATGGCGACCTGGTTGGCGATCGAGAGCGCGTAACGGTCCGCGACGAACGGGAAGACCAGGGCCGCGGCGAGCACGAGCGCCAGCCGCAGATTGGCGAGCGGCGTGCGGCGCAGGGCCATGTCGGCCGCGTAGGTGGTGTGGAACACGCCGCACTCGCGCCTCCACGCCAGCCTAGACACGCTCGATCCGCTCCTTGCCGAAGAGCCCGTACGGGCGGACGAGGAGGACGATCACGAGGAACACGAATGGCGCGACGTCGCGCACGCCGCCGCCGAGCGGGACGTCGAGGTAGCCCGCGGAGAGATTCTCGAGCGTGCCGACGATGATGCCGCCCACCACCGCACCCGCGAGCGAGTCGAGCCCGCCGAGGATCGCGACCGGGAGCGCCTTGAGGCCGAGCGTCGCGAGGAGGATGCCCACGCCCTGGATCTGCGCCAGCAGGATGCCGCCGATGGCCGAGACGACCGCGGAGGCCGCCCAGGTGATCGCGAAGACCGAGCGCACGTCGATGCCCATCGAGAGCGCGGCCTGCTGGTCGTCGGATACGGCCCGCATCGCGATGCCCAGGCGCGTCCAGCGGAACACCGCCGCGAGCGCCGCGACGAGCGCGATGGCGATCGCGAACGACAGAACGAACTCGAGAGGGAGCGAGATCGGGCCCAGCGTGACGGCGTCCTTCGGAAGCACCGGCGGGTACACGCGGTACTCGGTGCCGTAAAAGAGGATCACGGCCGAGCGGAGCACGATCGACAGGCCGATCGTGACCATGATGACTGAAATGACCGGCTCGCCGATGAGCGGTCGCAGCGCCGCGCGCTCGATGGCGAGGCCGAGCGCGACCGCGAAGGCGATCGTGCCGGCGAGCGCGGCCCAGAACGGCAGACCGACCTGCGTGAGGAGCGCGTACGAGACGTACGCCCCCACCATCAGCATCTCGCCCTGCGCCAGGTTGAGAACGTCCGTCGCCTTGTAGATCAGGACGAAGCCGAGCGTGATGAGCGCGTAGATCCCGCCGATCGCCACACCGCCGGCGACGATCTGGAGCAGGAAGACCTGCTCAGGCGACACGATCGACCTCGAGCGAGCGGATATGCACGGGGACGCGAGTGGTCGCGCGCTTGCCCGAGCGGTACTGGATCTCCGTGTCCACGAGCACCTGTTCGTTCTGGCCGTAGAGGCCGCCGATGAGATCGTGGTACCGCTCCTCGACGAAACGGCGGCGGACCTTGCGCGTGCGGGTCAGTTCCTCGTCATCGGCGTCGAGCTCCTTGTGGAGGATCACGAAGCGGGCGACCCGCGCGGCGCGAGGAAGGTCGCGGTTCACCCGCGCGACGTGCTCCGCGACGAGCTCCGAGACCTGCGCCTTCTGCGAGAGGTCGGCGTACGTCGTATAGCCGATCTGCCGGGTCTCCGCCCACCTTCCGACGTTGCCGGCATCGATGTTCACCAGCGCGGCGACGTGCGGGCGGTCCTGGCCCACAACCACGGCCTCCCTGACGTACTGCGAGAACTTCAGCTTGTTCTCGATGTACTGCGGGGAGAACTTGGAGCCGTCCGCGAGGGTCATGACGTCGGACATGCGATCGATGACCACGAGGTGACCGTCCTCGTCGATGAGCCCGGAGTCGCCCGAGTGTAGCCATCCGTCGCGCAGCGACCGGGCGGTCGCCTCGGCGTTCTTGTAGTACCCCTGGAACACGCTCGGACTACGGGAAAGGATCTCGCCCGAGTCGGAGATCCGCACCTGCGTCTCGGGGATCGGCTTGCCTACGGTCTCGTATTTCACATCGCCGTCCTGATGGACGACCGAGATCCCGGAGATCTCCGTTTGCCCGTAGATCTGCTTCAGATTCACGCCCAGCGCTTGAAAGAAGCGGAACGTATCGGGCCCGAGAGAAGCGCCTCCGGTGTACGCCCGCCGGATACGCGAGAGTCCGAGCGAGTCCTTCAGTGGGGCGAGAAGGGCGAGCTCCGCGAGCGCGCGCGAGGCGCGCAGCGAGGTCGAGGTCCGCTGCTTGGCGAAGGCCGCGTCCGCGGCGGCCTCGCCCGCACGCAGCGCCCAGCCGTAGAAGAACCGCTTGGCGCGGGTGCTGTCCTCGATCTTCACCTGCACCGTCGAGAGGAGGTTCTCCCAGATGCGCGGCGGGGAGAACATCATCTGCGGCCCGATCTCGCGGATGTTCGCCTGGACCGTTTCGGGCTCCTCAGGAAAGTTCACGGTGAAGCCGACGGCGAGCGCCATCGACACAGACATCATCTGCTCGCCGATCCAAGCGAGCGGCAGGAACGACACGCACTCGTCGCCTTCCTTGCACGGGTCCACGGCGAGGAGGTTTCGGGCCATCGACAGCAGGTTCGCGTGCGTCAACATCGCGCCCTTCGGCTCGCCGGTAGTCCCCGACGTGTAGCACAGGAGCGCGAGGTCGTCGTCCGAGCCGCGGGCGACCTCGTCGCGGTAGGCGGCGTCCGGCTCACCAGCGCCGGCCTCTTCCACGTCGGGGAAAGCGATGAGGATGTCCGTCGGATACCCCCGCAGGCCGCGCGCGTCGTAATACACGACACGCTCGAGGCGCGGCATGCGCGCCCGCGTGTCGAGGAGCTTGTCGACCTGCTCCTGGTCCTCCGCGACGACGAAGCGGGCGTCGGAGTGGTCGACCACGAACGCGACCTCGGGCGCGACCGCGTCCTGGTACAGGCCGACGGACACGCCGCCGAGAGCCTGGGCCGCGAGCTCCGCGTAGACCCACTCGGGCCGGTTGTCGCCCACGATGGCCAGGCGATCGCCGCGGCGGAAGCCGAGGCGGCGGAGCCCCAGCGCGAAGCGGCGTACGTGCGCGTCGTAGGCGGACCACGACGTCGCCTGCCAGATCCCGAGCTCCTTCTCGCGCAGCGCGACGCGGCGCTCGCCCCAGCGCTCCGCGTTGCGGCGGAGGAGCTGCGGGAGGGTCACGAACGCAGCACCGCGGCGCCCGCCTCGCGCTCGGCCTGTCGGATGACCGCGCTCTCCTGCCCGAGGTACGCCTTGATGACGTCAGGGTGCGCCCGGATCTCGGCGGGCGTCCCCTCCGCGATCTTCCTGCCGAAGTCCAGGACGGCGACGCGCGTGGAGATGTCCATTACCACACCCATGTCGTGTTCGATCAGGACCACCGTCACGCCGCGCTCCTCGTTGATATCGAGGATGAAACGCGCGACGTCCTCCTTCTCCTCCACGTTCATGCCGGCCATCGGCTCGTCCAACAACAGCAGGCGCGGCTCGAGGGCGAGCGCCCGGCCGAGCTCGACGCGCTTCTGGAGGCCGTACGCGAGGGTCCCGACGACCCGCGACCGGATGGCCTCGATCTCGAGGAAGTCGATGACGTCCTCGACGATGCGGCGGTTCGCGAGCTCCTCGCGGCGCGCGGCGCCCCAGTAGACGCCGCCGGCCAGGACGCCGCTGCGCATATGAACGTGGCGACCGAGCATGAGGTTATCGAGGACGGTCATCCCGGCGAACAGCTCGATGTTCTGGAACGAGCGCGCTATCCCGAGCCGGGCGACCCGGTGTGGCGCCAGCGAGGTGATGTCGCGCCCCTCGAAGCGCACGCGTCCGCGCGTCGGGTGGTAGAGGCCCGAGACCGCGTTCAGCAGCGAGGTCTTGCCGGCGCCGTTCGGGCCGACGACAGCGAAGATGGATCCCTGCGGCACATCGAGCGTGACGCCGGCGAGCGCGACGACACCACCGAAGCGGAGCTGAAGATCCAGCGTTTCGAGTTGCGCGACGCTCACGCTGCGGCGAGGCTACTCCAGGCGACGGCCGCGGGCCCGGCATGGCGGGCGAGGGCCTTCACGCTTTACCCTCGCCAGCCGCAGGAACGCCGGCGTCAACGGCCGAGAAGCACATCTCCGCTCCTTAAGAGCCCGACCCGAGCGCATCGCCCGCGTCGGGCGGCACTTCGAGTCGGCAGATCGTGGGATGCTCGACCGGCGGCCTTGGCCGGTCGGTAGGATGGCCCCGATATGAAGGCCCCCTCGCGCGACCGCCCGCGGCTGCCCGAGGGCTACATCAACACGGCGTCAAAGGGCATGCTCACGTGGACAGCGGTCGAGCGGGTCCTTCGAGAGTTCTCCTACCTCTGGATCGCGACGACGGGCGCGGATGGGAGCCCGCACCTCGTGCAGCAGTGGGGCATCTGGGTCGACGGCATCCTGTACTTCGAAGGCAGCGACCGCACCCGATGGGCGCGCCATCTTGCGCGCGATCCGCGTCTCGCCTTCGGCGTACAGGCCCAGCACCGCGCGGCCTACGGCGAGGCGCTGGTCGACGTGGTACACGGCGTCGAGCGCAAGCTGGCCGTGAAGATCGCGAAGCGCTACACCGCCAAGTACGGACGGGTCTTCAAATACCGCCCCGAACCGGAGCAGTACGAGAACGGCCACGTGTTCCGTGCGCGCCCGACGAAGCTCATCGCGTTCGACGTGAAGAAATTCAACACCTCGGCGGCGCGCTTCACCTTCCCCGGCTGATCGCCGCGGACCCGCCGGATCCGGGCCGAGGCTATCGCGGCGCCGCGATCTCCCTTAGGGCCACGACGTTGGAGGCCGGCACGGGGCGCGCGATGCCCTTGAGCACCAGCTCACCGACGGCTCGGCCACAACCTCCTCTTCGACCGCGGCGAGCACGCGCTGACAGCAGGATCTGGCCGGCGCGGGGCGCGCTATTTGGGCTCATCGTCGGCTCGCGCATCCCGCGCGTGCGGTACGGCCTCCTCGTCGGTTCCCTCGTCTGGGCGGCCGCTCGGAGTCTAGGAAGGTTCACGGCCCCGGATCGACGGCGCTAGTCAGATCGGAAGCGGCGTCACGGTCACGGGACCGACCGCGTGGTCGAGGATCCAGTCGATCACGGCCTGCTGATCGACGCGGTACGCCCAGCTCGTGCCGCCGCATTGCACGTTCTTCAGGAACGAGTTGACGCCAACTACGATGTCGCTCCTGTCGTACAGGAC
>JBHEML010000051.1:0-10787 GCA_046262615.1 Candidatus Limnocylindria bacterium | reverse complement strand
GGCCGATCGTGACCAGGACCTGGTCGAGGTGGCGTCCCCGAAGGCGTCGCAGCAGCAGCGGCTCGAGCAGCGCGCCGACGAGCCCGAGCCCGAGGGGGACAACGATCAGCGCGAGCCAGAAGGAGCCCGTCGCCCGCACGACCGAGAGCGCGGTGTACGCGCCCAGCATGTAGAAGCTTCCGTGCGCGAGGTTGACGACGTCCATCATTCCGAAGATCAGCGAAAGGCCCGCGGCGAGCACGAAGAGAAGCGCGCCGAACGAGACGCCGTTGAGCGCCTGCTGCAGCGCGAGCTCCGGCGTCATGCGGCGCCGGGTCTACTTGCCGGGATCGGTGACCCGGGCGACCTTGTCGGAGACGACGTTCACGACCTGCCCGCCCTGGTTCTTCACCTCGCGGATGTACATGTCCTGGATCGGGTTGTGCGTGTCCTTGTCGAACTCGAAGTCCCCGCGCGGGCTCTTGAACTTCGTGTCCTCGAGCGCCCGGATGAGCTTCTGGGCATCTGACGTGTCGCCGTTCGTCTTCTGCAGCGCCTCGTCGAGCGCGCGGATGCCGTCCCAGGCCTGAACGGCGAAGACGTCCGGCACTTGGCCGTATTCCTTCGAGTACGCGTCTACGAACTGCTTGTTCTCGGGGTTGTCGAGGGTGACCGCCCAGAACAGCGACGTCACCGCTCCGACGGCCTGGTCCTTGACCTCCTTCAGCACGTCCTGTTCGCTCAGGAAGCCTGCGCCGTTCATCCTGTATCCGGCGGCCGGCATGCCGAGCTGGTTCCACGCCTGGATGTACTTGATCGCGTCCGTCCCGGAGAAGAAGGAATAGATGTCCTTCGTCGGCTGAGCCTTCAGCTGCGTGACGAACGGGACGAAGTCGCTGTTGCCAAGGGGCGCCTTCAGCCCGCCGGTGACCTTTCCGCCGCCCTTGGTGAAGCCCTCCGTGAAGTCCTTCACCGACTCCGTGCCGAACCCGTAGTCGGCGACGAAGGTGAAGACCTCCTTGATGCCCTTCTTGCTGCCGAAGTACTCGCCGATCGGCTGCGAGATCTGCCACGAGCTGAACGAGGAGCGGAAGATGTACGGGCTCTTGCAGGACGGCATGCAGTTGGGGACGGTGCGCGTCAGGGCGTCGCCGCCCGCGTTGGTGCAGATCCACACGAGCTTCGCAGCGTCGACAGCGTTGCGGATGCCGTACGCGATCGGCGTCGCGACGACGCCGAGCATGACGTCGACCTGGTCCTGGTCGACGAACTTCTGCGTCTTCTGCAGCCCGATCGTGGGATCGTTCGCCTCGTCCTCGTAGATGGCCGTCACCGGCCGGTTCGCCAGCCGCATGTTCTTGGTCTTGAGGTACAGGTCCGTCGCCCGGCGCATCGAGTTCCCGAGTTCGGCGTACACCTTCGTGAACGGGAGCAGCTGTCCCATCTTCAGCGCCTTGCCGGGCGAGGCGGCGGCCGATGCGCCCGCCGACGTATTCGGTCCGGGACTGGCCGCCGGCGCGCACGCGGCCAGCGCCGCGGCGGAGCTCGCCACGATGAACTGCCGGCGCGAGAGCCGGTAGCTGTAGCCGGGGCTCTTCGAGGCGACCGTGCGATTCCGCTCGACGGACATGGTTCCCTCCACGGGCCCCGATGGGCTTGGCCCGGCCATAGTACGAGCCGGGCTCGGGCCCGGATGTGGGCGATCAGCGGGCGAACACTGCGACCGCCCGCCTGATGTGCGCAGCGGCGGGCGAACAGGGGCATGCCGTCCGTCGGCTCGCCCCGGTATTCTCGACATGGTCATGAGCGGGACGGATACGCAGGGCGCCGCGCTCCCGCACTCGATCGCCCATCTCACCGCGACGCGCACCTGCCGCTTCGAGACCGAGCCGCCGATGGTCATCGAGCACCGCGAGGCGCTGGCGTACATGCTGCACGAGGCTGCCGAGATCGAGCACCTGGTCATGTGCCAGTACCTGTTCGCCGCGTTCAGTCTCAAGCGTTCCACCGACGAGGGAGTGACAGCCGAGCAGCTCGCGGCCATCCGGCGCTGGCGCAAGACCGTGATGGGCGTCGCGAAGCAGGAGATGCTGCACTTCGCCCTCGCGCAGAACCTCCTGGTGGCGATCGGCTGGGCGCCGCACTTCGAGCGTCCGAGCCTTCCCGCGCCGGCGCACCACTTCCCGCCCGGCGTGCAGTTCGCGCTCCTGCCCTTTGGCGAGCGCGCGCTGCGGCACTTCCTGTTCCTCGAGCGTCCGGAGGGGATCAGCATCGACGACGCCGATGGCTTCGAGGCCGTCGCACGCGCTCAGCCGTACTCGACGCACGCCGAAGAAGAAGAGATCGTCCCGCACCCCCAGGACTTCTCCACGGTCGGGCACCTCTACCACGCCATCGTCCAGGGCTTCGAGCGGCTCGTCGAGAAGCACGGCGAGTCGCGCGTCTTCGTCGGGCCTCCGGAAGCGCAGGCCACGGCCGAGATGTTCGGTTGGCCCGAGCTGACGGCGGTCGTCGACCTCGCGTCGGCGAAGGCCGCCTGCGAGACCATCGTCGAGCAGGGCGAGGGCGCGAGCGGCGAGTGGCGCACGGCACATTTCGGCCGCTTCCACGACATCTACGACGAGCTGCTCGAGATGCTGGAGCGAGACCCGGGTTTCGCGCCGGCCCGACCCTCGCTCGCCGGCATCGTCCGTCCGATCAGCAGCGATCTCGCCCTGCCGCTGATCGACGACCACACGACCTCACACGTGGCGGATCTCTTCAATGTGGTCTACGAGGTGCTGCTCCAGGTCCTCGCGCGCTTCTTCGTGCAGGACGGCGACGGAGGGTCAGACCGGCGGGTGCTGGCCGATGTCGCGGTCGGGCTCATGTTCGACGCCATCGACCCGCTCGGCGAGTTGCTGACGAGGATGCCGTTCGGCCCGATCCGCCCCGAGGCGACCGCGGGACCGACGTTCGAGCTCTTCTTCGAGTCGGGGTACCTCTTCCCGCACCGCCGCGCGGCGTGGGTCCTCCTGGAGGAGCGGCTACGCGAGGCCGCCGAGTTCGCGAGGCGGATCGAGGAGCAGCGCGGCACGCCGCTCGCGAAGGTCACCGCGGCGCTCGACCGCCACGCCGACCGGGTGAAGGCGATAGCGGGCGCCTAGCCCCAAAGGACTTTACGGAGGTACGGCATGTCGAAATCCGACCTCGCGGAGGTCATGGCGCGGTACCACGTGTCGATAGACGCGTTCCTCAAGGGAGACCCCGAGCCCCAGAAGAAGCTGCTCTCGCGGCGCGACGACATCACGCTGGCCAACCCTCTGGGCCCGCCTGCCCGCGGCTGGGACGAGGTCGCGAGGGCCCTGGATGGCGCCGCGTCCGCCGTCCGAGACGGCGACTTCGAGTTCGAGATCCTGTCGGAATACGCGGGAACGGATCTCTCGTACATCCTCGAGATCGAGCGCTGGCGAGCGAAGCTCGGGGGCGCCGACGAGGTCTCGTCGGGTTCGCTTCGCGCCACGACGATATTCCGACGTGAGGACGACGGGTGGAAGTTCCTCCATCGTCACGCCGATCCGATCACCAGCCCCCGATCGATCGAGTCGATCGTGGCGCCGGAGCGCGGAACGCGAGAAGCGCCAGGACCGCGCCGGTCATTGAAAGCCTTCGCACCCGACCTCACGGAGGTCGTGGACCGATACCACTCCTCCCAGCTCGCATTCGTCAACGGAGACCCTGACCCCACGAAAGAGATGTGGTCGCGCCACGGGGATGTCACCCTGGCCAACCCCTTGGGGCCGCCTGGTCGTGGCTGGGACGCGGTGGAGAGCATCCTCGATCGCGCGGCCTCCGCGATCGGACATGGCGTCTACGACTTCGAGACCATTACCGGGTATGCGGGCACGGATCTCGCCTACATCTTGGAGCTGGAGCACGTGCGAGCGAAGGTCGGGGGCGCCGACGCGGTCGTGTCATTTTCTCTACGCGTGACGACGGTCTTCCGGCGTGAGGATGGCGAGTGGAAAGTCGTCCATCGCCACGCGGATCCGATCACCTCCGCCCGATCCATTGAGTCCGTCGTGGAACGGGAGGCCGCTCCGGAGGAGAGGCGCACCTAGGGTCAGCCGCCGCGCGGGCTGGTCGTTCCCTGCGACCGGGGGGCGCCGGGTGCCATCGGGTGCTCGACGATCGTGAACGCGCCGCCGGTCTGGTCCGCGGCCATCTTGAAGACGATGCCTAGCGCGCCGAGCGACGCGACCTCTCCGGCGCCCGGCGGCACGGTGAGCGTTTCCGGCGACGGCTCCTTCATTTACCTTTGAACACGGGCTTCCGCTTCGCCACGAACGCCTCGACGCCCTCCTTCTTGTCCTCCGTCGCGAAGAGCAGGTAGAAGGCCTTGCGCTCGAATTCGAGGCCCGCGTCGAGCGTGCTGTTCTGTGCGAGGTCGATCGCCTCGATCGCCAGCCGCACAGCGATCGGCGGCTTCTCCGCGATCGTCTGCGCGAGCGCCCTCGCGTCGTCGAGCCATGAGGCCGCCGCGTAGACCTGCGCGACCAGCCCGATCGCCTTGGCTTCGTCCGCTTTCACGCGCCGGCCCGTGAGGATGATCTCCATCGCGCGGTACTTGCCCACCGCGCGGGTGAGACGCTGCGTGCCGCCGGCGCCGGGAATGATCCCGAGGTTCACCTCGGGCTGACCGAACTGCGCCGTCTCCGAAGCCACGATGATGTCGCACACCATCGCGAGCTCGCAGCCGCCGCCCAGGCAGTACCCCGACACCGCCGCGACGATCGGCTTCCTGATGCGGCGGATCCGCTCCCATCGCGTCGTGAGATCGTCCGCGAGCATCGTGACAGGCGTCGCGTCGACGAAGGCCTGCTTGATGTCGGCGCCCGCGGCGAATGCCTTCTCGTTCCCCGTGAGGACGATGCAGCGGATCGCTTCGTCGGCGTCGAGCGCCTCGAGCGCGCCGACGAGATCGTCCATGAGCTCCTCGTTGAGCGCATTGAGCACCTCGGGACGGTCGAGCTGCACGACGGCGATCGGCGCTTCGCGAAGGACTTTGATCGTGGGCATCGGCGAAGTATCTACCGGAGCTGGCCCTTCGGTGGGGGCTGGCACACCGGGCAGCGATCTGCCTCGTCGTCGCCAGAGCGGCTGCGGACGATCCGCCCGCCGCAGCGCGGGCACGGCTGGCCCTCGCGGCCGCGGATGCGCATGTGCGTCCGCACCTTGACTCCAAGCTCGGGCGGCAGACCCGCCTCGACGGCCGCGACAGCGTCGCGCAGCACCGACGCGATGGCGTCCCGCAGTTCGCCGAGCTGCGTGTCCGAAAGTGCCCGGACGGGGAGCTTCGGGTGGAGGCGAGCCTGCCAGAGGATCTCGTCCGCGTACGCGTTCCCAATACCCGCGATGAACCGCTGGTCCATCAGGAGGTTGCGCACCTCCTTTCGCGTCGCCCGGGCGCGCCGCGCGAACTCCTCACGGGTCCACTCCAGCGCGCCAGCCTCAGGGCCGAGGTCCGCATAGCCGGGGATCTCCGGCGGATCGCCGCGGAAGATGTAGACCTTTCCCATCTTGGTGTCGTCGCGATAGCGCAGCTCCCGCCCGCCCTCGATCTCGAGGCGCAGGCGCGTGTCGCGCGTGGCCTTCGCACCGACCGGTGCCAGCAGGAAGAGCCCCGAGAGCATGGGGTTCACCACCATCGCGACGCCATCGTCGAGGTCGAACGCGAGGAACTTCCCGCGATGCCGCACCGCTGCGAAGCGGCGCCCCGTCAGCAACTCGGACGGAGGCACGGACGAGCGGAGCACCACCGGATCGCCCGTGCGGACGCCTACGACGGCGCGTCCGACGAGCGCCGCGTCGAGTCGTTCGCGCAGCACGTGGAGGTCCGGCCACTCCGGCATCGGCGGCGTTCCTCAATCCGCGACGGCGGAGAGCCACCGCGGCTCGGGGAGCGCGAAGCGGCGCGCGGCCCACCCCAGCGTCGCCTTGAGCTGGCGCCGCTGGATCGACCGCAGGCGCGGCAGTCCTTTGACCGGCGGGCGCCACGCGCGGTCGGCGAAGTATCCGGCGATCCCGGCGAC
This sequence comes from Candidatus Limnocylindria bacterium, assembly GCA_046262615.1. Classification (GTDB taxonomy): domain Bacteria; phylum Chloroflexota; class Limnocylindria; order P2-11E; family P2-11E; genus JALYKU01. The sequence continues at coordinate 4,737 of JBHEML010000051.1, read as the reverse complement.
CGACGCGTCCATCGCGCGGTCGCGCAGCGGCAACACTTCGGCGTAGTGCGCCGCCACGCGCTCCGGCAGCGGTCCGCCCTCGGCGGCGATCGACTGCGCGAAAGCGGCGAGGTCGAACTCGTGCGGGCCGACGCTGGCGAAGGGCCAGTCGAAGATGCGCAGCTGCTCGCCCTGGAGCCGTACGTTGTCGGAGCGGGTGTCGAAGTGGAGCAGCGCGAATGGAGGGCGGAGCGTCCGCAGCTTCGACTCGTGCGCGCGCAGCACCGGCAGTGCGACGTCGAGCCACTCCTCGGCCTCGCCGCGGCGGCGGCGCGCGAGCCCCGCGGTGCCCGCCACCTCACCCCTCCCCGCGAGTCGCCCCCAGTACGCGCCGAACTCGTGGTGCTGCGTCCGCGAGAGCCAGCGGGGCAGCCGGTCGCCAACGGTCGAGGCGTGGAACGCGGCGTACGCACGCGCGGCGCGTCGCGCCGAAGCTGGCGTCCAACGCGGGCTGCCCCCAGGACCGAGATCCTCGAGCACGAGCACGTACCACCGCTCGATCTCGAACGCGCCGAAGAAGCGGGGCCCCCACGGCGCGATGCGTTCGCCGAGCTGGCGGTAGACCTTTGCCTCGCGAGGCATCGCCCACTTCACGGACTCGTGGGTCGGATAACTGCTCTTGAAGAACGCGCGCCGGCCATCGGCGAGCGTGAGGCGGAACGTCGCCGACGGCCCGTAGCCGCCGTAGACGCGCAGCGCTCGCGTCACGCGGGAGCCGACGAGCCGTTCGGTCTCGGCCCGCACCGCCGCGGGCACGAGTGGCCACGGCGGCTTGTCTTCGCGGATCCGAGCGCGCGAAGCCGATCCATCGGAGCGTGTGGATCGCCGTCTGCCGTCGCGACGCGCGACCATCAGCCGCGCAATGTCAGCGGAGACCCGGCGTCACGCGCGCGGTGCGGACTGCGCCGTCACCTCTTCGCGCATGCGCGCCCACGCATCGCGCGCGTCCTCGACCGAGCCCTCGTCCTCGATCGTCGAGACGTCGCCGGGGTCGCGGTCGAGCGTCACGGCCTTCAGCACACGGCGCATGATCTTGCCGCTGCGCGTCTTCGGGAGCATGTCGACGAAGTTGAGCTCGCCGATCACCGCGACCGGGCCGAGCTCCCGACGCACGCTGTCCAGGAGTTCCCGCTTGAGCCGGTCCGACGGCTGGCTGCCCTGCTTCAGAACGACGAACGCGGAAATGACCTCGCCGCGCAGCTCGTCAGGGCGTCCGGTGGCGCCCGCCTCTGCGACCGCCGGGTGACGCAGGAACGCGGTCTCCACCTCGATCGTCCCGAGGCGGTGGCCCGCGATCTTGATGATCTCGTCCGCGCGGCCGCTGAACCAGACGTAGCCCTCGTCGTCGATCGCCGTCGCGTCGCCGGTGAAGTAGACGTGCTGGCCGGGCACCTTCTCCCAGTAGTCGGCGGCGTACCGTTCGGGCTCGCCCCAAAGGCGCGGCGTGAGCCCCGGGAAGGGACGCGTGATCACGAAGATGCCCTTCTCCCCAGGCGCGCACGGCTGCCCCTCGGGCGTCATCACCTCCGCCTCGATCCCCGCCAGCGGAACCCCCGACGATCCCGGCTTGATTGGCAGCAGCTCGACGCCGTAGGGATTGCCGACCACGGGTCCGCCGGTCTCCGTCTGCCAGTAGTGATCGACCACGGGGATGCGATCCTTCAGGACCTCCTTCTGCAGCCATTCCCAGGCGGGCGCGTTCAGGACCTCGCCCGCACAGAACACCCGCTCGAGTGACCCGAGGTCGTGCTTCTGGGCCGCGGCCGTCCCGTAGCGCATCAGGAGCCGCACCGCGGTCGGCGAGGTGAACACGCCCGTCGCGCGCTCGCGTTCGATGATCCGGTAGAAGGTCTCCGCGTCGGGATGATCGAGCGCGCCCTCGTAGGCGAGCGTCGTGCATCCCGCGAGCAGCGGGCCGAACACGATGTAGGAGTGACCCACGACCCAGCCGATGTCCGATGTCGACCACCACACGTCCGTCGGGCGCAGCGCGAACATCCACTCGGCCATCGCGCGGACGAACACCTGGTATCCGCCGTGGGTGTGCACGGCGAGCTTTGGCTTCGCGGTGGTGCCCGACGTCGCGAGGATGTAGGCCGGTTCGTTCGACTCGAGCTCGACGTGCGCGCCGTCGTGGCCGGCTCCGCCAGCGAGGAATGCGTCCCACGTGAGGTCGCGTCCCTCAGTCATCGCGACGTCGGCGCCGCGCCGCAGGATCACGACCCGCTCCACCGTGTCGGCGCCCGCGACCGCCTCGTCGACGATCCCCTTCAGCGGCACGTCCTTTCCCTTGCGGTAGGTGACGTCGGTGGCGAACACCGCGCGCGCGCCGGACATGCGGATCCGCTCCCCGAGGGCCCCGGCGCCGAATCCGGCGAAGACGACGATGATCACGGCCCCGATGCGGATCGCGGCGAGCATGAGGACGATCGCCTCGGCGCAGGTCGGCATGTAGATCGCGATGCGATCGCCTTTCGCGATGCCGAGACCCTGGAGCGCCGCGGCGACGCGGACGACCTCGCGCTGGAGCTCGCCGTACGTCAGGGTGCGCCGCTCGCCGCGCTCGTTATGCGCGATCAGCGCGAGGCGCTCGCCGTGGCCCGCGGCGACGTGGACGTCGACGCAGTTGTAGCTGAGGTTCGTGCGCCCGCCGCTGAACCACTTGAACGTCGGCGGCTCCCACTCGAGGACCGTGTCGAACGGCCTCGCCCAGCGCACCATCCCGGCTGCGCGCCGCCAGAAGCCGTCGGGGTCGTCGGTCGCTTCCTGCTTCCAGGCGCGAACGCGCTCGTTCATTCGCGCTCCCGCAGCTTGTAACGCTGGATCTTCCCTGTGGCCGTCTTCGGGAGGTCGTCGGTGAACTCGACCCAGCGTGGGTACTTGTACGGCGTGATCCGGCCCTTCACGAACGCCTTTAGCTCGTCCGCGAGGGCGTCACCGGCGGCCTTGCCGTCCTTCAGCATGACGAAGGCGCGCGGCTTCGTCAGACCATCCTTGTCCTTCGTGCCGACGACGCCGCACTCCAGCACGGCCGGGTGCGCCATCAGCGCGGCCTCGACCTCCGCAGGCGAGACCCACTGGCCCGAGACCTTCAGCATGTCGTCGCTGCGCCCCTCGTACGTGTAGAAGTTCTCTTCGTCGAGGTGGTACTTGTCCCCGGTGACCATCCACGCGCCCCGGAGCGTGGCCTTCGACTTCTCGTGCTTGTTCCAGTAATACGCGCACGCGCTGTCGCCCGACACCCAGAGGTTGCCCGTATCTCCGGGTGGGAGCTCCTTCTCGTCGTCATCAACGATCTTCGCGCGGTACCCGGGCACGACTGTCCCGCTCGTTCCTCCTTTGGCGCGCCCAGGGAAGTTCGAGATGAAGATGTGCAGCATCTCCGTCGAGCCGATCCCGTCGAGGATCTCGAGGCCGAAGCGCCGCTTCCACTGGTCGAACAGCGTCTTCGGCAAGGCCTCGCCAGCCGAAACGCAGAAGCGCAGCGACGACAGGTCGTACGGGAAGTCCTTCTCCGGGTACGCGAGCAGCGCGGCGTAGAAGGTCGGCGCGGTGAACAGGATGGTCGGCTTCTCGCGCGTGACGAGCCCGTAGACCACATCCGGCGTCGAGCGCTCGGGCTTGTAGACCGTCGACGCTCCGACGCGAAACGGGAAGAAGACGCCATTGCCGAGGCCGTACGCGTGGAACAGCGGCGACACCGTGAAATGCCGGTCGGCCTCCGTCGTCGCGATGACGTGCGCGCCGTAGGTGTCGGCGCACCAGACCATGTCGTGCTGGAGGTGCACCGCGCCCTTGGGGAAGCCCGTCGTCCCTGATGAGTACAGCCAGAAGCAGGCGTCGTCGGGCGTCGTATCGGCCGGGGCCAGCTCCGCGTCGGCGGCGGCGAGCGCCTCCTCGAACGAGGCCACCGACGCCCGTCCGCTCTTGCCGCGGGCCGCCGCTCCCGCGTGCGCGGACTCGCCGGCAGCGCCTGCGTCGCCCGTCACGAGCACGTGGCGCAGCCGTGGGAGGTCACCCACGATCTCGAGCACCTTCGGGAGCAGTGGAGCCGACACGACGATCGCGACGGCCCGGCTGTCGGTGAGGATGTAGCGGAGGTCGTGTGAGGTGAGCATCGTGTTCGTGGGGATGGGGATCGCGCCGATCTTGATAGCTCCGAAGAACGCGTAGACGAAGGCCGGCGAGTCGAGGCACATCACCACGACGCGCTCCTCGATCTGGATCCCGAGCCCGGCGAACGCGTTCCCCGCGCGGTCGACGCTCGCGGCGAGGTCTCCGTAAGTCACGGTGTCGCCTTGGCACCGGATGGCGACCGCCGAGTCACGCACGCCGCGGTGCGCGTCGATGAAGGTCTCGGCCGCGTTGTAGCGCTCGGGAAGCGTGGGGAGCCGCACCTCCACCATGCCCGCGATTATGGGGTCGGCGCCAGTCAACAGCTCGAGACCCTTCGCTTGCTTCACGGCGCTCTCTTCCAAAGACGGAACCTCTGTGAATGCCCGGCCGGCGGCGCTCGGCTGGCACGGACCAGCGTCCCGTGCATCGGCGCCGAGCGCGTCATTCGGCCCGCCGCGTCCAGAAGCCCTGCGGGTCGTACGCGCGGATGATCGCGAGCGTCTCGGCGCTCGGCGCTTCGGTCTCGCCCACGCCCGGAGACGTCCGCAGGGCCCAGCCGGTCTGCGCGACGCACTCCTCGAG
>JBHEML010000050.1:0-13752 GCA_046262615.1 Candidatus Limnocylindria bacterium | reverse complement strand
GCGCTCGCCGCTCCAGAACCCGACCACGCGGTCGCGGATCGGGTAGAGGCCCTCGTCGCCCGGCGGGTAGCCGAGGTCGGCGAGCGCCGCCAGGACCCAGTGGAGGCCCTGCCACTTGTAGTAGACCTGCCGCGCGGTGCCGGCCCGGCCGAGCTGGGTACGGCGCGACAGGAGCGCGCGAACCCTGGGCGATCCGCGGATCTCCTCGCGCAGCGCGCGGATGGAGCGCGACCCGGGGTTCTCGCCGAGCACGCGCACGCGCGTCTTCCACCGGATCGACGGCTCGGATGACGCCAGCAGGTCGCGCATCACGTCATCTGGCACGCGCGAGAGCGTAGCCCGAGTGCCCGTCGCCCACCGCGAGCGACGGGCACTCGGACGCTGTTCGCATGAGATCAGATCGACGCGGATCCGTCTCGCGCGGACGCTCTTAGCGCGTGAGGGTCAGACCAGCGGCGGATCGGTCTCGCGGGCGAACGAGCGATGCGTGCCGAGCGCCGCGACGAACGAGCGCAGGGCCGTCTTGGCAGTCCCGGCGGCGGCGATGATCAGTCCCGGATCCGGCTCGCCGCTGGGAAGCGTGGTCGGTATGCGCGCCTGCGCGAGCAGGTCGGCTGACGCCCCGAACGCGAGGATCGGCTTGCAGTGCCGGTACTGATCCTTCACGAACTCGATGGCGCGGCCGTCCCGCGCGAGATGAACCACCCCATCCGCTCCATCCGGTAGCACGACGGCGTCGAACAGGACCGACGGTGCGGCCTCGAGCGTCGTGCCGACGATCATCGGCGAACCTCCGCTGGGCACCACGGTCCCGAGGCGGCCCCCGAGGAACCTCGGCACCGCGCCGGCCTCCACCAGCCCGTCATGGACGGCCGTGAGGTCCCCTGCCTTGACGCCGTCGGCGACCAGGATCGCCACGCGCCGGCCTCGAACGCTTCCGTCCCCTGGACGCGCGAACAGCGACAGGGCAGGCGACTCCGTCACTTCGGGCGTGACGTCCTTCTGAAGGACCTTCGGCATCGGTTCCGGCAGCTGCTCCATGCCGAGGCCGCGGCCGACCGCCTCGCCTAGCTCGGGCGCGACGTTGAGAAGGCCGGAGACCATGCGCTCCCGCACCGCCGCCGTCTGCACGCGCGAAAGCTCGAACCGGAACGCATTGATGATGTGCATCTTTTCGGTCTCGGACTGGCTGTTCCAGAAGAGCGTCGCCTGCGTGTAGTGATCGGCGAAGCGTTCGGGCTTGCCGCGCACCTTGTGCACGTCGGGCTCAGCCGGCTCGGGGAACGAGACGAACCCCGCCGCTCCGGCCTGGAACGGCGACCCGCCGCCGAGCGAGTTGGGCTCGTACGACACGCGGCCCCGATGGATCGCCTGCCGGTGCATGCCGTCGCGAGTGTTGTTGTGCACCTGGGCGACGGGGGTGTTGATCGGGATCTCGTGGAAGTTCGGACCGCCCAGACGGGAGATCTGCGTGTCGACGTAGGAGTGGATGCGGCCGCTGAGGAGCGGGTCGTTCGAGAAGTCGATGCCCGGAACCACGTTGGCGGTGCAGAACGCGACCTGCTCGGTCTCCGCGAAGAAATTGTCCGGGTTGCGATCCAGTACCAGCCTCCCGACCGGCACGAGAGGCACGAGCTCCTCGGGGACGATCTTCGTCGCGTCCAACACGTCGAACGAGAATTTGTCCGCCTGCTCCTCGGTGATGATCTGGAGGCCGAGCTCGTACTCGGGGTACGCGCCCGCCTCGATCGCCTCCCACAGGTCGCGGCGGTGGAAATCAGGGTCGGCGCCCGAGATCTTCACTGCTTCATCCCACACCAGGGAGTGCGTGCCAAGGACGGGTGCCCAGTGGAACTTGACGAATCGGGATTCGCCCTGCGCGTTGACGAGGCGGTAGGTGTTGACGCCGAAGCCCTGCATCGTGCGGAAGCTGCGTGGGATCGCACGGTCGGACATGACCCACATCAGCATCGCCGTGATCTCCGGCATGAGCGAGGCGAAGTCCCAGAAGGTGTCGTGCGCGGTGGCCGCCTGAGGCATCGCGAAGTGCGGCTCCGGCTTGGCCGCATGGACAAGGTCCGGGAACTTCATCGCGTCCTGGATGAAGAAGATCGGGATGTTGTTACCGACGAGGTCCCAGTTGCCCTCGTCCGTGTAGAACTTCACCGCGAATCCCCGAACGTCGCGCGCGGTATCGGTCGAGCCGCGCTCCCCCACCACTGTCGAGAAGCGCACGAAGACCGGGGTGCGTTTGCCGACCTCCGCGAAAGGCGCGGCCCGCGTGTATTCCGCGAGTGCCTTGGTGCACTCGAAGTAGCCGTGCGCGGCGGAGCCGCGGGCGTGGACGATGCGCTCTGGTATGCGCTCGTGGTCGAAGTGCGTGATCTTCTCGCGAAGGACGAAGTCCTCGAGCAGCGTTGGGCCCCGCAGGCCCTCTTTGAGCGAGCTCTGGTTGTCGCCGATCTGGACGCCCATGTTGGTCGTGAGGGCCTGACCGCTGCCGTCGGCGCGCACGCGGTCGAGCGGAGCGATCGTGTTGTTGACTCCGATCTGAGGTGTGCCGTCGCCCACCTTGTCGGATGCGTTCGTTTCGCTGGCTGTGCTTGCGGTCACGCTCGGATCGCCGGGCACCGACGACTGCCCAGGCTCCGGGGCGATGGCCGCCTCCGGGTCGTATTCGAGCGGCTTGTTCGCATTGAAGGGCATGCTCGCCGCGAGGTCGTTGGTCGCTGCCATCTTCGCAGCCAGGTCATCGCCCTTGCCCGCTTGGGCCGGTCTCTTCGCCGGCCCGCTCATGGTCGGGCGCGCTTCAGCCTTGGAAACCTTGGGCGTTTCGGACGCGCGCGGTCGAGTCGACTTCGATCTCGGCATGTGTACTTGTCCCCCATCCAGCTCGGTGTGATCGTTCGATCAGGGCGAGACCGTAGCACCCATGCGCGGCCGTTTCGCCAGCCGCCACCGTTTGATGGTCGCCTGCTCTGGGGCCAACCGGATCAGCTCAGGTGAGACAGGGACCGGCACGCGCGAACCCCCTCTTTGTCGCCAGCCCGAGGTCGGCTCCGATCTCGCACGCGCTCGGGGCCGACCCCTGGGCCTTAGGTCAGGAACTCCGCCAACGCATCGAACCGCTCGGCCCACCAGGCCTTCTTCTCGTCAGAGGCGGACCTGCTGGTGAGCTTGGTGTGCGTGAGCGCCACCGCGCTCTTCGCCGCGCCCTTCGCGGAGAAGCCGATCTCGACAGCCGTTCCGTCGGGCATCTTCATGCTCATTCGCTTGTTCGGGCGCGCCGATCGCACCTCGACCGTATCGGGGAGCCAGCGCCTGCGGACACGCGCGTTCGCGAACGCGTCGTAGAGCCTGGAGATTCCCACCTGGAGCGTGCGGCTCTTGTTCGCTTCGTACGCGCCGTCTCGGCGCTGGCCGCGGTCGCGCAGACCGCGGATCCGCTCGTACCCGACGGTGACCGTCTGGCTCCACCAACTCGGGGTGCCGAGGGACACGACGTACCGCGCGATCTCGCCGTGCGGCATCTCGTTGGCGTTCTGGGCGTCGAGGATCCTCACCCATTCGGCCCAGTCGCGTCCGGTCTGCTTCGTCACGACGGCGTCGCTCCTGCCCGCGACCTGGGCGTAGTCGGGTGCGGACTCCTTCTTGCGGAGGACCTGCGCGCGGGCGGCCGTGTACGACTCGCCGGTCTTTTCCTTGCGTGAGCGCACGATCCGCTTGAGGTCCTTTTGCTTCGGCATCACGTTCTCCTTCGTTCCATGCCTCGAGCGGAGCTTTCCCAGCAGCGCCGCCCTGGCACGAAGGTCCGTCACACCGATCCGGGAGTACGCCCCCCTTTGCCTCGCACGGGGATCTTCGCTGGGGGAAGATCGAGCGAGGTTCGGCGTGGGATCACCGCCGGCGAAAATGTAGCACTCTTGCCGCTCGCCGCGAAGATCTGAGGAGGACCCGATGCAGAAGATCACCCCGTTCCTATGGTTCGACGACAACGCTGAAGAGGCGATGAACTTCTACGTCTCGATCTTCAAGAACTCGAAGATCCACGAGGTCAGGCGTTATGACGCGGGCGGACCGGGGCCCGACGGGACGGTCATGACCGGCACCTTCCAACTCGAGGGGCAGGAGTTCATGGCACTCAACGGCGGACCTGAGTTCAAGTTCACGCAGGCCATTTCACTGTTCGTGAACTGCGAGACGCAGCAAGAGGTCGACGAACTCTGGAACAAGCTCTCCGCCGGCGGCGAAGAGGATCAGTGCGGCTGGCTGAGGGACAAGTTCGGCCTCTCCTGGCAGATCGTCCCGCGCAGGCTCGGTGAGCTGCTCGGCGACAGGGATCCCGAAAGGTCCAAGCGCGCGATGGAGGCGATGCTGAAGATGCACAAGATCGATATCGCCGGCCTCGAGCGCGCGGCTGAAGGAGCGAGCTAGAGACCGCGCGGAAGATCCTCAGCCGTCCGCGATCCCTCGGTCATCGCGGACGTCCCCGCGCACCGCCCATGCGCGCGCGGGCAGTGATGTGCGACCGTCGGCGCGGGCGGGCACCATCTGCCGCAACCGCTCGCGCACCTGCGCGCGCCGGACGTCGCTGAGCGATGCGAGGTATGCCGGAGCGGGGCCCTGCGCTCCGAGAAACGGCGCCCACAGCTCCTGGAAGTCACGGAAGTGCGTTTCGACATCGATGGCGCGGGTCTCGACCGCTACCAGGCCGGCCCCCACGAAGAGCTGTGCCAGCGCGCGCGTCATTTCCTCCACCGCTGGTCGGACGCTGCACGAAGTTGAGCACGAGACCCGACACGCACACGTCGAACGATGCGTGTGTGATCGGAAGCGAATGAGCGTCACCCACCGTGCAGCGGGCGGTCGCGGGCAGCTGCGTGCGCGCATGCCTGATGTACGCATCGGATGGATCGAGAGCCACCACCGTCGCGGGGACGCGAGTTTCAGGATGGTCGCGGCCTGCGCACCCGTTCCCGCGCCCACGTCGATCCACCTCCCCGAGGCAGGCAAGGAGAGCCAGCCGACGAATGACCTCGCCACGGCGCGGCTCCAGCGGCCGATGTAGGACTCGTAGCGTGCCCCGTCGGCCCACACACTTGTCATCCGCAGGGTCTCATGATGAAGGTCGAGTCGATGGGAGATCCCTTTCGCCTGCAGCGCTTCGTTGATGCGCAGGAGCCTGTCTACCAAACGGTGGTCGGCGAGCTGCGCGCGGGACGCAAGCGCAGCCACTGGATGTGGTTCATCTTTCCGCAGGTCGCGGGACTTGGACGCAGTGAGATGTCGCGGCGATTCGCGATCACGTCGCTCGACGAGGCCGCCGCATACCTCGCGCACCCGGTCCTCGGCCCGCGGCTCCGCGAGTGCACCGCGCTGGTCGCCGGCGTCGAAGGGCGACCGATCAGCGATATCCTCGGCCACCCGGACGACCTGAAATTCCGGTCGTCGATGACGGTGTTCGCGCGGGCCGCGCCGGAGGAACCGGTGTTCGCCTCGTGCCTGGGGAAGTACTTCGCCGGCGAGCCGGATCCCCACACGCTTGCCCGCCTGTAGAGACACGCGTCGCATCACCCGCGTCGAGGCGGACCTAGTGCCTGTTGCGCTCGACCCGGAGTCTCCGCAAGCGCGGCGAGAGCGCGCGCGGCGACCTCCTCGAAGTTCAACCGTCGGCCGTCGTCCCAAGCGCGCTCCATCGTCGCTTCGTCCAGAGCCGCCCCGACGGCATCGCGGGGGTCCTTGAGACCGACCAGAGCGGTGGCGGGCCCGCCACCGATCTCCAGGCGCTGCCGCGACACCGCCCCCGCGATCCTGAGTCCCTCTTCAGGGTCACCTTGCGCGATGAGCAGAGCGGCGAAGAGGTCGAGACCCCAGACCAAGCCGAGCGTCGTCCCGGCTTCGCGCGCCCCCGCGATGCTCTCTGCAAAAAGGGCCCTCGCGTTGTCGATGTTGCCCTCGAGCTGCTCGAGCCGTGCGAGGTCCGCGAGGGGAAATGGAAGGCCGTGTTTCTCCCCGATGCTGCGGATGCCCTCGATGGACTGGCCAAGTCTTCGCCGGGCCCCCGGGAGGTCACCCAGCCGTAAGGCTACGCGGCCACTGCCAGCGAGGCTCTCCGCCGCGGAGCGGACGTCTCCCAGCTCCCGGAAGATGTCGGCGGCGTCATCGAAGGCGCGAACGCTCGTCTCCGGCTCCGCGAGCGCGGTCGCCCAGCCGAGCGTGCTCAGGGCCTCAGCGGTCCCCGGCTGGTCGTCGATCGCGCGGAAGATCCCCAGGCTCTCCTCGACCGCCGGTCGCGCGGGAGCGAAATCGCCCTGCCACGTCGCCAGCTTGCCGGCGAGGGTCAGCGCGCGTGCTCGCGTCTGCGGGCTGCCTGTTGGAGGATGGAGCGCGAGCGCCCTCGCCAAGGTCTGGCGGCCTTCGGTGATGCGATCGCGCATGACCCAGAACCGCCCGAGGGCGACCGCGATCCGCAGGCCGGCATCGCCGTCGCCTTGGTCGATCGACCAACGGATCGCGGCGCGCAGGTTGTCGAGGTCGCTCGTCAAAAGGTCGAGCCATTCGTCTTGACGCCTCCCGTCAAGCTCGGGCACCGCGCGCTCCGCGAGCGCGACGAAGAATTCGGCATGCCGGGCCGCCGCGGAGTCGAGCTCGCCGCGATCGGCGAGCCGCTCGCGGGCGTACTCACGGATGGTCTCCAGCATGGCGTAGCGAGCGTCTTCCATGCCCGTCCGCATTACGAGGCTGTGCTCGATGAGGGACCCGAGCGTCTCCAAGACATCGTCGGCGGCGTCCGCATCGACGCATACAGCCTCCAGCGCCTGGAAGGTCCAGCCGCCCACGAAGGTCGAAGCGCGGGCGAACAGCGACCGCTGCGGCGGACTCAGCAGGCCGAAGCTCCAGTCGATCGCCCCGCGAAGGGTCCGCTGACGGGCCGGCAGGTCTCGCGCTCCACCGACCAGAAGGTCGAGACGCCGGTCGAGCCGGTCGAGGATCGCCCGCGGACTGAGGATCCGGATCCGCGCCGCCGCGAGCTCGATCGCGAGCGGAAGACCATCGAGCCGCGCGCAGATGGCCGCGACATCGGCCCGGTTCGTACCCGTCAGCTGAAAGGACGGGTCGACCGCGCCCGCACGTTCAGCGAATAGCAGCAGCGCCTCCGGAAGCGGACCGTCCGCGTCGCGCTGCGGCGGGCCGCCCACGCCGAGCGGCGGCACCGGGAACTCCTGCTCGCCGGCGATCCGCAGAGGCGCACGGCTCGTCGTGACGACCCGCACGCCGGGCGCCCCTTCGAGCATCGCGGCGACGAACGTGGCTCCATCGAGCACCTGTTCGAAGTTGTCCAGGATCAGCAGCAAACGCTTGTCGTGCAGGTGGCCACTGACCGCATCGGCGATGACCCGGCCGGCCTCCTCGCGCACGCCGAGGACCTGCGCGACCGTGGGCGCGACGAGGCCTGGATCGCTGATAGCGGCCAGCGGTACGAAGAAGACGCCGTCCGCGAAGCTGTCGAGCTCGAGCGCGCCGACCTCGAGCGCGAGCCGGGTCTTGCCGGTGCCACCCGGGCCGGTCAACGTGAGCGCACGAGTCGACGACAGGAGGCGTCGTGCCTCACCGACCTGTTCGGCTCGGCCGACGAAGCTGGTGGCCGCCGTCGGAAGGTTGTTGGGCCGCGCGTCGAGAGACCGGATCGCAGGGAACTCCGAAGGGCAGTCGGGGATGACGAGCTGGTAGATGCGTTCAGGAGCGATCAGGTCCTTCAGCCGGTGGCGACCGAGGTCGCGGACGCTGACGCCATCCGGGAGATCGCGCGCCGCGAGAGCGTGCGTCGAACCGGAGATCAACACCTGGCCTCCGTGGGCAGCGGCAGCGATCCGGGCGGCGCGGTGAACGTCGAGGCCCATGTAGTTGTCGCCGGCGACTTCCGGCTGGCCGGTATGGATCCCCATGCGCACTCGGACCTGCTCGCCTCGCGGCCACCGTGCGAGTGCGAGCGCACGCTGTCCGGCGACGGCCGCGGCGACAGCGGCCGGCGCGGACTCGAACGCCATGAAGAACGAATCGCCCTCCGTGCGGATCTCAACCCCATCGGAGAACGCCGCGCGCAGCGTTCGGTCGTGGAGTTCGAGGACCTCGCGGAATCCCGCGCCCAGCCGCTGCACGAGATGCGTCGAGCCCTCGATGTCCGTGAAGATCAGCGTGACGGTGCCCGTAGGGACGATGGCTCAGCCTCCGAATGGGGAGGGATCGGCACGCCGCCGTCCCGAGCATCGTATCGGCCGGTCGAAAGCCGGGTGGGCGGTGCGTCGCCACCGTCTCGGGAAGGTCCACACCAGGATGGACCGCCCGCGAGGTACTTGTATCAACGCGAGAGCCGCGGCAACTCCACGGGCCCGAGGGGATCGGACCGCGCCGTACCCAGCGCATAGTGCAGAGCCTGGTCGAACGTCAGATCGCGTCCGAACTGCATCGCGGCGCTCGCGGCGGCCTCGCCAAGTTGCGACCGGGCGCGCGCCATGAGCGGACCGACGAAGCTTTGCCACACCGCGGGCGGGCTCTGGGCCGTCGACTCGTATACCGCCTGTGCCGCGGCCCCGAGCCGCACGGCTCTATCGGCGTTGCCGTCCAGGGCCTCGAGGCAAGCGAGCACGTCGAGCGACCAGGCCGCGCGGCGGTCGCGCAGGGCGAGACCGATGCGCAGGGCGGCGACGACGTCGGCTCGCGCCTGGGAAAGGTCGCCTACGATGATGCCGACGGCCGAGTGCAGCATGAGCGTTGCGCTGGCCTCATCCTCGGTGCCGAGCCGACGTCGTAACTCGAGGCTTCGCGAGAGCAGGTCGCGCGCCACCTGCGGCTCGCCGCGCACGCTCGCGAGCGATCCCAGGTGATGGAGCGCGGCCGCTTCGAGCTGCCCCCGCCCGATCTCGCGGGCGATGCCGAGCGCCTCGTCCAGCGCCGACTGCGCCGCGTCAGCGTGGCCGGTGGCCAACGCGACGGCGCCCTGGAACACGAGGCCGCGTCCGATCAGCTCGCGGTCCCCGCTCGCCCGCGCGCCTGCCATGCCCTCTTCGATGAGCGCTGCCGCCTGCGCGAAGTCACCAGCCGTGTACGCGAAGACGCCCGCGCTGAGGAGCGCCCGATCCATGCCGACCGATCCCGTGGGGAGCCGCGCGACGATGTCTCGCAGGTACGCTCGCGCCTCGATCACGTACCCGCGCCCCAGCCAGAAGTCGTACAGAACCGCGGCGATCTCCGCGCCCATCCCCGGATCCTCTTCGATGCACCACGCGAGCGCGGCCCGGATGTCGTGGTAGTCGGTCTCGACCGCATCGAGCCAGTCGCCGAGCGCGCCCGGGCGCCGCGACGAGGCCAGCTCGAGCACATGGCCCGCCCGCCGGCGCTCCATCTCGGCTGCCGCGTTCGCGCCGACCAGTTTCTCGTGCGCGTAGGCGCGGACCGTGTGCAGCAGGGTGTATCGATCGTCGACGGATTGGACGAGCGACTTCATCACCAGCTGGCTCAGGTGCTCGAGGACCGAGTCGAGGGGGAGATCGTCACCATGACACACGCGCTCGGCCGCGACCACCGAGAAACTGCCGGCGAACACCGCGAGGCGTTCAAGGAGCGTCCGTTCGGCGGGAGACAGCAGCTCGTAACTCCATGCGATCGCCGCTTCAAGGGTCTTTTGCCGGTCGGCCGCCGTCCGATCCGCTCCCGCCAGCGCGAGGCCCGTGCCGAGGCGCCGCAGGACCTCGCCGGGCGACATGATCGCGGTGCGCGCCGCGGCCAGCTCGATCGCGAGCGGGATCCCATCGAGTCGCTCGCAGATCTCGTCGATGACTGACGCTGTCTGCGCCGATGGCGCGAAGCGGGGCGATCGATCCCGCGCGCGATCGACGAAGAGCTGCGCCGCGTGTTCGGGGGCGAGGGAAGGTACGCGCCAGGTCACCTCGCCGCCGATCCCGAGCGGCTCGCGGCTGGTCGCGACGATCCGAAGCTCGCGGCACGACGCGAGGAGTGACGCCGCAAGGTCCGCGGATGCGGCGAGCAGATGCTCGCAGTTGTCGAACACGAGGAGCATCGACCCCTCGGCGCAGTGGTCCGCGAGCGTCTCCAGGAGAGTCCGGCCTTGCTGCTCCTCGAGGTCGAGCGCGGTCGCCACCGTGCGCTCGACGAGCTTGGGATCCGCCAGCGGAGCGAGGTCTAAGAACCATGCGCCGCCGGGCGTGTCGGCCGCTGCCTCGAGCGCGATCTGTTTCGCCAGCCGCGTCTTTCCCACTCCGCCGGGTCCCGTGAGCGTCACGAGGCGCGCGCGCGCCAGCAGCTCCCGGAGCTCGACCAGCTCGCGCTCGCGCCCAACGAAATTCGTCAGCTGCTCTGGCAGGTTCGTGCGATACGCACCGCGGGACTGCACCGGCGGGAACCGCTCGGGTTGCGTGAGGTCGCTGAGCTGGAACACTCGTTCCGAGCGACGAAGATCCTTCAACCTGTGCACGCCGAGGTCGGTCAGCTCGACGTCGGAAGGCGCGTCGTCTGCCAGCAGCTCGCGCGTCGCCTGGGTCACCAGGACCTGCCCCCCATGGGCGAGCGCGAGGACGCGGGCACAGCGGTTCAGCGGAGGGCCGAAGTAGTGTCCCTCCCGAAGCTCCACCTCCCCCGTGTGCAACGCGATCCGCGTTCGCAGCCTGAGGCCGCCGGGCCAATCCACCGATCGGAAGGCGCGCTGGATCTCGACCGCGCCAGCCGCCGCGTCCCGTGGCCGCACGAAGACAGCGAGCACGCTGTCGCCCTCGCGACCGCTCTCCACCAGCGCACCGCCGTTCCGCTCGACGCTCCCGTAGACGATGCGGTCGTGCTGGACCATCGCGACTCGCATCGCGTCCTCCTGGGTCTCCCAGGTCCGCGACGAGTTCTCGAGATCGGTCAAAAGGAACGTGAGCGTGCCAGTCGGGAGCACGGCCAGGGGTGAAAGACTAACGAACGTGTGCTAGTTTGCCCCCGTGCCTGTCGTCTCCTTCCAAATGCGCACGGTGCGGTCGCTCGCGAAAGAAGTGCAGGCGACCGCCAAACTCCTGCGTTCGATCCCCGTCGACGACGAGGCGCCTCCGCACCCCGAGATCCAGGTGATGCTCGACGGCTTCAGGCGCATCAACAAGAACCTGTCCATCCGCAACAAGAAGGGCGAGATCAGCCTTTCTCGCCAGCTCAGGATCGGTCGCGAGCTGGAGCGCATGGGCGGAGCCGTCCGCAGGAGGCGCGCCGCGCGCTGACCGCCGCCTCGCGCTAATCGAATTCATCCGGCGGTCTTCGCGTTCCCTGACGTGCCCAGGCCTTGCACGAGGACGATTGTGGTCGCGAAGAGCGCGCCGCACGCGAGCAGCGCCAAGGTCAGGCTCCCCAACTGTGCGACGGCGGCGATGGCGAGGCCACACGCGATCTCGCCCGAGTACTCGGCCTGGGCGAGGAATGAGTGGACCGTCGCTCTGACGTCGTCGCTCGTCTGCCGGTTCACCCAGATCGTGGCGATCGTCCGCGTCAAAGGGACCGCGATCCCGCCGAACAACAGCACGGCCGCGCTGCCGCTCACCACCTCGGGCGCGACGGCCAGTCCCATCAACCCGATCGCTCCTGCCGCGCACGCGATCGCGTAGCCGCGCACGGCCGTCGATGCGCCGTCGATGTACAGCTGGACGACGCGCAGCGCGAGCGAGCCCACCAGCAGGATGAGGACCCCGAGGGCGGCGAACCACACGACCGGCTCCGAGGGCAAGCCCAGCTCCACCAGCCGGCGGGGCTGCATGCGGCCGGAGGCGTCGGCGGCGCCATTCACCAGGAACGTCGCCGCGAACATCAGAAGGATCGCGCGGTCATGACGGACGAGGTCCCAACCGCGGGCGAGGATCGAGCGGGAGGCGGCCCACCTCTTCGTGGAGGCATGTTCGAACTGCTCCGGAAAGCGAAACGCGACATACAGACCGAGCAGCAGCATCGCGGCTCCCGCGATCGTCATCGCCGTGCTTCGCTGAAGGAGTGAAGCGACGGCGCCCACGCCGACGATGCCGGCTGCTGATCCCACGAGCTCGGCCCGCCCGGCTCGCACGAGCACGACCGCGATGCGCCCAGGCTCGGCGAGCTCGTCGGTGATCCACGCGACGTCCGCACCGCTGGAGAATGTCCAGGACAGACCCCACAGGATCTGCGTCGCGACGAGCGGCGCGAAGTCGGTAACGGACCCGGTGGCGATCATGGCGGTGCCCATGAGTACGTGCGAGACGACCAGCGACCACTTGCGGCTGATCGTGTCGGCGACGACGCCCGCCGGGACCTCGAACGCGAGCGCAACCGTCCCCTGCGCCACGCCGATAAGGACCAGCTCCGAGGGCGACAGGCGCGCGTCGACGACGAGGTAGACGCTCGTAACGAGCCACCAGCCGCGGTGCAGCGCCGCGCGCCACCCGATCCATCCAAGGAAAATGCGAACGAGGTCCGCGTCGCCGCTCACGGGGCACGTTCTACAGGCCGGGCGGCGACGACGCGTCACATGGTGATGACGACCTTAGGACGTCCGCCGAGCCGTAGCCTTCCTGCACAAGCGCCTTCATCGACGTAGCGTGATCTCCGCGCATGACGTGCTCAGGCGCCACCCGTGGGCGCGCGGGATGATGATGTCAGCACTCGAGATCGGCCCCTCGCGACTGCGATACATGGAGTGGCTGCTCGGGCGGCTGCGCCAAGCTGGGTTCTCGGCTGAACTGACCCACCACGCGTATCACGCGCTGGACAGCCACATGATCGGATCCACGTTGTGGCAAGCGGGCTATTCGGGCATCAAAATGCCCGCGGACTTCGGAAAGAGCTTCCTCCGGGATCTTCCGAAGAGTTCCCCTACCTCGTCGAGCACGCCGAACAGCACATGGCGAAGCGCAAGACCAACGCCATTCGCGAGTTCGAGTTCGGGCTCGATTTGATCCTCGATGGCCTCGAGAAGATCCTGGCCGCCACATCGCGCCGCCCCGCCTCGGTGCGGCGGTCCAGTCGTCGGGCGCATTGACCGAGGCATCCGTGGTCAAGCCGGCGGAGACGACCACGGGACCATGCGTCCTGTGCCTGCGGGGCGATCGGCCCATGACCCGCGAGCACGTCTTCGCGCATTGGCTGGTCCGAAAGATCCACGGCGGTCGGCTCGTCCCGTCAGTTGCGTTCTTGGCATCCCCCTTTTCGACGGCGCCTTTACGGATTGCTCGGGTCACCGCAGACGTGTGCGCCGAATGCAACACGGGATGGATGAGCACGCTCGAGGTGAGCTTCCGTCAGGCCTTCTTCGCCCGCCCGCGCGTCGGCACCATCGCGGCACCGGACCGCGTCACGCTCAGCCGCTGGTTCACCAAGACCGCGGTGTTGCTGGCTCATGCTGCAGGCTGCGAGCTCCTCGGCGCTGACCGCCGCCGCGAGCTGATCCGAGGCATGCCGGACGATGTCGAGGTGTTCGTGGGGCGGCGACGCCGTCCGCCTCAGCGCCTGGACTTTACCGTCGACATGACGGACGCCGGTGCCGCGCGTTCCGTCGCGATAGTGATCGATGACCTCGTGGGAAACGTCGCGACGAGCGGCACCCTGAGGAGTCGTACCGGTACGAGGCTATGGCCGCTGCGGTCGCACATCCTCCGCTGGGAAACGCTTCCGGTGATCAGCGGGCACTGATCGCCGCCCTTGACCCTGCTGGAAGCGGTGAGATAGAAATGCGCGCCCCCGCGC
>JBHEML010000049.1:0-14053 GCA_046262615.1 Candidatus Limnocylindria bacterium | reverse complement strand
CTTTCACGAAGAGCGGCACGTTGACCCGAAGCCCGGTCTCGAGCGTCGCGGCCTTGTTCGCCCCGGTCGCGGTATCTCCCTTGATGCCGTACTCGAGGCTCGTGATCTTCAACACGACCGACGCCGGCAGGTCGACCCCGATCGGATCGCCCTCGTATTCGTTCAGCGTCACCGTCATCCCGTCGCTCAGGTAGTTCACCGCGTCGCCGAGCTGTTCCTCGGACAGGGCGACCTGGTCGTACGTCGCAGTGTCCATGAAGTGGTAGTGGCTGCCGTCGTGGTACATGAACTGGACCGTGCGGTGATCCATGCGCGCGCGCGCGAACCGCTCCCCCGCCTGGACCGTCTTCTCCACCAGGTCGCCGCGCCGCACGTTCCGCAGTTTCATGCGCAGCTGCGCGCTCCCCCGGCCCATCTTGATGTGCTGGAACTCGACCACCTGGTACAGGATCCCGTCCATCTCGATCGTGATGCCGCGCTTGATCTCGCCTGTGGAAATCACTTGCCGTCCTTCTCCGTTCGTTCGCTCGTCCGCGCGATGAGCCAGCGCAGCGCCTCCTCGTAACCGCCGGTTCCCTTACCGATGACCTCGTGGGCCGCCACGTCACGCAGGTAGCTATGGTGCCGGAACGGCTCGCGCGCGGCGATGTCGGTGATGTGCACCTCGACGACGGGAAAGGCGCAGGCGGCGACGGCGTCGCGAAGCACGATGGAGGTGTGGGCGAGCCCACCCGGGTTCAGGATCGCGCCGTCCGCATCCGAGTGCTCCTGGAGCAGGTCGATGAGCGCACCCTCGTGGTTCGACTGGAAGTCGAGCAGCGTGGCCCCCGCTTCACGCGCCACGTCGCGGCAGCGGTCGACGATCTCGAGCAGGGTGATGGTGCCGTACAGCTCGGGCTCCCGCGTGCCGAGCGTGTTGAGGTTCGGGCCGTTCAGCAGGAGATACGCGCCCGGCGTCACGTCGCCTCTCCCTCGCGGCCAACCGCGCCGTCCGCGAGCGCGCGCGCGGCGCCTCGTAGCGCTGCGGGCCCCACGTCCGTCACCTCGCTGAAGCGGCCGATACGGCGGGGCAGCACCCACCGGACGGAGCCAGCGCGCGCCTTCTTGTCGCGACCGAGATAGGACCAGGTCTCCGAGGGCACGGCGGCGCGGATGGGCAGGCCTGCGGCCCGGAGGAGCCGCTCGACGGTCGCGCGCAGCGACGCGGGCGCCAGGTCGAGCTGCTCGGCCAAGGCGCACGCGAACACCATGCCGAGCGCGACGGCCTCGCCGTGCAGCACCCGGTACGACGTCGCGGCCTCGTACGCGTGCCCGAAGGTGTGACCGAAGTTCAGCACCTTGCGGAGCCCGCTCTCGCGCTCGTCGCGCCCGACGATGTCGGCCTTCACCGACGCGGCCATCGCCACGGCGGCGAGTGTGGCGGGGAGTCGGCCCGCGCGCACGTCACCGATGGAGCGCTCCAGCTGGGCGACCGACTGACGGTCCGCGATGAAGGCGCTCTTGATGACCTCCGCGAGCCCCGCCGACACCTGGCGCGGCGGCAGCGTGCGCAGCGAGGAGAGGTCGGCGAGGGTCACGTCGGGGGCGTGGAACGCGCCCGCGAGGTTCTTGCCCTCGGGGAGGTCGATGCCGGTCTTGCCCCCGATCGAGGAATCGACCATCGCGAGGAGCGTCGTCGGGAGGTGAGCGAGCCGCACGCCTCGCGCGTACGTCGCGGCCGCGAAACCGGCGAGGTCGCCGACGACCCCGCCGCCGAGCGCGATGACCCCGCCGTCCCGCCCAAGGCCGGCGCGCGCGAGGTCGCTCCAAAGGCGCGCGAGCGATCGCGCGGACTTGGCCCGTTCGCCTTTACCCACGCGCACGAGCGCGCTCGGCAGGCCGACCCTGCGAAGCGACGTCGCCACGGCGGGCCCGAACAACCGCGTCCCCTCCGCGTCCGCGACCACCACAGCCTTCCCGGTCCAGCCGAGCTCGCGCAGCCCCTCGCCGACCTCTTCGTAGAGCCCGGTCCGCACCACGACGGCATACGGATGCGCCGCAACGACATCCAGCCGCACGCCGCGGACGTCGACGAGCCACGCGGCGATCCGGTCGGCGAGCTGCTCGGGCGACGCGCCGTCGACGCGGAACACTTCGTCCGCGTCGGCGTATGCGGTGCGGCGCTCGCGCAGGACCCGGCGCGCGCGCTCCGGCGCGGGAAGGTCGCCATAGGGCCGCTTCGCCATCGTCGCGGCGATGCCCCGCGTGATGTGGGCGAGCGAACCCTTCAGACCGACTATCGTGCCGAGCGACCGCATCGCGGCGCGATTCGAGTCGCGGATCACCGCACCACCGCCCGCGTCGATCACCGCCCACGAAGGGGATGGGCGCATCCGCGTGATCGCCTCACTCTCGAGGTCGCGAAAGCGGTCCCAGCCGTCGACCTCGATGACATCGCGGCAGCTCTTTCCGGCGGCGCGCTCGATCTCGGCGTCGAGCTCGATCGCCCGCGCCCCGAGCCGCGCCGCGAGCAGCGGCGCGATCGTCGACTTCCCCACCCCTGGCGGACCAACGAGGAACACGTGCATCAGCGGTACGGTCCGCCTGATCGAGCGGCCGGGAACGCGGCCGGGAGGTCGGCGTCAGCTGCTGCGCGCCTCCTCAAGCCGCTCTGGGTCGAGACGCGGCGCGCACGGCGCGCGGCCGGGTTCGGGCGCCGCGACGCGACCGGCGGGTGGCTACCGATCAACGCGCGTCGAGCGGTCGCAGGCGAGCGCGGTATCGCTCGACGGAGGCGACCAGGTCGTCGGCCGCGTCGCCGCCGAACTTTTCGCAGAGCGCGTCGGCGAGGACGAAGGCGAGCATCGCCTCACACACGACTCCCGCGGCCGGGATCACGCACACGTCGCTCCGTTCAACGTGCGCGGGCGACGGGGAGCCGGTGCGGAGATCGGCGGAATCGAGCGGCTTCATCAGCGTCGAGATCGGCTTGAACGCGACCTCCACGAGAACCTCCTCGCCGTTAGTCATTCCACCCTCGAGGCCACCGGCGCGGTTCCGCGCGCGGACGAAGGCACCGCCACGGACCGCGATCGGATCGTGCACGGCGCTGCCGCGCTCGGTGGCGGCGGCGAAGGCGTCGGCGAACTGGATCCCCTTCGCGCTCTGGATCGAGCACAGCGCCTGCGCGATGCGCCCATCGAGGCGCCGATCCCATTGGGCGAATGAGCCCAGACCTGGGACCACACCCCAGGCGCGCAGCGCGACGATCCCGCCGAGCGTGTCGCCCGCGTCCCGTGCCGCAGCGATGGCCGCGACCATCGCGGCGGTCGCCGCTCGGTCGGCGCAGCGCACTTCGCTCGCCTCAACGCGCTCGTCGTCGAACGTCGGCACGCTACGCACGTCGCCGATGGCCGCCGTCTCGCTGCGCACGGCGATTCCCGCGAGAGCCAGCACCGCCTTCGCCACGGCTCCCGCCGCGACGCGGGCCGCCGTCTCTCTGGCGCTCGCGCGCTCGATCACGTCCCGCACGTCGGCGTGGCCGAATTTCAGCGCGCCGGCGAGATCCGCGTGCCCCGGCCGGAGGCGCGTCACCGCGTCCGGCGGCTCGGCTACCTGGGTCACGCTCATCACACGCTCCCAGTTCACGGCGTCGCGGTTGTCGATCCAGAGGCCGATCGGCCCGCCGGTGGTGAGGCCCTGGCGCACGCCGCCGGTCACGCGCACCGCGTCGCGCTCGATGCGCTGCCGCGCGCCGCGTCCGTAACCGAGCTGGCGCCGGCGCAGGTCCGCGTCGATCTGCTCGGGCGACAGCGGCATCCCCGCCGGCACACCGTCGAGCAGCGCGAAGATGCCCGGGCCATGGGACTCGCCCGCGGTGAGAAGCTTCATACCGGGCGGGGCAGCGCGGCGCGCATCGCGTCCTCGACTGCGAGTCCGTGCGCGCCCGTCCAGATCCGGAACGACTCGACGGCTTGGTACAGCAGCATCGCGAGCCCGTCGACGACGGTGCAGCCCGCGGCAAGCGCTCGGCGCACAAGCGCGGACTC
The DNA here is from genome assembly GCA_046262615.1 of Candidatus Limnocylindria bacterium. Lineage (GTDB taxonomy): Bacteria > Chloroflexota > Limnocylindria > P2-11E > P2-11E > JALYKU01. The sequence continues at coordinate 10,025 of JBHEML010000049.1, read as the reverse complement.
CCCTGCGGTCGGCACGATGTCCACAACGACGAGTCCGGGGGCGAGCGTCGCGCCGGCAAGCGGGTCCTCGCCGTGTAGTCCGAGCGACGTGGTGTTCACGACAACGTCGGCCGCCTCGAGCGCGCCCTCATCGGGCCAGGAGTGGACCACCGGGCGGCCGGATTCGGGGAACAGGGCGGCCAGCCGTTCCGCGCGCTCGCGCGTCCGGTTCGCGATCATGACCGTCGCGCCGAGCGCGAGCAGGCCCGGGACGATGGCCTGGGCCGCACCGCCGGCCCCGAGCACGAGCGCGCGGCGCGAGCGCACGTCGATCCCGTTGACGTGCAGCGCCCGCTTGAACCCGATTTGGTCGGTATTCCACCCCTGGAGGCCCACGCGGCCGTCCGCGGGATGGCGCGAGATCGTGTTGACCGCGCCCGTGCGAAGCGCGACGCCGTCCCACAGATCGACCAGCATCATGACCGCCGCCTTGTGCGGGATCGTCACGTTGGCGCCGAGCACCGACGGATCGCGGAGCGCGTCGACCGCCGACACAAGCGCTGCTGGCGCGACGTCGATCACCTCGTACCTATGCGGCATCCCGAGCGCGGCGAAGGCGGCGTTGTGCATCGCCGGGGAGAGCGAATGAGCCACGGGATGTCCGAGCAGGTACGCCACCGCCATCACCGGTTGCCGTACTTGACCCGGTTCGCCTCGTGCTCCTCGAGCGTCGTGGCGAACGCGTGCTGGCCGGTGCCGTCGCCCTTCGCGACGAAGTAGAAGTACGGCACGTTCGCCGGGCGCGCCGCGCCCTCGAGCGCCGCGGTTCCCGGGTTGCAGATCGGCGTCGGCGGCAGCCCGGCGACCTGGTACGTGTTGTACGGCGACGAGATCTTGAGGTCGTCGAGCGATAGGTCGCGCCAGTCTCCGAGCGCGTACTGGATCGTCGGGTCGGCGTCGAGCTTCATGTTGATGCGCAGCCGGTTCGCGTAGACGCCCGCGATCGTCGGGCTCTCCGAGCGGTCCTGCGCCTCGCGCTCGACGAGCGAGGCCAGCTTCACGAGGTCGTACACGGTCGTCTTGCGCTCGGCGGCGGCCGTGCGCAGCGTGGCGCCCACGCGCTGCTCGAACGTCGAAAGGAGCGAATCGACGAGCTGCGCGGCGGTCGTGTCAGGCCGGAAGAAGTACGTGTCGGGGAACAGGTAGCCCTCGAGCGACGCCGTCGGTGGAAGCCCCGCGAGCACGGCGTTCCTGCGCTCGCCCACGACCGCCGCGGCGACGAACGCCTGGGGCGTGATCGCGGGGAATGAACGGTTGACCGCGGCGGCGACCTCGGTGAGCCGCCATCCCTCGATGATCCGCAGCACCGACTGCTCTCCGGGAGCCTTCTCGAAGACCCTCGCGATGTCGCGCGGCGTCAGCGCCGATGAGATGTTGTACGTGCCCGACTGGAGTGCGCTCTCGCGGCCTGACTCGTAGAGCACGAACTCGAACGCCAGCGCGGAACGGATGAACCCCGCCTCCTTCAGGCGCGAGGCGATGCGCCCGGCGGTCTCGCCTCGATCGACGACGAATGTGCGCGGCGTCCCAGCGAGGTCCGCAGCCAGATCGATGTCGGATCCGAGGCGCGGCGCGATGAGCGCGCGGACCGTCGGCTGGCGCAGGAGCGAGTCATGGTCCGCGACGATCCCGACCAGCGCGTCGACCACTAGCGGACGTCCGACCACCACGATGACCGCGCCGAGCGCGATGACCGCCAGGAGGAACGCGATGGGGCCCCGCGCGGACCGCTCCTTCGGGGGGCGCGAGCGTCGCGAGGTAGCGCGAACCGGCCCGTGGGCGATCTCTCGACGGGGGTTCAGGCCCGCCGGCTCCGCATGAAGTCTTCGAGGAGGATCGTCGCCGCGCCGGCGTCGAGGTCGGGCGCGCCGCGCGCAATGGCCTCAGCGGTGGTGAAGCGCTCGTCGTACAGCTCGACCGGAAGGCCGACCACGCGCTCGCACGCCTCGGCGAAGCGCTCCACTCGCTGCGCCTGCGGGCCGCGCTCGCCCCGCAGCGTGAGCGGAAGCCCGATCACCAGCCGTTCGGCCTCCTCTCGCGTCGCCTGCGCGCGTATCGCCGCGAGGTCCGCCTCGAGGTTGCGCCGGCGGACCGTAGGAAGCGGGCGAACGAGGCCGAAGGTGTCCTCGCCGACCGCGAGACCGACGCGGCGATCGCCGACGTCCAGCGCAAGATACCGCACGAGCGTCAGGGTGCCACGCTCACCGCCGAGCCCACGACCACGTTGATCCGCTGCTCGAGCAGGGGCATACGCGGCCACCACACCGGGCGCGCCTCGACGCTCACCACGCGGATGCGACGAGGATCGAGCAGCGTCGGCACCTCCTCGGGCTCCCGCCCTGCGACCCGCGCCGCGATCGTCGCGCGGTCGACGCGCGCGTGCTCCGTCGTGCGCGCCTTGACGTGCCACACCACGCCTGACTCCGTGACCGCCGGCTCCCCCAGCTCCACGACGGCGCCGTCCATGTCGATCTCGTTCTCCGGCTTCGACGCGTCCTGGAGTCGCGCGAGGACCGCGGCGCGCGGCTGGTCGGAGGGCACGGCGAACGCGGTCGCGACGGCGCTACCCGCGATGTCGAACGTCGCGACCTCCTTGCCGACGACGTCCGTCGCCGGCGTCTGCGCGCTGATCCTCACGATCACGCCGGGCGCGACCGTCGTACCGGCGGGCGGCGTACCCCGCCACGTCGTGAGCTGCTTCTCGCCGGCCTCCTGCAGAGCGGGCGGGATGCGCTTGGCGCCGAGGTCGTAGTCCTCCTGTTTCACGACGGGGATCGTCTTGCTGTCGCCCCCCGCGGTCGGCGCGGGGTTCGACACGACGTACGACGCGCTCGGGCTCACGACGATCCGGGCGGCCCCGACGTTCGCCTGCGGTCCGGGGTCGACCGCCTCGATGGAGATGTCGACCGTCCCGGCCAGCACCGTCAGGATGATGATGAAGCTGCGCGGGAGCGTCTTGTCCTCGGTCGTCACAAACCGGATGCCTTCGGGCGTGCGCAGCGTCGTGCCCTTCGGTATCGCGATGTCCGCCGTCGTCTGATTGCTCAACCGCACGCTGCCTGTCGCCTTCGTCGCGTCGACGCGGGAGCCCGTCGCGGCGCCCCCGACAGTGACGTTCACCGTCGCGACCAGGCTCCGCGCGGGGACGCTCATTCCAGCGCCGGCGCGCACGTCGAACTCGAGAGGACCGGTGACGAACGCGGCTGGTGCGATGATCACCGTCGCCTCGGGCACGACGAGCGCGGTGACGAGCGCCGACAACACGAACAGGGCGGCGACCAGCGCGCCGGCGCGCCGGATCGCGCGTTTTCGGCGCGCCGCGGCGGCGGGGTCGTAGCGGCGCCTCTGCCCGAGGCGTTCGGTCGGGTCCAGCTCGCCGCGCTCGAGCGCCGCGATCGTCGGATACGCCGGGACGCCCGCGCCTGAGGCGACCGCCCGCGCGCGCGCATCGGCGCTGACGAGCGCGATCTTCCGTGTGCCCGCACGCTTGCGTGCGACGTCGAGGAACACCGCGTTCCGTCCGAACGGCGCTCCAGCGGGAACGCTGAGCACGAGGTCCGCATCCGCCGGCGCCGCGTCGATGCGGTCGGCGACGTCGAGCACCGTCGCGTTCGGCTCGCACTCGATGATCGCGCGAGCCGTCACCCGGTCCTCCCGGCGCGGCCCGCTCGTCCAAGCCGTACGGGCCGAGCGACTGCGGCGGCCGACGTCCGAGCGGCGACCCGCGCCAGTCCGGATGCGCTCATGCGAACACCCCCGCCGCCAGCGCGGCCGCACCGGCGGCCACGAGGTCATCGGCGTGGAGCGGGACAGCGCCCATGACGCGGGTCGCGAGCGCGGGGTTGAGCGCGGCGATCTCGACCGGACCGCCCCGTATCGCCGTGACCGCGGTAGCGAGCGCGCCCGGCAGCTCGCGCAGCGTCTCGGGCACACCCACGAAGTACCAGCGGGACGGCGGCGGGCCATCGAGCGCGGGATCGGGCGAGGTCACGCAGCTCGCCCACACGCGCGCGTCGCGGCCGCGCGAAGATGCCGGACGGGCCAACAGCGCGTCGCGACCGAGCGCGAAGACGCGCGTCGCCGCGACGCGGCCATCCCGCACGATCGCGTACGCGGTCACGTCGGCGCCGAGGCGCAGCACGCCCGCCTCGACGATCCCGGACTCCGCGAGCAGCCGCCCCAGCGCGTACGCGCCGGAGGTCACCGTGGCGGGGCGCTTCGTCCCCTCGGCGGTCGAGGCGGCGGCGGCTGATTGCACGAGCGGAGCGAGGGCGACGTCGGTGCGGACCTCGACCGTGCGGCCGCGATAGCCGATGAGCGACGGAAGGCGCCTGCCGTCCAGGAGCAGCCCTGCGACGTCGTCGCGCAATTGCACCAGCGCGACCCCGCGCAGCGACGGGTCGCCCTCCACGGCCGTTCGCGCGGCGACGGCCATCTCCTCCTTCGCCTCGCGGAGCGCGCGCTCCACCTCCCCCTCGGCGATCGCGGCGCGCTGGTCGGTGCGCTCGAAGACGGTCGCGCCGTGACGCGTGCGCACGTCGTCCCCATCGATCGCGACGATGACCCGTTCCGCCCGCGCCGCGGTTTCGGCAGCGGCCAGCGCCCCGGCCACGGCGACAGAGGTGGCGCGGCGGTCGGCGACCTGGCCGCCGGCGATGGTGCCTGCGGACAGTGGGCTCTGTGCCGCGCCGACCACCCGCACGCGCCCCTCGTCGCGCTGCGCCACGACGACGCGCACGCCGGAGGCCGCGAGCTCGATGCCGGCGACCGTCCGACGGCGCTCGCGGTCGCTCCGCCGCGGGTCGCGGTTAGCCGCCACCGCCGTTCAACCGCTCGCGCATCGAATCGCGCGCCGCCGCGAGCGCCTCACCGAGGCGCGCCGCGTCCTTGCCGCCGCCCGTCGCGCTCTGCGGCGGGCCCCCGCCGCGGCCGCCGACGATGGCCGAGAGATCGTTCACGATCTCGCCGGCCTTCAGCGTCGCGACGAGGTCGCGCGTGACGCCGACCGCCAGCCCGGGGCGGCCGTCGTGCACGCCGCCGAGGACGACGACGCCTGAGCCGAGCCCGTCGCGCACGCGATCTGAGAGCGCGCGCAGCTGCGTCTGGTCGGCGTCGCCGACGTCAGCGACGACGAGCCGGCGCTCGCCGACGGCCTCGGCCTTGGCCACGAGCGCCGTGGCGTTCGCGTCGATGCCGCTGCGCTGGAGCGCGGCGAGCTGCTTCTCGAGCCGCTCGCGCGACTCCTGGAGCTGCACCACCGCCTCGGGCACGCGCACCGTCGGCGTCCGCAGCGCCGCGGCGGTGCGGCCGAGCCGATCCCGGATCTCCCGCACCTCGCGCAGCGCGCCCTGCCCGGTCACGGCCTCGATCCGGCGGACTCCCGCGCCGATGCTCTCCTCTTTGGTGATGAGGAAGAGCCCGATGTCGCCGGTGCAGTGGCAGTGCGTGCCGCCGCACAGCTCGCGGCTGGGACCCGCCTCGACCACGCGCACCTCGTCGCCGTACTTCTCGTCGAACAGGTGCAGCGCGCCGGAGGCGAGCGCGTCGTGGAGCGGCATGGTGCGCGCCCTCACGTCGGCGTTCTCCAGGATCGCGCGGTTCACCTCCTCCTCGACCTTCTGGAGCTCCGCGGCCGTCACCGCGCGGCCGAAGGTGAAGTCGAACCGGAGATTAGGCGCGTGCACGAGCGACCCCGCCTGGTGGACCTCATCGCCGAGCTGTCGGCGCAGCGTCGCGTGGAGGAGGTGCGTCGCGGTGTGGTTGCGCATCGTGTCGCGGCGCAGATGCTCCTCGACGCTCGCGAGCGCGGGGGCACCTTGCCGCAGCACGCCGTCGACGACCTTCGCGCTCATCACAATCACGTCCGCCGCGGCGGTCTGTGTATCCGCGACGAGCGCGCGGCCTTCGGCGGTGGTTATGTCGCCGCGGTCGCCGACCTGTCCCCCGCCCTCGGGATAGAACGGCGTGCGGTCGAGCACGATCTCGACGTCCTGCCCCTCGCGCGCCTCCTCCGCGCGCTGGCCGCCAACGACGAGCGCGGCGATGCGCGCGTCGGCGACCAGGCTCGCGTACCCGGTGAACTCGCTGCGCAGGCCGTCGCGCTCGTGTAGGTCAGCGTAGAACTGGCCGAAGCGCATCGCGTCCTGGCTGAAGCGCGCGGCGGCGCGCCCGCGGTTGCGCTGCGCCTCGAGGAACGCGCCGAAGCCCTGCTCGTCGATGGTGAGCCCCGCGGCGTGCGCGATCTCGCGCGTCATCTCGAGCGGGAAGCCGAAGGTGTCGTAGAGGCGGAACGCGGTGTCGCCGTCGATGCGGTCACTCCCCCGTTCCCGGGCGGCGGCGATCGCGGCGTTCAGCTGCTCGAGCCCGCTCGAGAGCGTGCGCTCGAACTTCTTTTCCTCATTCTCGAGGGTCTCGGCGATGCGCTCGCGCGCCGCGGTGAGCTCGTGGTAGTGGCGCTGCATCGTCTTGACGACCTCGCCGCCGAGCTGCGCGATCGCGCCGGTGCGCAGGCCGAGACGGCGGCCGTGCAGCGCGGCGCGACGAATGAGCCGGCGCAGCACGTAGCCGCGGCTCTCGTTGGACGGCGCGATGCCGTCCGCGATGAGGAAGGTCGCGGCGCGTGAGTGTTCGGCGACGATCCGGATGGAGCGGTCGGTCGCGATGTCCTCGCCGTACGTCTTCCCCGACAAGGCCTCGACCTTCTTCACGATCGGCTGGAAAAGGTCGGTGCGATACGTGTCGGGTACCACTCCCTGGAGGACCTGCGCGAGCCGCTCGAGGCCGACGCCGGTGTCGATGTTCTTCTTCGCCAACGGCAGGAGCGTGCCGTCGGGACGGCGGTCGTACTGCTGGAACACGAAATTCCAGATCTCGATGTACCGGCCGCAGTGCTCGGCGGGGCTGCACTCGTGGGGCGGCGCGTCCGGCTGCGGTCCGCGGTCGATGAACACCTCGCTGTCGGGACCGCAGAGCCCAGTCGGCCCGGGCGCCCAGAAGTTGTCCGCATCGCCGAGCTTGAACAGCTTCTCCGGCGGGAGGAGCGCGAGCTCGTTCGTCCAGATGTCGAAAGACTCGTCGTCGTCCTTGTGGACGGTCGCCACGAGCGTCTTTGGGTCGAATCCGAACTGGTCGGTCAGCAGCTCCCAGCCCCACGCGATCGCTTCCTTCTTCCAGTAGTCGCCGATCGCGAAGTTGCCAAGCATCTCGAAGAAGGTCAGGTGGTAGCTGTCCTCGCCGACCTCCTCGATGTCACTGGTCCGCAGGATCTTCTGCACCGTCGCGATGCGCTTCGCGGGCGGCTGCTTGCGGCCAAGGAAGTACGGCACGAGCGGCTGCATGCCTGCCGTCGTGAAGAGGACGCTCGGGTCGTCGCGGAGAACCAGTGGGGCGCTGGGCAACCGCTGGTGCCCGCGTTCCTCGAAGAACCTGAAGAAACGTTCGCGGATCGTCGCGCTGTCCATTCGGCTCCCTTCAGAAAGAAAAGCGCGGGGCGGCCGTCGGCCGACTCCCGCGCTCCCCGCTCCGTCGGATGGTACCGAACGCTAGAGCCTGGTGGGGCCCCCGCTGCCCGTGCCGCTACCGCTCGAGCCCATGCCAGTGCCCATGCCGGTGCCGCCGGTGCCCATGCCGCTCGTCCCGGTGCCGGTGCCGCTGCCCGAGCCACCCATGCCGGTGCCGCTCGCGCCGGATCCGCTGTTCGTGCGGTCCCACTGCCGCTTGGCCTCGTCGACCAGCTCGCGGCCCTTGACCTGCGCGTCGTCGGCCAGCTTGGTCGCGACGCGCTGCAGCTCGTCGGCGCGGCGGCGAAGCTCGTCGCTGCGCTGCTTCAGCTCCTCGCGCGTGACATCGCCCGTGCGCGGCGCGTACAGCAGCGCGCCCACCGCGCCGAGCAGTGCTCCGATCAGGAATCCCATCTGTCGTCCTCCTTTGTTGTTGCGCTGAAGAGCGGTACGGCACGTGGCGTGCCTTTCCGCCGGCTCAGCGGCGGCGAGGGCGCAGCATCTCGAACGCCACCAGAAGCAGGCAGGCGACGAGGGCGGCCGCGATCCCGAGGCCGAGCTGGGCGTCGCCGAGCGTGCCACCCCGCCAGCCCGCGAGCTCGCCCACGCTCTGCGCGAGCACCGCCCCTGTCGCCCCCGCGACCCAGCCCGCGGGAAGCGAACGCGGTCGGCCGAGGAGCGCGCGCACACCCGCCGGGACGCCGATCGCGACGAGGGCGAGGATGACGACGGCCGGCGGCACCCCCGCTCAGCCGGACGCGGCGTCGGAACGCGAGGCGGCGACGGTGGCCCCGGGGCGGGGCGACGTCCGGCGTGGCAGCGCGAACGGGAGGGCGAAGAGCGTGAGCCCGCCGGCCTCCCGCGCCAGTGCGGGAACGAGCCGACCGAGCGGCATCCGCGCGATCCCCGCGAATGCGAACAGCGGCAGCAGGAAGAAGTACGAGAACAGGCTGCGGTACGCGAGGAAGAGCGGCAGCAGCGGCAGGACCGCGCCGAGCTCGGGGCTCGAGCGCCGCGTGCGCCACGCCACCGCGAGCATGGCGACGCCGCCCGCCCCCTCGAGCGCGAGGTAGACCGCCGGCGGCCAGAGCGGCAGCACGTCCGTCGTCGAGAGGAACACCAGTCCCGCCCCACGCGCGAACATCGGCTCTACGACCGGCGTGAGGACGCCCGCGAGCCACGCCTTGGGCGCCGACACGATGTACGGCAGGTTCGTCACGACGAAGACCCCCGCGGTGATCGGCACGCGCGCGAGCGCCTCGCGCCAGCCGCGCTGCGTCGCGACCTGGATCAAGTAGAAGGGCCCGAAGAACCACGCGATCTGCTTCGTCGCGACCGCGAGCCCGTAGGCGACCGCGCTCCAGCGGCGCTCGCGCCACAGCCACGCAGCGACGAGCGGAAGCGCGTACAAGAGATCGGCACTGCCCCCCACCGTGAACGCTGTGAGGCACGCGGCGCCGAACAGCCCGGTTAGCAGGAACGGCCAGACGCCGCGGCCGGAGCGCACGAGGATCAGCGCCATGGATGCGAGGAGGCAGCCGATGTATACGAGGTTCGTGTCCAGGCCCGCGCGCACGAAGGGGATGAGCGCGAGGAAGGAGAGCGCGGGGTAGGACGGGCGCCACACGAACTCGACGTCCTCGCCGCCGCGGCGCCGAATGTCCCACACGCCGTCGAGGGCGTCGTCGCTCGGGTAGACGTCGACGCTGCGGAAGAGACCGCGCTTCAGTGGAGTGGTCCGGTCGGCGCCGATGCCGAGGCGGTCGTAGCACGCGAAGAGGTCGAGGTCCGTGTACGGGTTCTGGCCGTTCGTCACCAGGCGCGCAGCGCAGTCGTTCAGCGCGATCGCGTCGTTGTGGTACGGCGTCCAGTCCGTCGAACGGTCGAATGGGATCCCCGCGAGCCAGCCATAGCCCACGAGCGCCATCACGGAGACGACCAGCCACGCGGCGCGCAGCGGGCCGCGATAGGCGGGCACCGGCGGGGACGACGCGTCGTCGCGTCCGTCGCCGATCAGCGCCATGCACAGGACGATCAGCGACGCGGCGAGCGCGGTGACGACGACGACGGCGCCGTCGGGCGAGGGATCGCGGATGACGAGCGCGTTCAGGACGCCGGTGAAGTAGAGGACCGCGCCGGCGAGCGCGACGGCGACGAGCCGGAGGAGCGCGCGCATCAGCCCATCTTGGTGCCGGCGGATGCGTCGGATCGCGCGAGTCGTACGCCGGGGCGTGCCACGCTACAGCTCGAGGGTGCGCTCGACGACGCCTCCCCCGATCACCTCATCGCCCGAATACCAGACCATCGCCTGCCCCGGGGCGACCAGGGCGGGCGCAACGAGGGTCACCAGAGCACGCCCTTCCGGGTGCACGACCACGGTCGCGCCGATCGGTGCGCCGCGATAGCGCAGCACGGCCTCGGCGCTGAAGTGTTTGTCCGGCGGCTCCGCCGCTGTCATGTCCGGGTCCTTCGGCGCCTGGGCGGCGA
>JBHEML010000048.1:0-14185 GCA_046262615.1 Candidatus Limnocylindria bacterium | reverse complement strand
AATGACGACTTGGGATGGTCGGTGACAGGAATCGTCGAAAGGATGTGCTTGGGCAACATGATCGAGTTCGCCACGGTGACGAGGAAGATCGCCGACGGATTCTTCAGCTTGAAGACCACCGTGTCGTCCCCGCTGGTGGTGATCCCTGAGATCGCCGTCGCTTTCTTGTCCTTGAAGTCCTGCCCTCCCACGATATTGGCGAGGTTCGATGGCAGGCCGCCGGGCCGATCCGGGTGCGACAGCGTTTCGAACGTGTACTTGACGTCGTCGAGCGTGAACGGGTCGCCGTCATGCCACTTGACGCCTTTTCGCACCTTGAACGTGTAGGTCGTCCCGTCCGCGGACACCGCCCATGACTCCGCCAGGTCCGGCGCTGGGTTCATTTCCGGCAGCTGGACCTTGACCAGGCGGTTCGCCGTCGCGAAGAAGATGTTGCCTGCATAGGCGTTCCCACTGCCGTAGGGCAAGAGCGTGTTCGGCTCCTGCCCCTGGTTGATGATGAGCGTGCCGCCGATCTTCGGCGCCGCCGTCCCACCGGCACCGGGCGCCGCGCTGCCGCTCGTGGTCGGTTCGGTCGTCGTCGGCTGGCAGGCGGCCAGCGCCGCGAGCGCCGCCGCGCCCAAGCCCGTCGCCGCGATGAGCTCTCTCCGCGTGAGCACCATCTGACCCGGAACGCCCTTCGCTCGCCTCATACCACCGCCCCCTTCGCGCTCCTGATCGCTCGCCTTGCCGAGTTTGATGTCAAGTGACACTCCAGACCGGGCCACGCGATGATGCTCGCCGATGCGCGGTCCATGACGGGCCTACGGATACGGATTCACCGAATGGGTGTTGAAGTTGCGGAGGAACGCCGGGATCGGCTCATCCGTGAAGGCCGGAGCGACCGCGCGGCCGTTCGGCCCGCCCAAGAGCTTGCCGTACGGCTGGCCGACCGCATCGGCGGCGGCGTTCAGATCGGCGGCCGCGGTGCTCGGCCAGCTGCCATGGTCGATCCGGTCCACCAGCACCTGGATGGCGGCGATCTGCTCTGCCGCGGTGAACTGGCAGTGGCCCGAGCGGTGCACGAGCAACTGCCGGAGCTGGCTCGAGGTGTGGGCGTCCGCGAACGCCTGCGCGTAGCCCTGGTCCTGGTTCGGATATCCGTACGGGTCGGCCTGGGTGTGCATCGTCATGACGGCCGCGCCACCGACGTTCCCGCTGAAGATCGGATCGATGTCCTCGACCTTCGTCACCGTGCCGGGATCCGCGCCGATCCGCGGCGCATTCCCGAGCGAGTCGAGATCGGCATCGAGGTCGAGACCCGCGGCGGCGTACATCGCGTGGACGACGTCGGCGGATGCCGAGCGGTCGAGCTGCGCCCGGTAGTCGACGCCCGTGTTCCAGGAGAAGTTCCCGCCGGTGACCGAGCCGTCGCCGCCCTGGGAGGGATCGCTCCAGGTGCCGACCCGGACCTCATAGGAGGCCCGGCCGTCATCGTGATACATCCCATTGAATCGGCTGTTGAGGTACTGGTTGTACTGCCGCGTCGCGTAGTCGGTCGCGGCCGGCTGGGTTGCCAGCGGATCGTCGATCCAGTCCGGCGTGTCGACCATCGCCTCGGCCAGCGCGAGACGGGCGCGGCCCACGGCCGTCTGCTGCGCCGCGTCGACCGTGGCGATGTAGGCGTTGTAGTAGCGGGTCAGCTGGCCACCGCCCTTACCGATGTTCACCAGCGGCTGACCGAACCCGAGGAGCTGCTGCATCACGAAGGCGTGGTCCAGCCGCTCGTTCGCGCGGCCGATGCTGCCCGCGATGTACGTGCATTCCGCGAGACCGCCGGCGAATCTCGCGGGATAGAACTCGAGAAGGTCCGCGGTCACCGCTCCACCGGCGGAGAGACCCCACGCGATCGTCCGCGCCGGATGACCGACCAGCCGCTCGAACGTGTCGAGCACGAGCGCCTGGGATGGATACATCTGCTTCGGCTCGTAGCAGAAGTCACTGCAGGCGTACGAGCCCCCGGCGATCGCGAAGCCCTGGGCCAGCAGCCATTCGCGCGTCCACTGGTCGGAGCTGACCCGCGCCAGATTCGGGTCGCCCTGGATCCCATGGCTGTAGAGGAAGAGCGTGCCGTTGTAACTCGCCGGGACCTCGATGCGGTAGGTCGCGCCGTCGCTCATCGTTCCGACGTACACGGTCGGATCGCTCGTCGCGGATGCGGACGGCCCGGTCAGGGCGATCGCGACGACGAGTGCCACGCCGACGACCCACACGGGCCAGCTGCTGCGTGCTGCCATGGTCGGACCTCCCAAGCTCGGATGTCACGTGACATGTAATGTGCCGTCCTTGCCCGATGATGGGCTTCCGGCGCCATCGGGTCAATGACTGGGCCCGGGGGTCGCGGGGTGGTCCGATCGCGCCGCCGCGAACAGCCCCTGACGGTCGACCGGCGTCCCGCGCTTGAATACCATCGCGATCTCGGTGGTCGCGGCGATCGTCCGCGTCGGGTCGCCGGCGACCAGGACGAGGTCCGCGCGCTTCCCCGGCGCGACGACGCCGATATCGCTCGCCCGGAGGGTGTCTGCCGGCACGCTCGTCGCCGCCCGGAGCGCGGCGGCGGGTGGGAGGCCGGACCGTACGAGAAGCTCGAGCTCGCGATGGAATGAGCTGCCCGGCAGGATGTAGGCGAACGGCGCGTCCGTCGCGGCATGCAGGCGCACGCCCGCTTCGAACATCGCGCCGGTGAACCGCATGACCTTCTCCAGCGCCCGCGCGGCCTGCGAATAATCGGCCGCCGACCATCCTTCGACGAACCGGTCACGCGTCGCACGCCACCCGGAGCGCGCGGTCGCCGCGTACTCGGCCATCGCCGGGTCCGCGTCGAGCGCCTCGATGCCGCGTCGACCCCGTTCCACCGTGCGATCGAGCGTGATGAGCGTGGGGTTCACGTAGATCCCCCGCTGGGCCAGTCGCTCCGCGATGCGCCTGGTCCGGTCGGATCCGAGGTCGACGGCCGCCCAGCCGCGCACGAAATTGGCCCAGAACGCGCCGAGCCCGCGGCGGCGGCGATCCTCGGCCGGCCAGATGAGCTCTTCGGGCACCACCTCGGTGTAGAGGGACTGCGCAGTGTGCTCGAGCCCGGCCACGCCGCAGTCGATGGCCTCGCCCGCGCGCACGTGGCCGAGGTGGGCGCTTGTCGTCAGCCCGTGCGCGCGGGCCCGTCGGATGAAGCTGCGCATGGCCGCGGCGGGCAACATCATGTACGCCTTGCAGGCGTCGACCCGGTGTTCGGCCAGCGTGTCCGCCGCGCGCGCGGCATCCTCCTCGTTCGCGACGGCAAGGGAGTGATCGGGCCAGAAGGGCTGAGCGCCGTCGATCAGCGGACCGCAGCAATAGATGCGCGGGCCGCCGTCGCCACCGGAGCGTTCCGCGGCGCGCCACAACAGGATGCGTTCGAAGGCGTTCCCGACGTCTTTGACGGTGGTGACGCCATAGGCGAGCCACAGCGGAAGCGCCTGCGGCTGCACGTGCGTGTGCATGTCGATGAATCCTGGCAGCAGAGTGTGGCCACCCCCCGCGATGATCCGGGCGCCCGTCGGCACCGGCGTGCCCGCGCGCGGCCCGCAGGCGACGATCAGCTCGCCCTCGAGCACGACGGTGGCGTCCTCGACCACCGGGGCGCGCGTCCCATCGAACAGCCGGGCGCCGACGATGGCGATGGGCGCCACGGGCTCAGCCCGCGTCCGCGAACTCGTTGACGAAACGGGCCGTCGCCCGCGCGATCGGCTGCACGAGGTCCAGCCGGAGGTTCTCGTTCGGCGCGTGCAGGCGCGCGTCGGGGTGCGTCATCCCGAGCGCGACGAACGGGACCTTGTGCGGGTCGCAGATCGGATGCATCGGCGCCGTGCCGGGGCCCGAGATCAACCGAAGCCCTGGCGCCCCGTAGACCGCCTCGGTAGCGCGCTCGGCCGCGCGCACGAGCGGATCGTCGATCGGCGTCCAGTACGGCCGCTCCGCGGAATGCAGGGACAGCTCGACGTCAGCGAAGCCACGACGCGCGAGGTGCCACCGCAGCTGCTCGAAGACCTTGAGTGGATCCTGGTCGGGCACGAGCCGCAGATCCAGACGCGCCGAGGCCACCGCGGGAAGGATTGTCTTCGTTCCCGGCCCCATCCACCCTGAGGTGAGGCCGGTGATGTTGCAGGTGGGACTGAAGATCTGGGCCAGCTTCGCGTCCCGTCCCGTTCGCCCCGCGACCAACGCGGTAGCCCCATGCAGCGCGGCGAAGGCGCGCTCGTCGAACGGCAGAGTGTCCAGATGCGCGAGCTGCCGCGGCGATGGCGGCAGAGCGTCATCGAGGAACCCGTCGATGGTGACCGAGCCATCCGGCGCGACCAGCGTGGCCAGCGCGGATGCAAGACGGGCGCCGGCGTTCGGCAGCAGTGAGGCATACATGGAGTGCGCGTCCTGGGCCAGCGTGCGGACCCGCACCTCGACGTACAACATGCCCCGGACCCCGCAGCTCAATAGCGGCCGATCGGCAGCGTCGACCTGACCGCCCTCGTTCAACGCGCCGTCGGCGACGGCGAGCTCGGGACGCTTCGCGAGGAGGGCGCTCAAGTGCGGACTGCCGGTCTCTTCCTCGCCCTCGACCAGGAAGCGCACCTGACAGGGCAGCTCGCCGAACGCCTCGCGGTAGGCCTCGAGGACGTGGATGCGGGTCACGAGGTGCCCCTTGTTGTCGACGACGCCGCGCGCGAACAGCCGGCCATCGCGCACCGCCGGGCTGAACGGCGGCGTTTCCCACTCCGCCAGCGGATCCGCCGGCTGCACGTCGTAGTGCTGGATCGCAAGCAAGGTCTTCGGTCCAGATCCGATGTCGCCCACGACGAGCGCCGGCGCGCCGGGCAGCTCGACGGTCGTGACCCGGCAGCCCGCGGCGCGAAGGCGTTGCGCGAGCCACTCGGACGCGGTCGCGAGCGGCTGCGTCTGAGCGGTCTCGGACGGGATCGCGCAGAGCTGCCGGAGGTCGTCGATGATGCGCGGCTGACGCTCGGCCAGCAGGCGGTCGAAGGGACCGAAATCCACTAGCCCTTCTTCGCCGGCGAGCCGGCTGGCACCGCGGGCTGATCGGCGCTCGCGAGCGCAGCCGCCGCCGCGAGCAGATCGACGCGTTCGTGCAGCCGGCCGCCGAGCATGACCTGCTCGATGTCGTTGAGCGCCCGAATGTCGCGCGCCGCGTCGCCGCGCGCGATTACCAGGTCGGCGCGTGAGCCCGCCCGGATCGTGCCCTCGTCGGGAGCGCGAAACGCGGCCGCGGCCTGTCCCGTCGAGGAATGGATGGCCTCGACCGGCGACAGGCCGGCCTCGACGAGGTACTCGAGCTCCCGGATGAGGCTTGCGCCGGGCGCGACGAGCCCGTCGACGGTGTCCGTGCCGGTGAGGATGCGGATCCCGGCCCGGTGCGCGAGGCCGGTGAAGGCGGTCATGCCCGCCACGGAATCCTGCAGCTCCGTGATCTCGTCGTCGCTCAGCGGGTCGATGTACGGCGAGCCGGCGGCCCGCACGATCGCCTGGATCCCTGGGCTCAGGTGATCGACACGCGGCCCGTCGGTCCGCCTGCGCTCCCCGACGTTGGACACGACGTTCTGGACCACGATCGTCGGGTCGAGGAAGATCCGATCGCGGTGCGCCTGCCACCCCTCGAGCGTCCGGGTCACCGCGCGCGAGCCGGGGTCGAACCGCGCCCAGTGCGCCGTGCGCCGCATCACGCGGAGGTCGAGCGGGAACCGTCCGATGTAGGCCGGGTCGTCGTGCACCTCCCCCGGATGGGCGCGGACGTGCTCGAGGATCGTCAGTCCCTGAGAGATCGCCTCGACGCTCGTCATGGAGAGCGGCACATGGCCGGTCAGAAAGATGTCGTGCTCCCGCGCGAATGCCGCGATCTGGCGCATCGCCGCCGACGAGATCCAGTTGTGGATCTTGAGGAACTCGACCCCGAAGGCGAGGTTGTTCTCGAGCAGCAGCTGCGTGTCGCGCCCCTCGCGCAGGAACCGCAGCTCGTTCTCCGCGCCGTTCAGCGTCACGCCGCTGATCCGCAGCCGGGGATTGACGTCATCCAGCGCCAGCCAGCGGCGGACGGCCGCGAGCTTGCCCAATGGCCCGCCGGCGTCCTTCAACGCGGTGACACCGTGGGCGAGCAGCAACTTGAGCACCCATTTAGAGCGAGCGAGGCTGCCGTGGGCGACATGGACGTGCATGTCCGACAGCCCGGGCAGCACGCTGTGTCCGGAGGTATCGATGGCGGTCGCCGAAGGCACCGCCGGGGGCGATCCCTGACCGACGGCGACGATGCGCCCGCGACGGACGTGGATCCAGGATCGCTCGAGCGGCGAGGCGCCGGTGCCGTCGATGAGCACGCCGCCCGCGAGGATCAGATCATTCGAGGTCGGGTCCCCCGCGTCATTCATCGCAGCTCCAAACCTTGGATGTCACGTAACATGCAGGCTGTCGGATGATGCGCGTATGAGCACGCCCGGTCAAAGTGGGACGCTCCTGATCCGGGGGGCGACCCTCTGGGACGGGAGCGGCGATGCGGTGCGCGACGACGTCGCGGTACGGATCGAGGGCTCGCGTATCGCAGCCATCGGCCGCACCGCGGAGTTCGGCGCGCGGCCGGCGTCAGGTGCGGAGATCGACGGCCGTGGCCTCTTCCTGATGCCCGGTCTCATCAACATGCACGAGCACCTGATCTTCCGCGGCACGGTCGGGCCGCCGGCCTCGGCCCTCGGGCGCGGCGTCCCGGAGCTCACGATCCACGCCGTGCGGGTCGCGGCGACAGCGCTCGCGCAGGGCATCACGACCGTGCGGGACATGGGGACGAAGTTCGAGATCGCCCTGCGGCTCCGCGACGCGATCGGCGCCGGGCAGATCCTCGGTCCGCGCATCCTCGCCTGCAACAGCGCGATCCGGGTCACCGGCGGTCACGGCTATCAGGCGGTGCACGCGGATGGGGTCGCCGAGTTCCAGCGCGCGGCGCGGACGCAGCTCGCCGCGGGCGCCGATTTCATCAAGGTCATGGCCAGCCACGATCCGACGCCGATGCCCGGGCCCGAGCCGACGCGAGCGGAGTGCACGGTCGACGAGCTCCGCGCCGCATTCGAGGTTGCGCACGACTGGGGTCATCACGCCGGATGCCATGTCATGGGGGTCACGGCGATCTCCCGCGCGCTGGATGCCGGCGCGAATGTCATCGACCACGGCCACTTCCTGACCGTGGATCAGGCCACGCGGATGGCTCGCGATGGAGTCACGTTCACGCCGACGCTCAGCGCGTACGACGTACAGACCATGCATCCGCGCTTCAGGCGCGGCGCGGCATGGAAGGAGGCGCACGACGCGCTCCGGTCCGGCCACGCCTCCGCGATGCGCGCCGCCGTGAGCGCGGGCGTCACGCTGGTCGTGGGAACGGATTCCGTCGGCTGCTACGCCGAGGAGGTCGATCTCCTCCGTAAGGCCGGCGTGGGGACGATGGAATCGCTTCGCGCCTGCACCTCCAATGCCGCCCGCGCGCTCGGCTTGGACCGGGAGATCGGGACGATCAGTGTCGGGCGAACGGCCGATATCGTCGCTCTGCGCGCCGATCCGCGGACCGACCCGTACGCCCTCGAGCAGGTCCAGCTCGTGATCCGCGAGGGCCGGGTGCACCGACCGGCCGATCTCACGTACGCCGAGTCCGCGCTTCCGTCCGAGGCGTCGCTGACGACGTTGGTGCGCTCCCCTAGCACCGCCTGAGCTTCTGGAGGCTGCGGAGCTCGCGCGGTGGATCCAGATAGCGGCCGGTCGTGCTCCACGAGGTCTCGCCGACATATAGGTCCCCGCGCGAATCCATCGCGAGGCCATGAGGCGTGATGAAGTCGCCGTCCGCTTCGCCGGCGGGCCCGCTCCCGATCCGGGCCACGCACTCGCCGGCGGTCGTGTAGACGCTGATCCGCGGACCCAGGCCCGGCGCCTCCTTATGGAATGGATATGTCGGGCCCAGCTCGGAGACGTACACGTGGTCACGCGGACCGTCGGCTTCGAGCCACAGCGCGCACGCGCGATGCATGTTCACCCACTGCGCGAGGACCCGACCGGAACGGTCGAAGACCTGGACCCGGTGGTTCTCGCGGTCGGCGACGTAGAGCCGGCCGTCACGGTCGAGCGCCAGGTTGTGCGGGAGGTTGAACTCGCCCGGATCGGTGCCCGACCCGCCCCACGATGCGAGCCGGCGACCGTCCTGATCGAACCGGTGCACGCGGGCGTTGCCGTAGCCGTCGGACACGTAGAGCTCGCCGGTCGCCGGGTCGACGACGGCATGCGTGGGCCGATTGAACGGCGCACCGGAGTGGAACGCCGCCGGGACGTTCGGCGTGCCGATCTCCCGCTCGACCTTCCCCTGAACGCTGCACCGGCGGACGGTGTGATCGCCCTCATCGACGAGCCAGAGGGACCCGTCCGGCGCGAACGACGCGCCGTGAGGAGCGCTGAAGGTCCCCTCGCCCCACGACGAGAGAAAGGAGCCGTCGCGGTCGAACACCATGATCGGGTGATCGCCTCGGGTGAAGAGGAACACCCGGTCCTCGCGATCGATCGCCACGGCGGCGACCTCCTTGAGATGCATCCCGGCCGGCAGCCGTGGCCAGTCGGGCACCGTTTCGAAGCGGAACGCGCCGCGCCCAAGGACCGCCACGTCAGGCGGTGACGACAAGGGAGAGCGAGCCCACCGCGCCGAGCGAGATCGTCCATCTCCCGACGCTGAGCGGGACGGGCGCGAACACGGCCCCCGTCGCCACGAGCGCCGAGCGACCGCTGGCAGCGGCGGGCGCCAGATCGAGCGCGCGGGCGACCGCGGCACTAACGTCGACCGGGCCCCGCGACACGACCACGCCGTCGCGCGTCACGACAGCCTCCACCGGATCATCCGCCGGGGGCATGATCGACCGTCCGAAGAGCATCGCTCCCTGCAATCCGAAATCGGCGACGGCTACCGGCAGCGTGACGCTCCAGTCGCGCACCCGGCAATCGGCGATCTCGATGCAGGGCAGCACCATCGCCGAGCCGTCGGCCAAGAGGACGCCCACCTCCGTCTCGAACAGCGGCGCGATCAGTGATCGGAGCGAGATCACCGAGTCCGCCGCGACGACACTGGTGTCGAACACCGGGGCGCTGAACGGTCGGTCGGTCCCGAACCGTCGTTGGATGGCCGGGTCGGTCGCGGCGATCTTCCAGCCGATCTGATCCGCGCCGTCGCGGCGAAGCCGCTCGTACAGCCGTGCGGCGACCTCGCTACCGTCCGCCGCCGACAAGCCGGGGATGGGCTCGATGGGCTGCGCCGAGCGCCGCGCGGCCCAGAGCGCATCGGCGCGCGACGCCACGGTGTCGCCATCGCCGTCAGCGGTCACGGGAGATACGCCAGCAACCGGCGAGCGTTGTCGACGAAGAGCATCCGCAGCTCACGATCGGTCAGCCCGGCGCCGCGGAGGAGCGGCACGAAGCCGGTCATCATCACGTCATAGCCGAGGCCAGCGTACGCGTGCAGGCGCGTCGTGAACGACACATCGCACGAAAGGAACAGCTGGGCGCCGAACCCCCGGCGGACGAGGGTCGCGACGGTACGCGCGCGCTCCTCGTCGCTCTGTACGTCGGTCAGGCCGACGTGGTCGATACCGAGCGACGCACCGGTATCGAGCACACGCAGCTGAAGATCGAGATCGCGCCGGTCGCCGAAATGTCCGATGACGACGCGGCCCAGGTCAGCACCCTCCGAACGGAGCACGTCGACCTGCTCCAGCGCGAGCTCGCCGAACCAGGTGTGGGTCAGGATCGGCGCGCCGGTCGCGGCCTGGGCGATCGCCGCCGCCCGGAACACTCGCTCCTCGGCGGGGCTGATCCCGTGCCGCCAGGTCCCGATCTCCCCGATCACCCCCGCGCGCACCCCGCTGTCGCCGATGCCCTCGCGCAGTTCGCGCTGGAACACCTCGGCCAGCTCCGGAGCGGTCGAGGTCCTCACGCTGTCGGGGTAGTAGGGCTCGCGGTACAGCCCGGTGGCCGCTACGACCCGCACGCCCGAGCGCTCCGCGGCGGTCCGCAGGCCGACGACATCCCGTCCGAGACCGTCGGGGGTCAGGTCCACGAGCGTGCCTCCCCCCGCCTCCCGGTACCGGGCGAGCTCGCCGGCCAGGACGTCGACGTCGGCGAGGATATGGACCAAACCGCGCCACGACCGATCGAACGCGCATAGGAGGTGCTCGTGGGTCTGGGTATGACCCAGCGCTTCGCCATCGATCGGGCCGGCAACGGTCATTGCGCGCACGCGCTAGAAGGCCAACGCTCCGTCCTTCACCACCGCGTGCGCGTCTAGCTCCAACGTCGCGTCACGCATCGTCATGTCGATGTGCGCCGGCGCCATCACCCGTCCACCGATGTGCACGTCCGCTCCCAACGCGACGCTCACGCATCCGGTCGTATGCGTGTCCTCGCATGGCGCGGCGACGCCGCTGAGCCGACAGCGGGGATTCGTCCCGAACGCCAGCTCGGTCAAGTGATAGATCTCGCGGTCGTCGTGGCGCGCCAGCCAGCGCCCGAGCTTCGCTGCTTCGAGATCGCCCTCCACCTTGGTCACGTACCCATCCTCGACGATGAAGCGGACCGGCTCGCCGAGCTGCTTGAAGTCGTTCGCGGCGATCGAGCGGTCGATCACGATGGTGCCATTGGCCGTACCGTCATTCGGCACCCGGCTGACCTGGCCACCCGGGAGGGACTGCCGGGCACCCTTCGCCACGACGCCGTTGTGGATTTTGGCGGTGTAATCGCCCAGCTCCAGCACCAGGTCGGTGCCTGCGGGCGACGTCACGCAGACCTTCTTTGCCTTGGCCATGAGCGACCCGCCCTCGTCGGTGCACGCGCGCAACGCTTCGACCTCCTCGAGCGAGCCCGGAAGTAGGCGCATCGCGGATTCGGTCGTGAGGTAGCTCAATGACACCACTCGCGTACCGCCGGCCAGGATGTCCTTGAACGGTGGCGCGAACATCAGGAAATCCAGATCGGACGTGGCGAACGCGATGACCGGGCAGCTGGCGAGCGCACCAGCGAGGCCCGCCGGGATGCGCACACCGCCGGGCGGCAGCGAGGCTCCGGCGAACAAGCCGAACTCGGCCATCGGTCGGTACGCGAGCGGCTGGTAGGTGAAGACGTACGGGCGGATGCCCGAGGTGATCGCCGCGCAGCGCAGCGCCTCGACGAGGTCGGCGGTCACGGTCTCATCCCACACGATGAGGACCTCGTCACCACGACGCAGGGTCAGCGCGCCTTCGAGGACCGCCGCGGCCTGGGCGACGAGCTGGCTGGCCGACATCCCATTCCCCCACGCGCGAATTTGACATGTTACGTTACACGTTAGATGCCTCTGCGCGAGGTCTTCATCGAGCGCATGACCTGGCCCGACATCGAGGCGGCGCTCGCGTCCGGCTCGCGCACCGCCGTCATCGCCGCCGGCGCGACCGAGCAGCATGGCCGCCACCTCCCGGAGGGGTCGGATGCCTTCATGGGCGAGGCCGTCGCGGAGCGGGTCGCGCGCGAGCTCGGCGACGCGCTGGTCGCGCCGGTGATCCGTCCGGGGTGTTCGGATCACCATCTCGACTTCCCCGGGACGATCTCGATAACGGCCGACACGCTGATGGACATCCTCGACGCGTACGTCGCGTCGCTCCGCCGCAACGGGTTCGAGCGGTTCGTCGTGTTCTCGACGCACGGTGGTAACTTCCCGGTACTCGAGCGGTGGCAAGCGTCCCGAAGCGCGCCGGGGCTCATCGTCATCCCCGATCGCCGCGGTCACGCGCGACCGGTCTACCAGTTCGCGGTGGCCTCCGGAACTGAGCAGCCCGGGGTGCTGCACCACTCCGACGCCTTCGAGACGTCGCAGATCCTCGCCCTGCATCCGTCGCTCGTCCACCTTGACCGCGCGGAGCGCGGATACGTGGGTCCCCTGACCGCGGACGAGCTGTTCGCCAGAGGCACCCGCATCGTCAGCCCGAATGGCGTGCTCGGGGATCCGGCGGGAGCGACGGCAGAGATCGGTGAGGTCATGCTGCGCTCGGTGACCGACTACATCGTGGGCAAGGTGCGCGCAGCGACAGCGTGAGCGTCGATCGACCGCGATCCCTGTGATGCACGTGCAGACCGTGCTTGGACCGGTGGAGCCGGCTTCGGTCGGTCAGGCATCGATGCACGAGCACATCAAATGCGATTTCTGGAAGTACCACCTCGAGCTGAGCTACGACGGCATCCTCGACGACGAGGATCTCCTCGAGGCCGAGCTTCGATCGTTCCGCGGGACCGGCGGCCGGACGATCGTCGACGCGACGACGATCGGGATCGGGCGGGACCCGCTCGGTCTGGTACGGCTCGCGCGCGCCGCCGACGTCCAGATCGTCATGGGCGCGGGGTGGTATCGCGAGCGGGTCTACCCATCGCAGGTATTCGACCGCACGAGCAACGAGCTTGCCGATGTGCTCATCCGTGAGTTCGCCGACGGCGTGGGCACGACCGGAGTGCGTCCGGGGATCATCGGCGAGATCGGGACCGAACGATCACTGGTCACGGCGGCGCAGGAACGGGTCTTCCGCGCGGCCGCCCGCGCGCAGCGCGAGATCGGAGCATCGATCACGACGCACACCACCTACTTCGGCGGCCTCGCCCTGGAGCAGATCGCCATGCTCCGGCGCGAAGGGGTGCCGCCCGAGCGCATCGTGATCGGCCATCTGGCGGAGCAGCGGTCGATCGCTGACGTGCTCGATGTCGCGCGCACCGGGGGCTTCATCGAGGTCGACCACGTGGGCGCGCTGCAGGTCCAGTTCCAGCCGGAGGGCCAGCGCGTCCAGAATGTCGTCGCCCTCGTGCGCGCCGGGCACCTCGATCAGTTGCTCCTCTCGATGGACATTTGCAAACGGTCGCAGCTCCGGGCCCATGGTGGCAACGGCTACGGCTACCTATTCCGCGTGTTCGTCCCGCTGCTCCGCGAGGCGGGGCTGACCGAACGGGAGGTCACGACGATCCTGGTCGACAACCCGCGCCGCGTCCTCGCGTTCTGATGTTCGACCCGCGCCCGACGCCGGCCGGCGGCGCTCCGGGCATCGTTGCGATCGCGGGCGCCGGCCGGATGGGGGCGCAGATCGGCGCGGAGTACGCGCTCGCCGGCCACCCGACGATCCTGATCACCCGAACGGGCGGCACCGGTGACCGTGCGCTCGAGCAGGCGACGGCCGCGATCCGGCTGCTCGTCGACGAAGGCCTCGCGACCGAGAAGGACGCGCGAGCGGCCGTCGGCCGTCTCGCCACGGCGACCGACCTGTCAGGCGCGTGCCTCGGGGCTGAGATCGTCGTCGAATCGGTCGCCGAGGACTTTGAGGCGAAGGTCACTGTGCTCACGGCCGCGGGCGGGGCGGCGCCCGACGCGATCCTCGCGACGAACACCTCGTCCCTCTCGATCGGGGCGCTCGGCGACGCGGCCGGCGTGGCCGATCGGCTCATCGGGACGCACTACTGGAATCCACCGACGCTCATGCCACTGGTCGAGGTCGTCAGCGGACCGAAGACCGCCACGACCGTGCGAGACCGGATGCTCGAGACGCTCCGGCGGCTCGGCAAGGATCCGGTCCTCGTCACCGACGCACCAGGCTTCGTCTGGAACCGCCTGCAGTTCGCGTTGCTCCGCGAGGCGGCGGCGCTCGTGGCCGACGGCGTCGTCAGCGCCTCCGACCTCGATCGCATCGTTGCACGCGGCCTCGCGCGGCGCTGGAGCCTCGTCGGACCGTTCGACACCATGGACCTGGGCGGGCGGGAGA
Source organism: Candidatus Limnocylindria bacterium (assembly GCA_046262615.1). Taxonomy (GTDB): domain Bacteria; phylum Chloroflexota; class Limnocylindria; order P2-11E; family P2-11E; genus JALYKU01. The sequence continues at coordinate 323 of JBHEML010000048.1, read as the reverse complement.
CCTTCCTCGCGATCGCCCGGGGGCTGTTCCGCGAGCTCAGCGACGGGACATCGGTGGACGACCTGGCGCACGTGCCGGCATCCGGGCTGAACAGGCTGGCGGAGCTCGCGCGGGAACGCGATCGTGGGCTGGCGGAGCTGCGGCGGCGAGAGCACGCCGGTCCCGGCCGATCCGGCGGCGCGGAGTGACGCAAGACGGTCGCGGCGCCGCTGCGGGAAGGTATGTCCAGCGTCGGTTGACGCGTCGGGCGCGCGAGCGCATGCTCGGACTCATACATGTCACGTGAAATACTTACGGGGGACCTGGTCGAGGCTGATGTGGCT
>JBHEML010000047.1:0-14404 GCA_046262615.1 Candidatus Limnocylindria bacterium | reverse complement strand
GCGTTCGGCCTCGCGTTCGGCCTCGGCGGCCGCGATGAGGCTGCTCAGATCTGGACCGACTGGCGTCGCCAGGGCACCCAGGCCATGGAAAAGGCCAAGGAGAAGGGTCCCGAGATGATGGAGCAGGCACAGGCGCGGCAGCGCCGCGATGACATGACCCGTCGGGTCTGATCCGCGCACGGCTCCACGCATCTGAGAGGACGCCGGCCGCGTGGCCGGCGTCCTTGTTCGCGCGGGCCAGAGGCCGGCCCGGCATGAGCCGTGCGGGCATCGCGTCGCGTGCTTCCTCTCGGCGGGATCTTCGCCTTCGTCGGCCGGCAGCTCGGGCGCATCATGACCCTGGCCTTTTCCTGGGCGACCACCGCGCTGTTCGGACGCGTCCCGAAGGACAAGCAGCTGCTTCTTTCGGCGATGGCGGGAGCGTCGCTCCTCTGGCCGATCGTTCTCGTCAGCATCGCCTTCCCTTCGGTAGCGACGTTCCTGCTGGCGTTCGTGAAACTGCCCGCTTGGGCGGAGGGCTACGTGCGGCCGGTCATGATCGTGCTCGCGATCCTGCTGCCGCTGGCCGTGGGCGGGCTGTCCGCAAGGATCCAGGCGCCGTCACCGAAGGGCCTGGCGCTGCTGCCCGCATTGCTGAGGGGCTTCCCCTACGCGCTCGGCCTCTTCCTCGTCCTCGTATGGATGCTGTTCCTCGCGCCGGTATCGAAGATCGGCGCCATCGTTCGGCGCTGGCAGGATGCCCACGTGCCGATCTCCATACAACCCGGCGGATACGACACCGTCGTCCGGGATCTCGGGGACGCCCTGGGCCGCGCTCAGCTCTCGGTGCAGCCGGTCCCCGCAGGCTGGGCGTACGCGATGCCCGGCCGGATCCTCGCGTTGTTCGCGGGCAAGCGCGTGGGCGCGCTCGTGCCCGAGAACGTGGTCCGTCTCGCCGGCACGGGCTTCGAGGTGACGGTCCACCCAATGGACCTCGCCCTCCGGGGCGCGAAGGTGCCGCTGGGACGCGCCCGGGCAGCGATCACATCGGAGCTCGCCTTCACCGCCGCGCACCAGACCTGGACGAAGCGCGCGCAGGAGCTCGAGGATGAGCTGGCCGCGGCGAGCGAGAGCGGTGTCGACCTCGACGCCCTCGGCGAAAAGATCGTGCACGCCGACCTCGAGCACGACGAGTGGGACATCCTGTACCGCGTCTTCCTCCAGGTGCAGGTGCGGCGGAACGCCGGAGGCGAAAAGACCCCTGGCGCGCCGCGACAGCCTTCCCTGGGTGCGCGCGTGGTCCGTCTGGTGACGACGCTGCCGCGCCAGCTGCGCGGCCACCCCGACAACGCGGTGCTGCAGCGCTCGCCCGCCACCGGGCTCGCTTCCGGCGAGGAGCAGGAACGAGTGGAGGCCGGCGGCGGGGATGGTCCAGAGGCCACTTAGCCCTGCAGCGGCGGCCGTCAAGGGCGCGCCGATGCTCGTGGGCGCAGGACTTGCAATCTGCGATGGGCGAAGTGCTCCCCGGATGACCGATGACACCGCGCGCCTTCCGGACGTGCCGCAGAGCAGCCTCATCGGGTACGTCTGCATCAGGGCCGGCACGTGCGGATCGGCCGCGGAAGGCCGAACGGAACGGGGCATCTGACGGTCCACAGAGGCGCGTGGGCCCACTGCTCGGCAGCGATGCCCAACACCGAACACGACTGGGCGCCGACAGGCGGCGTTCCCCTTGATCCGATCCGACACGACGATATCTCCGCAGCCACAGAGGGATGAACGTGAAGGTGCTTGCGATCGACGACGACGTGGCTCTCCTCGACTTCTACCGACAATTCCTGACCGAACGCGGCCACGAGGTGCTCCTCGCCCGGAACGGGCGCGAAGGTCTGGACCTGCTCGCGCAGCAGCATCCCGATGTCGTGCTCGTCGACCTGCAGATGCCCGTGATGGACGGAAGGGAGTTCCTGAAGGCGGTCGACGCGTCGGCCGACAGCAAACTCCCGGTCATCGTGCTGTCCAGCGAACGCAGTATCCCGGACGCGGAGCGGGCGCCCACTCGTGCGTTCCTTCCGAAACCATTCCGGTTCGATGAGCTTCACCGGCTCATCGACCTGCTGGGGACCTCGCGCTAGCCGCGAGGCTCCTCGCGCGGTGCCCAATCGCCATCCGACCGGTCCTCGAAGCACGATCCCCCTGCGCGCTGAAGCGTCGCCGTCGCTTCCTGGTGACGAGCTGCCGCCTTGACCATGAGCACGACGCCGCCGCGTTCCACGGCCCGCTCGTGCCACTTCGCCTCATCCTCGTTCATGCCCGCCTCGACAAGTCCGCCGGCGATACCTGACGTCGACGTCGGTGAGCCGGTCACGAGCCCGCTGAGGGTGCCGCCAGCGAAAATGGGACCCACCCCGGGCGCGAGACCGGCGGCGGCCTCACCCAGGAGACCAGCGAGAACGGCGACGGTGCTCGATCCGCCGGCCTCGCTGGTCACGTCCGCGGTGCGCTCGCCTTGCTGGCCCTCCAACGAGCCGTCGGTCCCCGGCGATACGGTCGCGCCCATCCCCGTGCGCTGCTGCATCGCGAAGCCGATGTCCTCATCCGCGAAGCCCGCGCGCCTCAGGTCGTCGGCGGCGCGCGCCGCCTGTCCGCGATCGCCGAACACCGCGGTCGCCGGCCGGTCGTTCGACTTCACCTTCTCCGAATGACCCTCCAGACCGGCCGCCTCCGCCGCCATGCTGCCGTGCAGGGATGGTGCCCGTTGCCCCGCCGTGGACCGGGCGGCCAGCGAGGCACACGCGGAGAAGTAGCGCGGCGGCCGGGACGCCATTCGCTCGCACGCGTGGAGCCGAGGGGTGGACCATTTTGCGTACACGCTGTGGATGATTCTGCGGACAATGGGCTTGCTGACCCAGGGCGTCGGCTGTATGAATCGCGCCATGCGAGCGGCTGACCGGCGGGCCAAGGGTCCAAAAGGCGCCGAGACTGGGAGAAGGCAGATGCCCATGCCGCCACACGCGGAGGTCGAGAACTTCGCGCTCACCAAAGTCGTGGGGGTAGGCGGCGGCGGATGCAACGCCGTCAACCGCATGATCCGCGCGGAGATCATCGGGGTCGAGTTCATCGCGGTGAACAGCGACGCGCAGGCTCTCCTCCTGTCCGAGGCACCGCACAAGCTGCGCATGGGCGACAAGATCACCCACGGTCTTGGCTCGGGCGCCGATCCGTCGATCGGCCGGAAGTCGGCGGAAGAGGACAGCGAGAGACTGTACGACCTCCTCAAGGAAGCGGACATGATCTTCGTGACGGCCGGCATGGGCGGCGGCACGGGTACGGGCGCGGCGCCGGTCATCGCCGAGATCGCGAAGGACATCGGCGCCCTGACCGTCGGAGTCGTGACCAAGCCGTTCTCGTTCGAGGGCGGACGCAGGCGGCTCATCGCGGAGCAGGGGATCCAGGAGCTCATCGGAAAGGTGGACACCCTGATCGTCGTCCCGAACGACCGGCTGCTCCAGGTCATCGGTCCCAGCACCAGCGTGGTCGAGGCGTTCCGTATCGTCGACGAGGTGCTGCGCCAAGGCGTTCAAGGTATTGCCGACCTCATCACTGTCCCGGGCCTCATCAACGTGGACTTCGCCGATGTCAAGACGATCATGTCGAACGCCGGATCGGCGCTGATGGGCATCGGCATCGGCAAGGGCGAGGAGCGGGCCGTCGATGCCGCTCGGCGGGCCATCACCTCACCGCTGCTCGAGCAATCGATCGACGGGGCGCGCGGGATCCTCTTCACGATCACCGGCGGCTCGGACCTCACCCTCCACGAGGTCAACGACGCCGCGGAGGTCATTCACAACGCGGGAGACCGCGAGGCCAACATCATCTTCGGCGCGGTGATCGATGAACGAATGGGCAGCGACGTCAAGGTCAGCGTCATCGCCACGGGATTCGACCCTGACCGCCCGTTGAAGCGCATCGAGCTCCCGCTGCACAAGCGGGCCGGCGAGTCGCACCTGACCGAGGTCGTGCGCGCGGATCAGAGCCCGGATCTGAGCGTTCCAGCGTTCCTGCGGCGTCAGTGATCTCCGCGGCGGGACGGGCCGCTGAGGTCAAGCTGGTCGAGCCTTGGAAGAAGGCTCGCGTCACCTACGCGCTGTGGCTGCGGCTGCTCGAGCGGCTCACCGAGCATTACATGGACAGCGCAGCCCGGGTCACCGACGCCTACCGGAGCGAGGGGCCGATGACGCTCGACCGGGCCGATCGTTTGCGCACGATCGCCGAGCAGGCGCGGGTGTCGTACTGGCGCGTGCTAGATGGCGACCCGCTCACAGTCGCGAAGCTCCTCGCCGAGGTCGAGGTGTGAGCGGCGGTACCTGGGTGCCGCTTTGCCCCATAGGGGATTGCGATTGGGAGGGGCGGCCGCACGCGTCCGCGGACGACGCGTGGAAGGAGCTCTGCGGCCACCTGGGAGAACACCCGGAGCTGCTGCGATCCGGAGACGGCACCGCGGCCTAAAGGCCTATCGGATCGGCGGGGACCCGCGGCGACTATCGCGCGTGTCGAACGAGCGAGCGGTCCCCGATCCACTGCGAGGGCGGCACCGCCCAGAACCGGGCGAGGGCGTTGAGCGACCCCGCGTACTGCGCGCGCTGCGTCTCGAAATCGTGCCATGCGGGGTCCGCCGGACACACCGCGTAACCCGCGTCCTCGAGCCGCGCGCGCGCATCGTCGAACTCCGAGCGCTCGACCCCCGCCCCCATCCCCCGCTCTAGACCGAAGTACTGCGTCAGATCCTCGACCAGATGGTTGCCGAGGTCGTGAAGCATCGCGGCCCGGCCGCGGGGAACGCCTTCGATGGTGGTGAGCACCAGCGTCGCGGCGTCGAGCATCGCACCGATGGCGCCGATCCACGACTCGTTGTCGTGCGTCGAGCGGAAGTACGCGAGGATCGGGTAGGCGATGTGCGTTTCGAGCACCTCGGCAGACCATGCTTCCCACCGGCCGAATGTGGCGGGAAGCTCGTCGACCATGGCCAGCGAGGCGTGGGTGACGAGGAACGTGACTCCGGACGGTGGTGCGCCAGCGGGAGCGTCGAGCGTGGCGACGAGCGTTTCACGGCGCTGGAACGATCCATAAAGTGAGAACAGAAAGGTGACCACGAGGGCTACCGTGCCGAGGCCCGCCGCGCCCGCCGCGGTGGCGAGGAAACGCGTCGCGCCCTCGGTCGCGAGGTACTCGCCGAATCCGATCGTCAGAAGGCTCTCGGCGGCGAAGTACAGCGCCTCACCGAAGTCCTGGGGCACGGGTCTGATCTGCTCCCGCAGCGCGTACAGCCCGAGCGCGAAGCCGACGACGAGGAAAGTGATCCACACGATGAGCAGCGTCGTCACTGCGAGTGGCGCGAAGACGCCGAGGAAGTGCTCCCGGTCGGTGCGCCGGCGGTCTGCGAGATAGCGCCAGAGGCGCCACGACCCCACGATGAGAAGGCGCCCGATACGAAACCTTCCCTGGACTGGGCGCGGCACGACGACCGACTGAAAGACGTCGTTCAACACGGCGCCGATGACGACGAGCCCGAGGATGAGCTCGAGCCAACGCTCGGGCGCGATCATCGGCGGGACCGTAGCATCAGGCGGGTGGCGGCGTTCGAGAGCTCACTCGCGAAGCTCGCCCGCATCGACGACGCGAAGCTGGAGCAGGACAGTCCCTGGCTGGACGGAACCGCCGACGTGCGCTACGTCGTCGTGTATTCGGCAATGGAGCGCGAGCAGCAGGCTGCGGCGGCGGCGCCTCCACCAGAGCACGAATCGGCGCTCATTCTGAGGATCGCGCAGACGGCCTTCGGCGATCTTCGAGGGCTGCTGTGCGGCGTGCCCGCGGAGGCGCTCGACGCCGTCCCGCGCGAAGGGCAGTGGACCGTCCGCGAGACGCTGGCCCACGCGATCGCCACCGAGCGCTCCTATCTGGATGCGGTCCTGTACGCGCTCGAGCGCGGCGACGGCGACCCCGTCGCACGGCCCGCATCGCGCAGGCCGTCGCCTGACGCGCACGACACCGGCGGCGACGCGGTCGACATCGCGCAGCGGTTCGGCCAGCGGCGCGCTGAGACCGACGCCGCGCTCGCCGCGCTCGATCGTGTGCAACTCGCGCTGCCGAGCGTCTGGAGCGGTTTCAGTATCGACGTCCGGTTCCGCCTCCACCGCTTCGCCTCACACCTCGTCGAGCACACGATCCAGGCGGAGACCGCGCTCGACGCCCTCGGCCTCCGGGGGAGCGACGCGGCCCGCGCCGCGCGCCGCATCTCGGCACTGCGTGGCAGCCACGAGAGGACGACGACCGCGGAGACGGTCGCCGATCTCGACCGGCAGCTGGCCGCGGCCATCGAGAGGTCGTGACGGCCGCAAGTGCTCCACGCACGCAGGGCAGAACGGCGCTGTGGATCCCCCTCGCGATCATCTACGTGGTGTGGGGCTCCACTTACCTCGCGATCGCGATCGTCGTGCAGACGCTGCCACCGCTCGCGAGTGCGGGTCTGCGTTTCCTGCTCGCCGGGGGCGCTCTCACCCTGTGGCTCGTCGCGTCGCGCGGCCGCGGCGTCCTGCGCGTGCGCCGCGTCGAGCTCGCGGCCGCGGCGCTGGTCGGCTCGTGCCTGATCCTCGGCGGCAACGGCCTCGTGTCGCTCGCGGAGCGCGACGTGCCATCCGGCCTCGCCGCGCTGATCGTCGGCTCGGTGCCGCTCTGGGTGCTCGTATACCGGCTCATCGGCGGGGACCGGATCCGTCGTCTCGCGGTCGCCGGCATCGTCGTCGGGTTCGCCGGCGTGGCCTTCCTGGTGCTCCCGAGCGGGATATCCGGGACCGTCGCGCCGCAGGGTCTGCTGATGATGATCGGATCGACGCTGTCGTGGTCGTGGGGCTCGTACATGTCGAGCCGGCTCGAGCTTCCACGCGAACCCCTCGTTTCCACGGGATTGCAGATGCTGTTCGGCGGCATGGGCCTGACGCTGGCCGGAGCGCTGACCGGCGAGCTGGCGCGGCTCGACCCCGCTCGCTTCGCGCCCAGCTCGCTCCTCGCCCTCGCCTACCTCGTCGTCTTCGGCTCGCTGGTGGCATTCACCTCTTACACGTGGCTCCTCCAGCACGCGCCCGTTTCGACGGTCGCCACCTACGCGTACGTGAACCCGGTCGTCGCCGTTTTCCTCGGCGCGCTCGTGCTGCATGAGTCGGTCAACGCCTCGATCCTGGTGGGCGCGGCCCTCATCATCGGCGCGGTGGCCTTCATCGTCCGCGAGGAGGCCACCCGCACCCACGCGCCAGCCGCCCGGGCCACCAACTGATGGAGGGCGCTCTACTGATCTGGTTCGCGATCGGGGCCGGCATCGCCGCCGGCGCCTTCATCCTCGTGCGCGCGGCGGTCCAGATCGCCGGCGTCGCGTACGCCGTGATCGAGAAGCGCCTCGACGCACGGGTCGCGACGCGTCAGACGATCCTCCTCACGCTGGGGATGCTCCTCGCCATCGCCGCGACCGCCTTGATCGCCTCGTACGCGATCCTCGCGCTGCTCGCGAACCTTCTGGCGACGCTGCAGTGATGCGTTCGTCCGACTCCGACGACGTCGGCCCGGGCCGGACTCTGCCCGGACCGAGCGCCGAGCGGCCCGGCCTCGCGAAGCAGGCGAAGCCGGCGCAGCGAGACGGGATCATCGAGTGCCATGACGAGTCATACCAAGCGCCCCAACGGCCCCGGGTCCGGAAGCAGGCGAAGCCGGCGCAGCGGGACGGGATCATCGAGGCCGATGCCGGGTCACACCAAGCGGGCGAGCGGCCCCGCCTCGCGAAGCAGGCGAAGCCGGCGCAGCGAGACGGGATCACAAGAACCTGGCTCACGATCGGCCAGGCCAGCGGGGCGCTCGGTGTCGACCCGGACACGCTGCGCCGCTGGTCGGACGCCGGGCAGATCGCGGTCTTCCAGACACCCGGCGGCCACCGACGCTTCCGGCGCGAGACGATCCGGGCGATGCTGCCGCGTCCACGCAGATGGCGCGGCGCCCCGCTCGCCTCCCTCGGCGAGGCGCCCGACCGGATCTCCGCCGAATTCCGGCGGCGCGTGCGCTCGGACGTGGCTGAACAGGACTGGCGCGCGCGCCTCGACGAGGACTCCCTTCGCTGGTTCCGCGAGCGCGGCGTACGCATGAGCGGCCTGCTCCTCGGACACCTCGGCAAGACCAGCCGACCCGCCGGCGAGCATCTCGCCGAGGCCGAGTCGCTCGGCCGCGAGTACGGCGCGCAGGCCGCGCGGAGCCAGCTTTCCCTCGGCGAGGCGACCGAGGCCTTCCTCTTCTTTCGCGCGCGGTTCATGACGGAGATCGCGAGCGTCGCCCGCCGGCGCTCGCTCGACGCTGCACGAGCGGCCTCGCTGTTCGAAGAAGCGGATCGCGGCCTCGACCGCGTGATCCTCGCGCTGATCAACGGGCACCAGGCGGCGCGAGTCCGGACCCGGCGCTAAGCTCGGCGTCCCATGGCCGGCCGAGACGTGTCCACACGCGTGCTGCGGGCGATCGACGCCGAAAGGGACGCGCTCGTCCAGCTGTCGCTCGCCATTCACGCCGATCCCGAGATCGGTTACAGGGAGCACAACGCAAGCCGGCGCCTTTCCGAATTCCTCGCGGCGCGCGGATTCCAGGTGGAGCGCGGGTACTGCGGCGTGGACACGGCGTACCGAGCGGATATCGGCGGAGCCAGCGGTCCGACCGTGGCGATCCTCGCGGAGTACGACGCGCTGCCGGACATCGGCCACGCCTGCGGGCACAACCTCATCGCGATGATGGGCACGGCGGCCGCGATCGGCGTGGGCGCGGTGATGGACGAGGTGCCGGGAAAGGTCGCCGCGATCGGCACTCCCGCGGAGGAAGGGGGCGGCGGAAAGGTCGCGCTCGTGCGCGCAGGCGCTTTGGAAGCGATCGACGCGGCGATGATGGTGCACCCGAGCTCGCGCACGCTCGCGGGCCGGACCTCGCTCGCGTCCAACCGCGTTGACCTCGAGTTCGCCGGTCGCGCGGCTCACGCGGCCGCGCAGCCTGACCGCGGGATCAACGCTCTCGACGGGGTCCTCCAGACGTTCAGCAACGTGAACGCCATGCGCCAGCAGCTCCGACCGGACGCGCGCGTGCACGGGATCATCAGCTCGGGCGGGAGCGCGGCGAATATCATCCCTGACTACGCGATGGCGAAGTTCAGCGTCCGCGCGCTCGACCGCCGCTACCAGCAGGAGGTCCTCCGTCGCTTCATCGCATGCGCCGAGGGCGCCGCGATGGCAACCGGCACGAAGCTGACGGTGTCGATCCCCGAGAACTCCGGTTACGAGAACATGGTCCCTTCGACGCCGCTCGCGCGACGGTGGGCGGAGCACATGGAGAAACTCGGCGTCCCGGCAGCCATCGCGTCCGAGGACGAGCGCATGGGATCAACGGACATGGGCAACATCAGCCAGGTGATCCCCGCCGTCCATCCCTACATCTCCATCGCGCAGGAGGGCACTCCCGGCCACTCGACCGCCTTCCGTGACGCGGCCGCCACGCCCGAGGCCCACGAGAGCGCGCTCCGGGCGGCGAAGGCGATGGCGCTGCTGGCCGTCGATCTGCTGCGCGATCCGAGACTGCTGGCGGAAGCGCGCGCGGAGTTCGCCCAGCGGCAGGCCGAGGGCGTCGTCAAGGGCGCATAGGGTCGCGGTCGGGCGCGGACCCGGCACGTACAATCAGACAGCCGACGAAATGTGATGCGAGGCCGCCATTCGGCGCGCCTGCGGGGAGAACCGATCATGGCAGTTGCCGCTGAGAAGAGCCTCTACACGTTCCCCACGACGGATGACGCGATGGCGCCGGAGTGGCCCGGGACGCCTATAGGGGCGAAGAACACGATCACGCGGACCAAGGGACGCACGCTGATCCACGACAAGAGCGTCGACCGCACACCTGGCAAGTTCCAGGGATTGCTCGCCAGTGCCCTCGAGCACATCTCGACGAGTGGCGAAACGACCTTCAGCCACGACGTGGTGATCCACGGGCTGCGCGTTCGCGCGATCACCAACAGCGAACACCTGGTCGGCTACTGGCGGGACAACTGGTACGGCGTCAAGGAGTGGACGCAGCTCACGGGACAGGCCGTGAAAGAACGCCCGGATGTGCTTGTCGTCGCGCTCGGAAGGGTTCCGACCGAGCAGGAGGCCGCCTACTACAGCCGTCTGAACGACACCGTCATCTTCTTCAATACCTCGTACTACGGCCAGCTGAAGAGCTGGGTCCTGGGCGCTGTCGGCCGCAAGCTGGCGGTCGATTACGGCGTCCATTCCATCCACGGGGCGGTCGTGCAGAAGGACGGCAAGGGCATCCTGTACATCGCGCCGACAGGCACGGGCAAATCAACCTCGACGTACGGCGTCATGGAGTTCCCGAACACGCGGTTCCATTCCGACGACTGGGTCTACGTGCGGTACGCGTATCCGGCGAAGGATGGCCGCAAGGCGTCGCCGATGCGGATCCTCGACGGCGGCGAAGAGGTGGCCCGGGGCTACCAGTGCTACCGCTGGCTCGAGGAGCATCGCGGCTCGAGCGCGACGGTGATCTGCCGGGGAGTCGACGACAACGAGATCGTGCTCGCGGCGAAGGACCTGGATGTCGACGCTCCCGAGGCGTACGCGTACACCTCCGAGAAGGTCTTCTACCTACGCTCGAACCTCGTCGAGAGTTTTCCGCTCGCGGCGTTCGACATGGTGCGTTCGCGCCTCGAGAACGCGCCCGACGTGACCCCGGAGTTCATGCAGGAGCACAAAGACACGATCGACGCGGTCGTCTCGAAGCTTCGCGGGCGGCCGCCGTTCGACCCGATGGACGACGCGACGCTCGCGACGACCGTCGCGCGCATGTTCGCCTTCGACAACACGCGCGCCATGCTCGACATCACGACCGTGTTCCCGAAGGAACGGGTCTTCACGAACCCGATGGAGCCCTGCCGGATCAACGCTGTCATGCTGCTCAAGCGCTCCTTCGACGAGGACATGGTCGTGGACCGGCTGAACATCGACGAGTTCATGGCGCGCCTGCTCGTCGGCATGACGCCCATGGGCACCAAGGAGATCGTCTACAACTCCTACCGCGCCGTGGACGACAAGAGCGAGCGGACGTGGATCGATACCATCGAGGCCAAGGGCCTCGACCGCATGTGGGCCGAGTACCAGAAGGCGAAGGACAAGCCGCAGACCCTGGTCGAGGAGATCGAGATGTTCCGGATGCTGTACCGGTCAGCTGCGGCGTACGACGTGAACACGATCCTCCAGAAGGACCCAGCGGTCACCTCGCGGATGCAGGCGGTGGGCCGCACGATGGGCGTCATCAGCGCCGCGCTCGACAACACCAAAGAGGAGTTCCGCTACACCATCGCCGATTATGAAAAGCTGGTGAAGTAGCGCGGCTTGCTACTTGGGGACGAGGACGACGGACGAGCGCGTTGCGCTCGGCCAACGGAAAGCTACTGAAGTAGCGCGCGTCCTCCTGCTGGTTCAGGTGCGGGGGCACGGGGCCTGAGCGCGAAGCGGACCGCTTCCTCGAGGCTCATCGCTCGGCCGGCGGCGAGCAGCGGCTGGTCGTCGGCAGCGAGCTCGCCCGCCACCATCCGGCCTTCCACCACGTCGACGATGTCCTGAAGGCCTGCGCCCGATGAGTGACGCAGAGCGCTGACGGCTCCCACGAGCGTCACCGCACGCGCCCTGTCGCCTTCCGCGCGGGCGAGTTCGGAGAAGTCGCTGAGAACGAGCAGAACGCCGGTCACGTCCGCGGCATCCCGGAAGATGCACATGGCGTCCTCGTACGCAGCGCCTGCCTCCGCGAGTCGCCCGGTCCCGGCGGCGACGCTTCCTTGGAGGTGCAGCGCCCAACCGAGGTCGAAAGGCTTGCCGACCTCTCGCATCAGGCTGACCGTCTCGTCGGCGTAGGGCCGCGCCCCTTCGTAGTCGCCGATCTGCTGAAGGTTCGTGCCGAGCGCCCAGAGCGCCCGCGCGAGTCCCGCGCGGTCGCCGATCTCCCGCCACAGCGCCTGCGCCTGCTGCAGGAGTGGGACGCCGATCTCTGACCGTTTCTCGCGGGACATCAGAGAAGGGAACGCGAGGTTGTACAGGGCGTTCGCCAGCTCGGCGTTCGTGCCGTGCTCGCGCATGATGTCGGTCGACTCCCGGTACAGCGCCTCGGCCGCGGCCATATCCCCTCGCCAGTAGGCGATGCCGCCGGCCGCCTCGAGCGCTCGCGCCCGATCCAAAGGGTGGTCGTGCGAATGCGGCAGCGCGAGGACCACCGCGGCGCGTTCGCTCGCCTCGGCCAGGTGTCCGCGCCGCTGCCAGAAGCGCCACAGCGCGTACACCAGGCGCATCGCGCGCTTGGTGCGGCCGGAGCTGACCGACCAGTCGAGCGCCGCCCGGAGGTTCGCGTGCTCCCGCTCGAGGTGATCGAGCCAGCGTCGTTCGTCGGAGCCCATGGCGTGGGGCGACGCCGCCTCAGCGAGCTCGGCGTAGGCGTCGGCGTGGCGGTCCCTGGTCGCCGCCGCGTCGCCACTCGACTCGAGACGCTCGACGGCGAACTCGCGGATCGTCTCGAGCATCAGGAACCGCGGCTCACCATCCGCTTCGACCTGCCGGATGAGGCTCTGGTCGACGAGCGCGACGGCGGCGTCAAGGATGTCAACGCCGAGTTCAGCATTGGGACCGCACACCGGCTCCATCTGTTCGAGCGCGCCACCTCCGACGAACACGCCGAACCGCTCGAAAACCCGCTTCTCCGCGAGACCGAGGAGGTCGTGGCTCCAAGCGATCGCGCCGCGTAGCGTGCGTTGCCGCTCCGGAAGGTCACGCGCCGTGCCTCCAAGGAGTCCCATGCCCTTCTCCAGGCGCGCCAGCATGGCGGCGGGCGGGAGGACCTTGATGCGCGCCGCAGCGAGCTCGATGGCGAGCGGCAGTCCATCCAGGCGCGCGCAGATGCCGGCGACCGCCGGGGCGTTCTCGTTGGAGACCCTGAAGTCCGGCTTCGCGGCCACGGCCCGCTCGATGAACAGCCTGACGGCCTCGTACTGGGACAGCGCATCGACGCCGGGCAAGGCCCTGGGGTCGGGCAGGGCCAGCGGCGGCACGGGGTATTCCTGCTCACCTGACACGTGGAGCTTCGCGCGGGTGGTGACGATGATCTTGAGACCGGGAACGCCGCGCAGAAGGTCGGCGACCTGCGGGGCCGCCGAGACGACCTGCTCGAAGTTGTCCAGGACGAGAAGCATCCGTTTCCGCTCGAGCAGCTCGAGAAGCTGGCGAAGCGGGCTGTTCGCGCCCGCGACCGGCACGTGGAGGACCTGCGCGATCGTCGACGCGACGAGCTCAGGATCGAACACCGGCGCGAGCGGCACGAAGAACGCGCCATCGGAGAACGATGCCGCCGACTCGGCGGCGACCTGCAGGCTGAGGCGCGTCTTGCCCGTGCCGCCCGGGCCAGTCAGGGTCAGCAGGCGCGTGCCGCTAAGCAGCCTCGACGCCTCGGCGATCTCCCTGTCGCGTCCGACGAAGCTCGTGAGCTGCGTGGGCAGGTTCGTAGGGACGTCGAGCGTGCGCAGCGGTGGGAACTCCATGGGACGCGCGTCGAGATCGAGCTGAAAGATGTGCTCGCTCCGCGTCAGGTCCTTGAGCCGGTGATCGCCGAGATCCCGGAGGTTGGTGTTAGGCGGAAGGTTGTCCTGGACGAGGCTGCGCGTCGTCTCCGACAGGAGGATCTGCGCGCCGTGACCCGCGGCGGCGATGCGCGCCGCGCGATGCACGTCGAGGCCCACATAGTCGCTTTCCACCTCGGCGCGCGAGAGCGTGGCCTCTCCGGTGTGCATCCCGATCCGCACGCGGACCACGACGTCATGCGGGAACACCTCTCGCGCGATCGCCAGCTGCGCGTCGGCGGCGGCGGCCACCGCGTCACTCGGCCTGCGGAAGACCACGAAGAAGGCGTCGCCCTCGGTCCGGACCTCGTACCCGTCGTGGGCAGCGATCGCGCTCCGCAGGATCCGTCGCTGCGCCTCGAGGACTTCCCCATAGCGCTCGGTACCCAGGGACGCGACGAGATTCGTCGAGCCCTCGATGTCCGTGAAGACGAAGGTCCCGGTGCCCGACGGAGGACTCGCGTCCGCGCGGCTGGCCAAACTCCACCTCCGGCCGATCGGTGGCATCGTACACACGTGGCCACCCAGGAACAGATCGTCGACGCTCTGGCGTCGCTCACCCTGTTCGCCGACCTCTCGCGGCCGGAACTCGAGGGGGTCGCCCACACGCTCGAGGAGCAGTACTACGCGACAGACGAACGAATCCTGCGCCAGGGGCTCACCGGGTCGGGCTTCTTCATCATCCTCGAAGGTGAGGCG
>JBHEML010000046.1:0-15689 GCA_046262615.1 Candidatus Limnocylindria bacterium | reverse complement strand
GTCGGGACCGTCGCACACCAGAGCCAGCGCTCGCATAGGCGATCCGGCGTCCAACGCCGAAAGCCTAGCGTCCGCGGCACCGTTGAACCTCCGGTCAGCGATCAGCGCGTCGATAGACCGCGGCGACGAGGTGCGGAGCTGCCTAGGGGGGCTGGTCCGACATCCCGATCGCGCGCGCCAACTCCGCGGCGCGGTCCCGGGCGGCGGCGGCCTCGGCCGCGCGGTCGAGCGCGTCGAGCGCGCGGGCCGTGTCCCGCAGGGTGCGCACTAGCGCGGGCCGGGCCTCGCACGCCTCGAAGAGCGCGGCCGCCCGATCGAGCTCCTCGCGGATCGCCGGCCAGTCCGGGTCCGTTCCCACCACCATCCCGAGCGCGCGCTGCCGATGAATGGTCGCCTCCTGGAAGCGGTCGCCGGTCTGCCGCGCCGACCGCAGAGCCGCATCCCACTGGTCGTCGCCCGGGGGCGGCCCGATACGCGCCTCGACGGCGGTGAGCCAGCCGCGCGCGAGCGTTCTCGTGAAATCCATCTTGGCGAGCGTCGATAGCTCGTGGACGCGTTCGAGGGCCGGCTTCGCGGAGGATGGTTCCCCGAGCTCGAGGCGGGCCTCGCCGACCGTGAGGTTGGAGAAGATGCTGCACGCGACCGCGCCCAGGTCCTCCGCTTCGACCGCGCATGCGGAGGCGGCAGCCGCGGAGTCGACCGCATGGCCGCGTTCGAACGCGATGGTGGCGCCCGCGATCGTGGAGTCAAGCCGCGCGATCGCGTCGCCGGTCTTCGACAACCGCTGCGAGGTCGCGAGCGCGCGCTCGGCGGCGTCGAACTCGCCCAGGCGCGCGTACGTGCTCGAGAGCACATTTGCGAGCAGGCCTGCGGAATACGGATCGCCTCGTTGCTCGAGGACGCTCAAGGCTCGCTCGAGCCTCGCGGCTCCCGCGCGCATTTGGCCGGTCGACACCATGAAGATCCCCGACAGTGCCTCAGCGGGGGCGAGCGCGACTGGATCCTCGATGGCCGCGCCGATCATGTCGAGCCGTTCCCGCATGGCCCTCAGGTCGGGGCTCGACATCTCGTTTTCGCCCCGCGTCTGACGAAGGAAGATGGTCCAGAAGAGCGCGTCCGCGAGCAACCGGGGTCCGACGATCCCGTCGGCCGAGCCGATCGCCTCGTCAAGTCGGACGAGTGCGGTATCCGCCTCCGGGAACATCCAGCCTGCCTTCACGGCCCCGATCGCCGCACGCACGCGAAGTTCGACGGTCGGCGCATCCTTGGCATCGTTTGGAGCGTCGCGGTAGGCCCGATCGAAGAAGGCGACGGCCTCCTGGTTGGCGAAGCGTTCGACCGCGTGCTCTCCCGCATCGACGAAGTGTCGGACGGCCCCGGCAGTGTCTCCCGCCTGTTCCAAATGCATTCCCAGGACCGCCCCCAGCTCACGCTCGCGCTGGGGGTAGAGCGAGAGCAGGACCTGCGCGGCCCGGGCGTGCAGCCCACGCCGATCCTGCTTCGTCAGCGAGCTGTACGCGGCGTCCTGGACAAGAGCGTGTCTGAAGAGGTACTCGATGTCGGGCTCGAGCGCAGCGAGACGGATGAGCCCGGATGCCTCGAGGCTCGAGAGCTCGGATTTCGCGGTCACGGGCGCTCCCCGGGCTCGAGCACCCGCTCCAGGACCTTCAGGCCGAACTGGCGGCCGATGACCGACGCCACACGCAGCGTCCGCCTTGCGCTTGCCGGCAGCCGGTCGATGCGGGCGAGTAGGAGAGCCTGCAGGTTGTCCGGTATCTCGACCTGCGACACGGCGTCCGTCGCGACCCACAGCTCGCCCTTGCGCACGAGGACGTCCCGCTCGATGAGCATGCGGATGACCTCCTCAACGAAGAACGGATTGCCCTCTGCCTTCGACAGGATGAACTCGCGGACCTTCGGCGGCAGTGACTCGATCTCCAGCAGGTTCGCGACGAGCTCGCGGCTCTGCTCGTTGGACAACGGCTCGAGGCGCAGCTCCGTCAGCGCGTCGCCGAACGTCTCGCGGACCTCGGCGACCAGCCGCCATCCCGGGGCTGCACGATCGAAGCGGGACGTGGTGATGCACAAGAGGGGCATCTCGTTCGCGAGTGGCAGAAGATGGCCGAGGACGGCGAGCGACGAGGGGTCTGCCCAGTGCAGGTCTTCGCACACGAGGACGATCGGGCGCTCGGCCGCGGTCGCCTGCAGCACGCGGTGGATCCAGGCCACGTAGCGCTTCAACGTCTCGATCTCCAAGCCGGCGACGCGGGCGGCGCTGTGCTCGCCCACGGACAACGACAGCAGTTGTCCGAGGTATGCAAAGGCCTCGCCCCACTCGTCGCCGAGCGCCGTGCGAAGCGCGCGCTCGAGCGCGGCGCGCACCTCTGCTTCGTCGGCCCCCGCGCCGACGCCGATGATCGATCGCACGAGGTCGAGGACCAAGTGGTAGGGAAGGCTTTGACCGATGGACAGGCAGCGCCCCTCGAACCACGCGGGGACGGGATCGGTGCTTTCGACGCCGGCGCGGAATTCGGACAGCAGACGGCTCTTTCCGATCCCCGGATCTCCGAGGATCGAGATCATCCTGCCCTGCCCCGCGCGCACGACGGCGAACACCGACCGCACCGCGGCGAGCTGCTCGTCCCGGCCGACCATCGGGCTTTGTGTGGCGCCGAGCCCCCTCAGGCTCGCCCGTTCCGACCGGAGACCCGTGATCTCGTACGCTTTGACCGGCTCGCTCTTTCCCTTCAGCTCCAACGGCCCGAGATCCACGGTGTCGAAGACGTTCGCGACGAAGCGATGCGTCGCGGCGGTGATGAGGACGGTCCCCGGCCGCGCGGCCGCCTGCATTCGTGCCGCGACGTTCACCGCATCCCCCATCGCGGTGAACTCGTGCGCGGCGTCAGTGCCCACCTCCCCGACGAAGACCGGGCCGGTGCTGATGCCGGCGCGGATCCCGAAGATCACGCCGTGGTCCCGCTGGACGCGCACCCCGAGCTCGTCGACCGTGCGGATCATGTCCAGCGCGCACCGGACCGCGCGCTCGGGATCGTCCTCGCGCGCGACGCGTGCCCCGAAGAACGCGAGCACCGCATCGCCCATCAGCCTTGCCACGATCCCCTCGTAGCGGGTGATAGTCCGCGTCATGCGATCGAAGGCCTCGTTGACGATCTCGGTCCAGTCCTCCGGATCCATCCGTTCGACGATCGAGGTGGAGCCGACGATGTCCGCGAAGAGGGCGGTGATCGGGCGCCGCTCACCCCCGCGCATGACGGTGCCGGAGGGTCCGGCGATCTCCATTTTCGACTCATGATAGGCATTTGGTCGGCCCTCGACGTCCGTCGAGAGACCGCGCGTTATCCGGGCACCGATGCGTCCGGTGAAAACGCGTGTCCCCATGGTTTCGGAGGGTCCGTAGTCCTCTTCTGCGCGGACGTCGTGCAGGCTCGCCGACTACGTCCAGATGGGGGCATCGATCCTGAGGTGTGTCGCGCATTCGAAGCCGCCATGGAAGAACGAGCCGAACGGCCAGCGCCGGGGAGCTCGCTCGCGGCACGCTCCGTATCGCGCCCGCTCACGCGGGTGCGGGCACCGCGACGGCGACCTCCGCGAGCAGCGCCTCCCATCGGGGGATGACGGCATCGCAGCTGAACTCCGTCTCCACAGAGTGGCGGAGCTCGGCGCCCAGGTGCCGCGCAAGGGCGCGGTCCCCGACCAGCCTCCGGAGCGCCCGCGCCGTGGCGGCAGGGTCGCGCGGTGGAACGAAGATCCCGCTCCTGCCGTCCACGATCTGCTCCACGGTCCCGTTGTCGGCCGTCGCCACGACCGGCAGCCGCGCGGCACCAGCCTCCGCGATCACGTGAGGCATCCCCTCGCCCTCGGAAAGCCACGCGAGGATGTCCAGGCCCGCCAGCAGGCGCGGCACGTCCTCGCGATCGCCCATGAAGACGACGCTGCGCGCGAGGCCGAGCGCGTCGGCGATGACACGCAGCTCCTCGGCGTACTCGGGCATGAAGGCGTCGGGACCACCGATGATCACGAACCGCGCCCCTGGACATTCCCGGAGCACGAGGGCGGCCGCCGCGAGGAAGTCCTCCACGCGCTTCTTGCGGTCGAGACGCCCGACCCAGCCGATGGCCGGCTGATTCGGCTCGATCGCCAACTCGCGCCTCACGCTGGCGCGCTGCGCGGCGTCGAACTCCGACAGATCGACCATGGAGGGGATCTCGAGCGCGTGCGCGGCCCGGCCCTCCATGGCCATCGCCTGGGCCGCCACGTCGCGGATCGTCCGGCACACGCCGACGTAGCGCGTCGTCAGGTGCTTCGGTCCTCGCGCCTCGGATACCAGTCCGCCGTGCTCGATGAGCGGCGGCGGAGACGTCATTCGTTCGAGCGCGGCGTAGACGTCGGGGGGCGCCTGGCAGGAGACGACCACGTCGCACGCCGCGAACCTTCGCGCCAGGTGGTCCACTGTCGCCGCGAACGAAAGCGAATATGGCGCCGTGTCGACTGGGACGCCGAGCTCGCGCAGCTTGCGTTCGGTGAGATCGGGCATGCCTTCGCGGCGCTGGCAGGCGACGACCTCCAGGGCGAATCGCTCCCTGTCCAGGTGCTTCGCGAGAAGGCGCACTTCCGTCTCCTCGCCACCGACCACGAGCCAACCGAACACGAACAGAACCCGTATCGGGCCGCCGCCCGGGCGGGTCACGACAGCCGCGGGAGTACCTGCGTCACGAACCGCTCGAGTCCGGCTTCGCTCGGGTGGTCCATGAACCGGATCTGAAAGTGGTCGACGCCCGCGGCGCGGTAGCGCTCGAGCTCGCCACGTATCTCGTCGGTGTCGCCCGCGACGGTGTAAGGGCCCGCGCCCCTCGCCGGGAGTTCCGCGTCCTCCGTGAAGGCGATCCAGACGACCTGCGCATGCGTGATCGTCGAGGGATCGCGGCCCACGGCTTCGCAGTGGCGGCGAAGGACGTCCCGCTTGCGCGCGAACAGCTCGACCGGCGCTATGTCGTGGCACCACCAGTCGGCTGCCTGCGCCACCAGACGCAGCGTTTGACGCTCGCCGCCGCCGCCGATCATCAGCGGTATGGGCACGGTGGGCAGAGGCGAGCACATCGCATCCTCGATCGAGTGGTAAGACCCGTGGTATGTCGCGGGCAGGTCGCGCCATAGGGTCCTGATGATGGCAACGGCCTCTTCGGTGCGACGGAGGCGCTCCCCCGCGGCGGGAAACGGCAGGCCGAACGCCTCGTGCTCCGGGGCGTGGTTGCCCGCGCCGATGCCGAGGACGAAACGTCCACCGGTCAGCACGTGCAGGTTCACCGCGATCTTCGCGAGGTACGCGGGATTACGGAACGCGACGCCGCAGACCATCGTCCCGTAACGCATGCCCGCATGCCGTCCGGCGAGCCACGCGAGGTTCGTGAAGCATTCGAGGTGCGCGCGCTCGCCCCACGAGGACATGTGATCCTCGACCCAGACCGTATCGAAGCCGCCCTCCTTCGCCAGCGTGAGGTGCCGTTCGTTCGTGTCGACGAGCGCGTGGGCGACGCGTTCGTCGTGCGGCAGCAGGCCCGCGGGTGTCGTGAAGAACGCGGGCTGCATGATCCAGCCGACGGACACGCGCTCCGGACGCTCGCTCACGCGCGCGACGCGCGGGCGGCACTGGACGAGGCGCCAGATCCGCGATCCGGACGCACGCCTTCCGACGCGGCCGCGTCAAGCGCGCACGCGAGGCGATGCGTGCGGAGCGCCTCGGCGTAGGGAACGCGGATGCGGTCGCCTTGTCCGCGTACCGCGTCGATGAACGCGCGGTCCTCCCGCTCGAACGGGTCACCGACCGCCTCGGTCACGGGTCTGCCCTTGCCGACGTCCACGACCATGTCGAACTCGGAGAGTTCGATCGCGAGGCCGTCGCCGAAGACGTGGAGGCCGGCACGGTGGCGCCAGTGAAGGAGACAGGTCGACGCCAGCGTGCCAACGGCTCCGGACTCGAAGCGCACCGCGGCCGCGGTCACATCCGCCACGTCCATGTCGGGGAAGGCGTCGCGCGGCGTGTGCCCGACGAGGACCTGCATGTCGGCGATCTCCCCGACGAGCAGCCGGGCGAGGTCGATGACGTGCGTCGTCTGCTCGACGATCTGGCCGCCAGAGAGCGCGCGTCGCCGCCACCAGCCCGCGACCGGAGTGCTGTCGAGCCAGTAGCCGAGGGCGAGACGCGCTGGTGTCGCCGCGAGGAGCTCCTGGGCGATCTCGGTGGTGGACAGGTACCGCCAGTGATACCCGACGGCGGTCGGTATCCCCTTGCGGGCGACCTCCTCCGCGATGCCCTCCGCCGTCCGCAGGTCAGCGGCGAGCGGCTTCTCGACGAAGAACGGCAGCCCGCGCTCGACCGCAGACAACTCCGGCGCGCCGTGCGCGAACGGCGGGACGCAGACGTAGAGCGCATCGGGCTCGGCGCGATCCACCATCTCCTCTGCAGTCGTGAATGCGCCGGCGCCGGCGAGCGCCGCAAGTTCGCCTGCGCGCTCGCGGACCGGATCGACGACTCCGACCACCGTGACGTCGTCGAAGCGGAGCAGGCCCTCGACATGGTGGCGCGCGATGAAGCCGGCGCCGACGACGCCGATGCGCGTCGTGCTCATGCGGTGCGCCGCGTCGTCAGGGGCTCGGCGCTCCTGGCGCGGAGCTCCGCGAACTCGCGATACACCCGGGCGATCTGCGCCGCCATGCGCGCCGCCGTGAACCGCTCGGTGAAACGCGCGCGAGCCGCCGACTCCCACGATGCACGCATGGCGTCGTCCTCGAGCGCGTCGACGATGGCGGCCCCGAGCGCGCCGGGCCTTCCGACGGGGACCAGCCGCCCCGTCACGCGATCCTTCACCGCTTCGGACATGCCGCAGACGCGCGTGCCGATGACCGCGCGTCCGAGCGCCATCGCTTCAAGGGCCGCCAATGGAAGCCCCTCGAACCGCGACGGCAGCACCACCAGCGCCGCGGCGAGCATCAGGTCGGGGACGTCGTCGCGCTGCCCGAGGAGGCGCACGCGCCCGTCGAGGCCGAGCGAGCGCGTGAGCGTGCGCAACTCGGCCTCGAGGGCGCCGCTGCCCGCGATCGCGAGGTGCACGTCCGGTGCGGCCTGAAGCACCAAGGGGAGCGCCCGGATCAGGTCGGCGTGACCCTTCTGCGCGGTGAGACGTCCGACGCTCAGGAGAAGACGCGACCCCCTCGGAAGGCCGAGGGCTCGCCCCCGCCTCGCCCCGGCGCGCGGCTCCGGCGAAGCGACCCCGTTGTGCACGACGCGCAGTCCCGAGCGCGGAACACCGACGGCCGCGTAGCTGCGCGCGACGCCGCCAGAGACGCAGATCGTCCTGTCGACCAGTCGGGACATGGCCGTGTAGGTCCGCTGCTGCGCGGGGTCGGTCATCACGTTCGGCAGGTGCTCGGTCCGGATCACGACCGGTACCCCTGCCGCCCGCGCCGCGCGGACGCCGTGATGCCCCTCCCAGCCGATGCCGGCGTGGGCGTGGAAGATGTCGACACCGGCGAGCCGCAGCCAAGCCCCCAGCCGCGCCTGCGCCGCGCCGTTGCCGCGCGCCTCCAGCGGCAGGACGCGGAGACCCAACGCCGCCGCCCGTTCGAGCAGCCGCCCTCCGGCGGCGGTCGGTGGGCACACGAATGACAGGTCGAGTTCCGCGCGCAGCTCTCTCGCCAGGCCAAGCATGTGCTCACCCACTCCCGATGGCTCCATGCTGTCCGTGAAGAGGCAGACGCTGCGGCGCCGGTCGGCCGCGCGCGGGACGGACGCGGAGGTGAGCGCCTGCGCGGACGTGCCGACCCGCGGGTCCCGGCCGCTCATGAGCGTCGCACGATAGCGGTCGCCTCCCGGTTCGGCCGATCGGGCCGCGAATACCTCCTGGCCCCTGCCTCGTGCACGTGCGCGCGGCGCTCCCAGCGCGGCATGCTTGTCCGCTTCGGTTGGTGCGTATAGGCGGATGCATGAAGGACCGTCATCGGCAGGCTGACGTTGCAAGGACGGTGCGAGCGAACGAGGTAACTTCCCCGACGATGGAGGTGATCCGCGGAGGATCGGCACAGGTCCTGGCGCTCCGTCTCTCGCAGTTCACCTACCCGGACAGGCATCCGCTCGCAGGCAGGCCCGGCGTCGCGTACGCCTTCGCGATCGTTCGCGCGCAGGACGTGATCCTGTACGACACCGGCATCGGCTTCGGCGACGCGTGGGTTGACCGCACCGTCGGGCACCGCACCAGCGATCTGCGGCAGGCGCTGAGCCGGGCCGACATCGACCCCAGCGCGGTCTCCGCCATCGTCCACAGCCATCTTCACTTCGATCACTGCGGGCAGAGCCGCTCGTTCCCCGGGGTGCCGCTCCTCGTGCAGGGGTCCGAGCGCGACGCCGCGCGCCGGCCCGACTACACGGTCCCGGAGTGGGTCGACTTCGCCGGAGCGAGATACGAGCTGCTCGACGGCGACCGGGATCTCGGAGGCGGCGTGAGCATCCTCTTTACTCCCGGTCACACCGTCGGACACCAGTCGGTCCTGATCGAGGGCGAAGGAGGGCCGACGATCCTCGCAGGCCACGCGATCTTCTCCGCCGCGGAGTTCAGAGGCGAGGTGCCGGCCGCGGAGACCGGCGCGGCGGGACTTGCCTCGGCGACACGTCTGCGGGCGCTGGAGCCGAGGCAGGTGTATTTCTCGCACGACGAAGCGACCTGGCCCTGAGGTCGCGGCCGAGCCTTAGCCGCGACGGTAGGCGGCTCGCAGCCTGAGCCGGCGCGTCATCCGCCGCTCGTCGTGCCCTCGCGGCGAGCGGAGCGCGCCACGCGCCTGAGCATCCCGCCGAAGATCAAGCGGTGGACCGGCTTGGCGCCATACCACCCCGCGAGACCCACGATCCCGGCCGCATCGAACTCAGCCGTCTGGCGGATCTCGGTGCCCCCTTCGGCTCCCCGTACAGCGAAGTCGAGCGCGACCCGTCCGGGTAGCCGCGCCGCGGCGACCAGACGCAGCCGCCGGCCGGGATCGATGGCCTCGACGCGCCAGTAATCGACGGCATCGCCCACCTTGAGCGCTTCATGTTGCCGGCGCGCGTGTTGGTCATCGTCGGCGATGAGGCGATCGACTGCGCCGCGCATCCGCCATAGCCAACCGCCGCCAAGAAACCAGCCGTCACGGCCACCGACCCGGCACACGGCCGCGAACGCTGCCGCTGGCGGTACGTCCACCCAGACCGCGCGCGAGTCCACGAGCAGGCCGACCCCGGTGCCCGCCGAGCGCGTGTCGGCGAGCGCCTGGGCGACGGCGTCGCGAAGAGGCGCCGTCCGGATCCCCAACGCTTCGCGCGCGTCCCGACCGGCGACGACGGTGGGGTGGCGGATGCTGTCGATGAGCGCGCGGCCGGCCTGCGCCTCGAGCGGTGTGATGAGCCGCAGCCAGAGACTGGATGCGCGCGTGGTCAGCACCGGCACCGGGACCATCACGCGACGCAGTCCCCGTTGGCGTGCGTACTCCCGCATGATGCCGCTGTACGAGACGACGTCGGCGCCGCCCGCCTCGAGCACGCGTGAACCGGTCCCCGGCATCTCGATCGCGGCGACGAGCATTCGGAGCAGGTCTCGGATGCCGATCGGCTGCGACGGCACCGACACCCAGCGTGGCGTGATCATGAGCGGAAGCCGCTCGACCAGCGCGCGGATCATTTCGAACGACAGACTGCCGGCACCGATGACGATGGAAGCGCGCAGCTCGATCACCTCGCAGCCCGAGGAGCGCAGGATGTCGCCCACCTCGCGGCGACTTCGCAGGTGCGGCGAGAGCGCGTCGCCGTCCGCGCCCAGCCCACCGAGATAGATGACGCGTCGGACCCCGGCCGCACGGGCGGCCGATGCGAAGTTGGCCGCGGCGCGACGGTCGACGGCTTCGAAATCGGGCGCGTGCATCGAATGGATGAGGTAGACCGCCGTATCGACGTCATCGAGCGCCGCGTCGAGCCCGACGCCCGAGATCACGTCCCCGAAGACGACTCCCGTCCCACTGGCGACGCGGCCCCGAAGCGCCTGCGGATCGCGCGCCAGGCAGCGGAGCCTGTAATGGCCGTTCGCCTCGAGCTCCGCCAGCAGGCGGCCGCCGACGTATCCCGTTGCGCCGGTGATGAGCAGCAGCTTGGGATCGATCATGCCGGTCTCAGTCTCCGAACGAGGGGACCGCGGCGGTGGTGCGTCGGTCGGCGACCGTGGTCGAGCGCAGCGGCACGTTACGCATGAACAGCGAGGCGACGAGGGCGACGCCCGTCATCAGCGCGGCGACGACGAACACGTCGTGGAGAGTGGCAGCGAGGCCGAGCTTCGCAGCCGCGGTCGCCTGCGCCGCCACGGCGGGCGGCAACCCGAGGCTCGAGGGACCCACGAGACCCTGGCCGGCGTTCATGTTCCCCACGATCGTGTCGCGGACGCCCTCGGGCAGCTGGGCCGCCCGAAGCTGCTCCGCGACGGCGCCCGCAAGACGGCTGGTCATGATCGCGCCGAGGATCGCGATGCCGACGGTCCCGCCGATGTTGCGCCAGAACTGCACCTGGCTCGACGCGACGCCCAGGACGCCCGCGGGGACGTCGCTCATGACCGCATTGAGGTAAAGCGGCTGCACGCAGCCGAGGCCGAGCCCGATCAGCACGATGTCGCGCACCACGTCAAGGGGCGAGGTCTCGGGCCGCACGAGAGCGAGAAGCGCAAGGCCCAGCGCCATCGAGCACAGCCCGGCCGTGCCGATGAGCCGGTATCGGGCGATCCTCGCCATCGCCTGCCCCGAGAGGACCGCCGCGACGAACGTGCCGAGCTGCATGGGCGTCAACAGGGGACCGGATGACGTGGCCGACACCCCGAGAACGCCCTGGTACAGGAGCGGCACGAAGAGGGCGGCGCCGAACATCGTGACCGACGCGAAGAAGCCGACGATCATGGCGACCGCGAAGGTCCGGTTCCGAAAGAGTCCGAACGGGATGATCGGATGCGCGTGCCTGCGCTCGAGGAGCCCGAAACAGAAGAGCCCGGCCACTCCGATGCCTACCAGCGCCCCCGTCAGCGGGACCGAGGTCATCCGATCCCCGCTGATCGAGAGTGCGACGAGCAGCGGCACGAGGCCGATCGCAAGAGCGGCTGCGCCCGCCATGTCCACGTCGCGGAGGGAGGCGCTGCTGCGGACGCGAGGGATCCCGATGAGCACGACGGCGAGGGCGACGAGGCCGAGCGGCACGTTGACGTAGAACGCCCACCGCCATCCCAGGGTGTCGGCGAGAAGCCCGCCGACGGTCGGGCCGACGATCGCAGAAAGCGTCCACGTTCCGCTGAACAGTCCCTGGATCTTCACGCGGGTGGTCGGCGGGAAGAGGTCCGCGATGACGGCGAAGACCGTGGACAGGAGCACGCCTCCGAAGACGCCCTGGAGCCCGCGGAACAGAACGAGCTCGAGCATGGTCTGCGCGAGACCACAGAGCGCGGATGCGCCCATGAATCCCAGGATGCCGCCGATCAAGAACGGTTTGCGCCCGAAGAGATCTCCCAGGCGCCCTGATACCGGAACGACGGTCGTGGATGCCACCAGGTACGCGGTCGTGACCCACGCGTAGCTGGCGAGGCCGTTCAGGTCGGCGACGATGCGCGGCATCGCCGTGCCGACGATGGTCGAATCGAGCCCGGCCATCAGGAGCCCCAGGAGGACGCCGGCGGTCGCGGTCACGCGCTGCGCGCGGGACAGGACCGGGATACCGCTGCTCACTCTCGACACGCTATCGCGCACCGCGCAGGGCCATGGAGCAGCAGGCCGGGGGCAGCGTCCTCACGCCCGACGGACTGTCGCGAACGCGTGGGCCGGGGAACGACCCGGCGCGAGAGCGGTCAGCGTCGATGGATCGCCGCGCGAAGCGTGCTCAGCCGACGCGAGGCGCTGCGCCTCCGAGTACGGGACCACGGCAGGCGGACCGGGCGTTTCCCGATCCGCCTGCCGACGCTCAGCCCTTGAGGCCGATCGCGGCCTTCAGCGAGCCGAAGAACGCGATGATCGTGTTCACGAAGCCCTGGCTCGCTGCCTGGGCACCGGTCGCCCCGGCCGCACCAGATGGGGACGCCGAGGGACTCGCGCTCGCCGATGCGCTCGGAGATGCGCTCGCGCTCGGGGCCGCCGACGGGCTCGCGCTCGGCGACGCGGACGCGCTCGGCGAAGGCGAGGGGCTTGCCGTCGCCGACGCACTCGCCGCGGGCGAAGCGCTGGCCGACGCCGTCGGGCTCGCGCTCGCGGTGGCCGTGGCCGAGGCCGCCGCGCTCGCCGCCGGCGCCGCGGATGCCCGGCACACCAGGCCGGGCGGCCCGACGTGGGTGTGGTTCGGATCGCCGTAGCCCCAACCGGGCCGCGTGTCGCCGCTGGGCTTGGCACAACCGCTTACCCCGGCGGCCTGTCCGACCGCCAGCGCCGAGCTTGAGGCTCCGGCGACGATCGCCATCGCCGTTATGCCGACACCGGCCGCCAGGAACGCGCGTGTCACGAACTTCATGGTTCCCTCCCCCGCTGTGGGCCGTCTTTGCCCCTCTCCTAACGGAACATTTCGCGCCTTGGTACCTCCCGCGAGGAGGATGTTCAAGTACGCAGCCGAGGAGACCTCCGCCGGGGAGGCGAGCCGGCGAGGCATCGCATGTCGACGCGCGAGGAGCGTCTGGGGCAAGCGACGGTCGGGTGCAGCGCATCTGCCGGTCAGAGCCCGACCGCCGCGTACATCTCGAACGGCTGCGGCCACAGGGAGCCAGGGCGGGCTCAGCCCCTGCCCGCGCCACGAATGCGAGCCCTTGTCATGACGGATCGCCGATCGCTGTCGCGGAATCAAATCGCGCTCGTGAGGCACAGTCTTGCCGTGACCGCCACGCCCCTCGGCCGCAATGCCGATTTCGTCAGGCTTTGGACGGGATTCACGATCGCGAGGATCGGCAGCCAGGTCACCGTCCTCGCGCTGCCACTGACCGCTGTACTCCTTCTCGGCGCCGGGGCCACGGAGACCGGCCTCCTCGTCGCGGCCCAGATGGCACCGTCCCTGGTCGCCGGGTTGTTCATCGGCGTCTGGGTCGACCGGCTTCCACGCCGGCCGATCCTGATCGCCTCGGATGTCGGCAGCGCGCTGGTCGTCGGATCGATCCCTCTGGCAGCGGCTCTCGGGATGCTGTCGCTGGCCCAGCTCTACGTCGTGTCGTTTCTCGCGGGCGCTTTCGCGGTGTCCACCGATCTTGCCCGTGGTGCATTTATCCCGGCGCTGGTCGGGCGTGCGCACCTGGTGTCCGCGAACAGCCGGCTGCAGGCTTCGAGCGCCGTGGCCCAGGTCGCGGGCCCCTCGCTCGGCGGCGTCCTCGTGCAGGCGCTGTCAGCCCCGATCGCGATGCTCGTCGATGCGGCGACCTTCCTGGCGTCGGCCGTCTTCATCGCGACGATTCGTGGCCGCGAAACGGTGCGACCCCGGGAGGACTCCCGCGGCGTCTGGCGCGAGATCACCGAAGGACTGCGATGGGTGCGCCGGGAGCCGATCGTCTTCCGATGCATCACGGCGATCGCGCTGGCGAACATCGAGTGGTTTGCGGTGCAGGCGGTGCTCGTGGTGTACGCGACGCGCGATCTGCGACTGTCGCCGACACTGCTGGGGATCTCGCTCGCCGTGATCGGTCCGCTCAGCCTGATCGGAGCCGGCCTCGCTGGCCCGCTCGCGAGCCGCTGGGGCCTCGGACCGGTGATGATCGCGGCGCTGCTGCTCGAGACAGTAAGCCGGCTGCTCCTGCCTTTCGCGAGCGGGACGCCGGTGCAGGCCGCGGCCATGCTCGCCGCATCGCAGGCGCTCCTCGGCCTCACCGTCCCGCTGTGGACGGTGAGCTCGGCGACGCTGGTACAGGCGCTCACTCCAGGCCACCTCCTCGGGCGGGTCAGCGCGGCCACGCGGTTCGTCGCCTTCGGGGTCGCACCTCCCGCGGCGTTTGCCGCAGGCATCGTGGGCGACCTCATCGGACTGCGGCCGACGCTCCTCGCGTCGGCGCTCATCGCGGCGGTCGCATTCGCCTATCTGCTCCTGTCACCTGTCCGGCAGTACCAGCACCCGACCGCCGAGCCCGAGCCGGCGTAGGCACTCCTTCGCTTTGGCGGGCGCCTGGGCGCCGGTCGTGGGGTCACGAGCCGTTCTCACGCAGGATCGCGAGGGTCGAGACCTCACCGACGCGTTCACGCCGGCGGAAGCCTCGGTGCTGCGCGCGATAAGAACGGGTACTGAGGCAGCCGCTCCGCACGGTGACCCACAGCGTCGTCGTGAACGCCTCGAACCGCTCAGGCCGGACGCGGGCTCAGATCCGCCCGGCCAATGGTGGGATCGGGCCGGGTGCGCCTGATCTGTCCCGGTCGGGTCGCCCACACGGGCCTTGGCGGGGGTGGACGCCGCGACGCTGACGGACGCAGCGCGTGCGGCGATCGTTTGCCCACGTCGACACCGCTCAGCGCTTCGGTGGCGCTGCCCCGGACGTGTCGCGCGGCATAACACCCGCTGTCGCCTACGCCGGCGCCGCGGTCGCCTCCGTGACCCAGATCGGCGTGAGCTTGCAGCCGCTCGGCTGGATAAGAGCTGCACAATGCGCCTCCGCATCTGCGCGTTGGGAGCCGCGCGAGATAGCGGTTTGGGAGAGATGAGGGCATATGAAACGAGCGGTATTCGCGGGCGCGCTCAGCCTGGCAATGTTCGTGAGCCTGGCCAGCGGAGCGCTGGCGGCGTCCAGCGGTCCCAGCTGTATCGGACTGGCCTCGTCGGCCGCGCCGAAGCCCGGCAACTCCGGTACGGGCTTCACGGGCGGGCGCGCGACGGTCGCACACTTGATCAAAGAGCTCTTCACACGACCGGGCGGCGAGGTGAGCTCCTTCGCGCAGTTTCACGCGACAGACTTCTCGGCATGCCCGCAGTAGCCGAGTAGAACTCGACGAGAAGAGAGCGCCATCCGAGCGTCGCAGCTCCCACGACGCTCGGATGTGGCGCTTCTCGCGACAGCCGAGCCTACGCCCGTGGCTGGCGATTCCCATATCCACTCACGGGCTCTCGGTCCTGGCGTGGCGGGAGGATTCGAAAGCTCCGAGCGTCGCCATGAGATAGAACGCCCAGCCAGTCGGGACATTGACAGTGCCGGTGCCCTCGCGCTGCGGCGGCCGGGTAGAGTATCCGCGGCGACGACTGGGGAGGTCGAAAATGGGCAAGCTCACGGACGTCGGGCGGAAGTTAGAGAAGGCCATGAACGATCACGACGCGAGGGCGGTCGGCAAACTGTATGCGCAGGACGCGGTCGCATACGATCCGTTCTTTCCGGAGCCGCTTCGCGGGCCCGCGGCGATCGAGAAGGACGCGGCAAACTTCATCCGAGCGTTCCCTGACCTGAAGATGACCATAACGCAGACCATCGAGCAGGATGAGCGGTCCGGTGCTGCGGAGTTGCGATTCACCGGCACGCACGACGGTCCGCTGACCACACCTATGGGCGACATCCCCGCGACGCATCGGAAGATGGACCTTCGGGGGGCGGGATTCGTGAAGGTCAACGAGAAGGGCGAGATCACCGAGGAGCGCCGCTACTACGACTCCGGCCAGATCATGCAGCAGCTCGGCCTTGTCC
>JBHEML010000045.1:0-16401 GCA_046262615.1 Candidatus Limnocylindria bacterium | reverse complement strand
GCTGTGCCGCGCGGCGCACGAGCACGGCGCCCACGACTTCAGGCACCGCCTGCTGAAGCTCGATCCCTCCGTCAAGTTGCACTACCTCGATTACCTGCGCCGCCGCTTCCCCGAGCTCGCCGAGCGCCAGGAAGCCCTTTACGCGCGCGGCGCGCACGCCGACCGGTCGTACGCCAACGACCTCGACCGTGCCGTCGCCCGCGTGCGCGCGCGGTACGTCTTCCCGGCTGACCGCGAGGAGCCTTCGCCGGTGCCCGCGCCGGAGCCTGCACCGGCGCAGCTGACGCTGTCCCTGGCTTGACGCCGACGCGAGGTCGGGCTCCGTCAGCGGTCGCCCGCCTTAGGGGGCACGGCGGCCGGAACGGGCAGGATGCGCCCCGCCGAACGGAGGCCGGCGTGACGGGCGGCCCCCACCGCGCGGTCCGCGACGTCCGCTCCCCGACCGGCGCGCGCGAGCGCGAGGACGGAGCCGCCGAAGCCGCCACCGGTGATGCGCGCGCCGAGGACGTCCGGATCCGCCTGCAGTGCGGTCACCACGGCGTCGATCGCCGGCGTGGACACCTCGAAGTCGTCCCGCAGCGAGCGATGCGACGCATCGAGCAGCGCACCTGCGCTCTCCACGTCGCCGACCCCAAGGCATTCGGCCATCGCGAGCACGCGCGCGTTCTCGCTCACCACGTGGCGTGCGCGCCTGCGGAGGGGCTCCGGCAGGGCCTCCACGTCCTCCGGCCGGACCACGTCGCGGAGCGCGTGAAGGCCGAGTTGCCGTGCCGCCTCCTCGCATTGCCCGCGGCGCGTGTTGTATTCGCCTCCGGCGTTCCGATGCCTCGCGCCTGAGTCGACAACGACGAGATCGGAGCCCGCGGGCAGAACGACGGCGCGCATGGCGAGGCTCCGCGTGTCGATGAGGGCCGCCTCTCCCGGCCCGAGGAGGGCCGCGGCGAGCTGGTCCATGACGCCGACGCGAGCGCCAACGAAGTCGTTCTCCGCGCGCTGGGCCAGGAGCGCCAGTCCGGTGTCGTCGAGGTCGAGCCGGAACTCCCCGCGGAGCGCCTTGGCCAGCGCGACCCCGAGCGCCGCGCTCGAGGCTAGTCCCGCGCCGATCGGAACATCCGACGCGACACGCGCACCGAACGCCGGCACGTGTCTGCCCGCCTCCCGCAGTGCCGCGGTGACGCCCTGGACGTGGTCGGCCCAATCGCCGCGCCGCGTCTCGCGTCCGAGCTCGTACGCGGCCTCGCCGAACGCGTCGCTCGAGATGTGCGCGGTCGAGCCGGCCTGTGCCGTGACGGTCACGCGCGTCGCGTGGGGCAGTCCGACCGGCAGCACGTGACCGGCGTTGTAGTCGGTGTGTTCGCCGATCAGGTTGACCCGCCCGTGCGCGACGCCGCGAGCGGTCATGGAGGGCGCTCGAGCGCGCCCGCCGACTCCTCGCCTTTCGCGCCGACGATCGCGGTCCTGCTTGTAACCCGTCCGGCCTCGTCCGGCCCGATCAGCAGCTCGACGGGTCCCTCACCGGGGCAGCGCGGCATGAACGCGCGCATGCCGGGCGTGCAGGATCACGCGGCTCGATCCTGTAGCCACCGCGTCGCGGCCGCGTACCGCGCGAGCGCATCGTCCAGCCGCGGCATCAGCACGCCGCGCACGCTCGCGAGGGCGCTGTTCGCTGGACGCTTCGCGACCCAGCCCAACTCGGACGCGAGAACCGGCCGCACCAGGCGGGCGTCCGCGCCCAAGGCCTCTGCGGCGCGGATGCCGAGATCCTTCCAACTCACGCTGCCTCTGTTCGCGAGATGCCAGATCCCCGACTCGCCATCGATGAGAAGGTCGAGCACGGCTGTCACCAGGTCTGGCACGTACGTGGGCGATACGACGACGTCAGCCGCGGCAGCGACCTCGCGTCCTTCGCGCAGGCTGGCGATCGTCGCCGTGACGAAGTTGTACGGATCGACGGGCCCGAAGAACGCGCTCGTTCGCACGACCAGGGCTCGATCGTGAGATGCGAGCACCCCCATCTCGGCCGCCGCCTTCGCGCGGCCGTATGCCGACAGAGGCGCGGTGGCGTCCGTTTCGACGTACGCGGTGCCCTTGCTGCCGTCGAATACCAGGTCCGACGAGAACGTGACCAGGGGGATCCCCTCGCGCGCGCACGCCTCGGCCAGGACGACCGGCCCGTCCGCGTTCTCGGACCAGCAGCGCGGGTCGGTCTCGGCTTCATCGACGCGCACATATCCCGCCGCGTTCAGCACCGCCCACGGCCGCAGCGTCGCGAGCGCGTGCCTCACGGCCGCGGCGTCGGCGATGTCGAGCTCCGCCCGGGCGGTGGCGCGGTGGCGGAGCGCGCGGTCGTCGCAGGCCGCCGCCAGCGCGCGGCCGAGCGTCCCGGTCCGTCCCGTTATGAGGAGCGTGCGTGGCGTCCGGACGTGATGCGAGGCTCGTCCGCGGCCCGCGGGCCCGTAGCGGATCCGCTCTGGCCGACGCCACCACGGCGTCGCCCGCAGCGCGGGATGAGCGATCCGGCGTCCGTGCCCGATGTCGCGCAGGAGCGCGCCGAGCGCCGTGAGGCGGGGCTCACCGCTCGTGACGTCGAACGCCCCCGGCTCGTAGTGGTCACCCTCACCTGTCGCCAGCCGGTCCCAGTCGTACGCGCCGAACAACGCCCACGCCGTGACCGCACGCACGTCTGCGCCCGCGCGGCGCGCGGCCGCCGCGCCCGTCCAGGCCTCAGCGAACCACCGCAGCTGTTCCTCCCGCGTCGACCACGTGTGCACCTCGGTGATCGCGAGCGGAAGGCCGTAGCGCTCCCACGCCGCCGCCAGCAGCTGTCGCGGGCGCGCGATCCCCCCACGCCGCGCACGCACGGCCTCCACGTCGGCGTACCGATCGCGGCCGTTGCCTCCGCGGGTCGCCGGCGGGTACAGCGATACGCGCTCGTCGAGGAAACGCTGGCTGGTCATGTAGTGGTTCAGCCCCACGATGTCGGGCGGGCAGACGTGCTCCTCGAACCAGCAGAGCTCGCTCTCCCTGACGCCCACGGAGATCAGCCAGGGCCACAGCGGATGGTCGCGACCGAGGCGGCCGGTGAGAAGGTCGAAGGAGAGCCAGCGGCGCTCGTTCTCGAAGTCCGCCTGGTAGGCGAGCCGGCGCGTGCTGAAGGTCAAGCCGATGTCCTCGGTCTGCACCAGCCGCGCACCCGGCGTCACCTCGCGGATCGCTTCCATCGAGAGCACCGTCGCGCGACACTGCGCGAGCAGCGCCCGCGCGAACGAGAGGTCGTCGCGCGCGTGCGGATACCAGTGTCCGTAGAGCGCGCTGAACCTCGCGGTCGTCAGCGGCTCGTTGACCGGGGTGAAGTCGAAGAGCATCGGGTACCGCTCGGCGACCGCGCGCGCGTACCGCGCGAGGGACTCGGGGAACGCCGGGTCGAGCAGGCCGGTGGATGCGGGTCCGCTGCCGTGGTGAAGCAGGCCCGCGATCACGCGCAGGCCGCGGTCGCGCAGCTCCGTCAGCCGCCGGTCGGTCCACGACCAGTCGGCGATGGCGAGCCCATCAGGAGCGATCCGCTCCCAGAGCACCGGATACCGGATCGCCCGCGCGCCGATCCCCGCGATGAGAGCGACGTCGCCCTCGCGGGAGCTGTGGCCGCTACGGTCGAGCTGGTCGAAGTAGCGGTCGAAGACGCGGTTGTGGGTGCACTCCACCCCCAGCCACAGCTCCGGAGAGGTCCCGGTGCCGTCCTCGGTGCGCATCGATCGCCTCCGGAACATCGGACCCGTGAGCGGCGCGGATGCGTTCGAAGACCGACAGAGCCTGCGCCACCACCTGGTCCATGTTGTAGTACTTGTACGTCGCGAGACGCCCCACGAACGTCACGCCCTCGGTCGCGTCGGCGAGCGCCTTGTACCGCTTGTACAGGGCGGCATTCTCGGGGCGCGGAACGGGGTAATAGGGGTCGCCTTCGGCCTTCGGGTACTCATAGACAAGGGTCGTCTTTGGGTGTCTCTGGCCGGTCAGATACTTGAATTCGGTCACCCGCGTGTAGGCGTGCTCGTTCGGGTGGTTGATGACCGGCGCGGGCTGAGCGACCTCGGTGTCGAGCGTCTCGAACGCGAAGTCCAGCGACCGGTAAGGCAACCTGCCGAACCTGAAGTCGAAGAACTCGTCGATCGCGCCGGTGTAGATCAGATTCCTGTACGGGATCGCTTCTTCGATCTCGCGCCAGTCGGCGTTGAGGAGGATCTTGATGTTGGGCCGGTTCAGCATCGTCTCGAACATGCGCGTGTACCCATGCAGCGGGATCGCCTGGAAACGGTCGGAGAAGTAGCGCGGGTCGCGGTTGTGGCGCACCGGGATGCGCGCGGTCACACTCGCGTCAAGGTCCGAGGGATCGAGTCCCCACTGTTTGCGCGTGTAGTTCCTGAAGAACTTCTCGTAGAGCTCGCGGCCCACCTTGCTGACGACGGCGTCCTCGGATGTGCGGATCGGCTGGCGTGGCTCCGCGACGGTGGCCAGGAACGGCCCGACGTCACCCGCGGTGAGGTGCAGGCCGTACAGCTCGTTCAGCGTGTCGAGGTTGATCGGGATGGGCACGAGCCTCCCATCGACGCTCGCGAGGACCCTGTGCTGGTACGCGCGCCACTTGGTGAACTGGCTCAGGTACTCGTACACCGCGGCTGAATTCGTGTGGAATATGTGCGGTCCGTATCGATGCACGAGGATGCCGTCGTCGTTGTAGTGATCGAATGCGTTTCCGCCCACATGCGGTCGCCGGTCCAGCACGAGGACGTGCTGGTCGAGCTGCGTCGCCAGCCGTTCGGCGAGGACGCTGCCCGCGTAGCCCGCGCCTACGACGACGTAATCGAACATCAGTCCGCGCTCGCGGCGGCACCGAGCGGAGCGCGCACGATCGCCTCGCGCCCCGCACGGGCCGTCACGTCCGTGATCAGGCGCGCCATGTCGGCCCAAACGCGATCCCACGACGTCGTGCGGAGGTGGCGATCGAAGGCCGCGATCCGCACCGCTTCGGGCTCCGCCAGGGCCGCGATCACGGCCGCTGACGTCTCCTCGACGGTATCGGCGATGCGCACGAGGCCGCCCGAGCCGTAGGGCTCGACGACGTCACGGATCGAGGTCGAAACGATCGGGCGTCCAGCCGCCATGTACTCGAGGACCTTCGTCGGGCTGATGAACCGGGTGGCGGCGTTGCGCGCGAAGGGAAGCAGCGCTACGTCCCACCGCGCGATGTACGACGGAAGCTCCGAATACGGCTTGGCCCCGAGATACGTGATGTTCGCCCGCCGCGGCAACACCGCGGGGTCGATCTTGACGACCGGACCCAGCATCACCAGCGACCACTCCGGATGGCGCAGCGCCAGACCGTCCAGAAGACCGAGATCCATGCGCTCGTCGATGACGCCGAAGAAGCCAAGCCGCGGGTGGGATAGAGATGCCTGGTCCGCGGGATCGGCCGCGCCCGGAAAAGCGAAGTGCGAGCGATCGACGCTGCTCGGGAAAGCGTGCACGCTCGGGTGCAGCGCCTGCTTGGCCTCGAACAACGAACGCCCTCCGGTGAAAACGAGGTCCGCCCGCGCGAGCAGTCGCGCCTCGTTCGCGCGCAGTCCGTCCGGCGCGCTCGCGAAAGCGCTGAGCTCGTCCATGCAGTCGTACACGACGCAGGACGCTTCGAGGTGGCCGGCGAACTCCATCGCCATGGGCGTGTAGAACCAGAGGACGCGGTCCGCAGCCACGGCCTGCTGGCGCACCAGCGCGTCAACGAGCCCACGGAGTTGCTCCTGCCCGGCGCTGTGGTCGTGGCCGGACGGCAGATGCGGCACAGCGACAGTCACGCCCCCGCTCGGCCGAAGCTCGAGCGATGGTCCACCGTCGAAGACCGGCTCCTCGACGAAGAAGACGCGCCGCCCGGCCGCCGACCTGGTCATCAGGTGTTGCGGCCGCTGATAGACGAAATCCCAGCGCAGGTGGGAAAAACACAGCATGTCCCGAGGCACGCGGCCGTTTCGGGCAAGTGGCATACCAAGTGATGGAGGGTCATCCGCGCACGTCGCTTGCATGCGATGACCGCCGCGTCAGGAGGTCAGCGTGCCGCCGGAGCGCTGGAGCGACAAACGCGAGCGCCAGTACGAGCACATCAAGGAGAGCGCAAGAGACAGCGGACGCTCGACCGCGGCCGCCAAACGGATCGCGGCGGCGACCGTGAACAAGACGCGCGCGGAGAAGGGCGAGACGCTCGGCGCCCGTTCCACGAAGAGGAGCCGCGCTGGGTCCAAGGGCGCTAAGAACCCGAAAAGCGCGAAGAACACGAAGAGGAAGACCAACCCGCCGAAGCGCTCTCCCACCAGGGAGCCAGAAAAGCACACGACCGCTCGCCAGAGGAAGGACTGAAGATGCCGCCGCAGAAGAAAGCCGCGAGCCCGCAGCGTCCCGCGCGGACGCAGAGCCGCCGGCCCGGGATCGAATCCGAGATGCAGCCGAAGCCCAGGGCGAAGGCCGAGACCCGGCCGGGGAGTGGCAGGCTCGCCCGTAAGGTGGCGCTCATCACCGGCGGCGACAGCGGTATCGGCCGCGCCGTGGCGATCGCATTCGCCCGCGAGGGAGCTGATGTCGCCGCCGTCTATCTGAACGAGCACACCGATGCGAAGGAGACCAAGCGCCTGGTCGAAGCCGAGGGCACGCGCTGCGTCCTCCTCGCCGGCGATATCGGTGATGAGAATTTCTGCCGCGACGCGGTGTCGCGAACGGTGAAAGAGCTGTCCCGCCTCGACGTCCTTGTGAACAACGCGGCCGAGCAGCACCCGCAGGACTCCATCGAGAAGATCAGCGCGAAACATCTGGAGCGGACATTCCGGACGAACATCTTCGGCTACTTTTTCATGACGAAGGCGGCGCTCCCGCACCTGGAGAAGGGCAGCGCGATCATCAACACCGCGTCGGTGACCGCCTATCGCGGCAGTCCGACACTTCTCGACTACTCAGCCACGAAGGGCGCGATCGTGGCGTTCACGCGCTCCCTAGCGCTCGGGCTCGTGGAGCGGGGCATCCGCGTGAACGGCGTGGCCCCGGGGCCCATCTGGACCCCGCTCATCCCTTCCACCTTCCCCGGAGAGAAGGTCGAGACATTCGGCAGCGACACGCCGATGCGGCGAGCCGGCGAGCCGGAGGAGGTCGCGCCCGCCTACGTCTTCCTTGCTTCCGAGGACTCCTCGTACGTCGCGGGGCAGATCCTGCACGTCAATGGGGGCGAGGTGGTCAACGGCTAGTTAGCCGGATCCGCTGCCCTTCGAGTCGGTCCGCCCGCGGTTCGCCTTTCCCTGCTGGCCCTGCTTCTTCTCGGTGAGCCGCTTCTTGGTCTGCTCGGGAGTGTGCGTGGGCGTCTCGCCCGTCTTGTTCCGCGGCGCCTTGTCCTTCATCACTGCCGCTCCTTGCCGCGACCCGTCTTCGTCTGCAGCTCGTCGATGCGCTTCGACGCCTCGGCCTTGGTGAGCGTCTCATCGAACGGCTCGTTGGCCTCGCGCGACAGCGTACGCAGATACGACGCCTGCGGTCCCGTCATGCGCTCGTCGCCTGTGCTCCATTCGTCCGGGTCCTTGTCCGGCGGTCCTGTCGGTGTGCGCTCTTCCTGTTCCATGATCGCCCCGGCGGTGCAGGGCCGATGCCAGCGGCGTGCTGGCAGGACGGCGTCCCGCCGCCGCCGGTACAGTGGCGGCCGCATGGTGGCAGGCCGCTCCGGCATCGAGCGCGACAACATGGACACGTCCGTGCGGCCGTGCGACGACTTCTTCCGCTACGCGAACGGGATGTGGCTGGACCGCACGCCCATCCCCGCCGATGAGCCGGTCTACGGGGCGTTCACGGAGATCCGCGACCGCAACTGGGCGATGGTGCACGACATCCTCGAGGATGCTGCCAGGGATCCCGGCCCCGCCGGTTCCGACCGTCAGAAGGTCGGTGACATGTACGCGAGCGGGATGGACGAGGCGGCCATCGAGGCGGCGGGGACCGCGCCGCTCGCACCCGAGCTCGAGCGCATCGATCGGCTCGCGGACCGCGACGAACTGCCCGCGCTGCTCGCCGCGCTCCACGCCGCGGGTTCGCGCGCGGGGTTCGGCGTCTTCGTACGTCCCGATCCGAAGGACAGCCGCACCAATGTCGCCCACCTCCAGCAGGCGGGTCTTGGCCTGCCCGACCGCGATTACTACCTGCGCGACGACGCGAAGTCCGAAGAGATCCGCGCCGCGTACACCAGACACGTTGCCCGCATGCATGAGCTTCTCGGTGCGAACGCGACCGACGCCCAGCGCAGCGCGGACACGGTGGTCTCGCTGGAGTCGCGGCTGGCACGCGCGTCGATGCAGCGCGTGGACCAACGAGATCCGTACAAGACCTACCACAAGACGCGGATATCGCGGCTCATGGAGGACGCACCCGGCTTCGACTGGAACGGCTACCTGGCCTCGCTCGGCGCGCCGCCCTTGGAGGAGGTGAACGTCCGGCAGCCGGACTTCGCGCGCGAGCTCGCAGCCGCCAGCGCCGACGTGCCGATCGATCAGTGGAAGATCTACCTTCGCTGGCACCTCATCCGTTCGGCAGCGCCGCTCCTGGGCACCCGCTTCGTCGACGAATCGTTCGCCTTCAACGGCGCGTTGCTCCAGGGAGTGAAGGAAAAGCATCCTCGCTGGCGGCGGGTCGCCGAGAGGGTGGATGCGGACCTCGGCGAGGCGCTCGGACAGCTCTTTGTCGAGCGCGTGTTCCCTCCCGAGGCGAAACGCCGCGTCCTACAGCTCGTCGACGACCTTCGGTCGGCCTTCCGTGAACGGATCGGCCAGCTGGCCTGGATGACCGAGGCGACGAAAGACCAGGCGGCGCGCAAACTCGACGCCTTCAGGGTGAAGATGGGCTATCCCGACTCATGGCGCGACTACTCCTCCCTCGCCATCGACCGCGGACCGTATGTGCGCAACGCCATACGCGCGGGCGAATTCGAGCTGCGCCGGAACCTTGCCAAGCTCGGACATCCCGTCGACCGCGAGGAGTGGCACATGTCGCCTCCGACGGTCAACGCGTACTACAACGCCTCGATGAACGAGATCGTCTTTCCCGCGGGGATCCTCCAGCGGCCCTTCTTCGACGTGGCCGCCGACGACGCGGTGAACTACGGGGCGATCGGGGTCGTCATCGGGCACGAGATGACGCACGGCTTCGACGATCAGGGCAGCAAGTTCGACGCGGACGGCAACCTCAAGGATTGGTGGACTCCGGAGGATCGGGCCGCCTACGACGCCCGCACGGATCTGATGGTCAAGCAGTTCGAGGAATACGAGCCACTGCCTGGGCAACGCGTCAACGGACGCCTGACGCTCGGAGAGAATATCGCCGACCTCGGCGGGGTGAAGCTCGCGCTCGCCGCCCTGCGGAGGTCCGCCGCGGCCGCGTCCGGGCCGGACGCGGACGGCTTCACCGCCGAGCAGCGCTTCTTCCTCGGACACGCGCAGAGCTGGCGCAGTCAGATCCGGGACGACGCGCTGCGGGTGCGCCTGAACGTCGACCCGCACTCGCCATCGGCGTACCGGGTCAATGGACCGCTGTCGAATCTTCCTGAGTTCTTCGCCGCCTTCGGCTGCGAGGACGGCGCCATGCGCAGGCGGGACTCCGAACGGCCGGAGATCTGGTAGGGGTTCGGGGAGCCTAGGCCGCCAGCTCCAGCGGATGCGCGCTGCGCGTGACCGCCTCCTCGCGAGTGATGATGCCGTCCTTCATCAGGCGGTTCAGAGCGGTCTCGAGCGTCTGCATCCCGTAGCCGGACGCGGTCTGCACGACGTTGCGGATCTGCGTCGACTTTCCCTCGCGGATGAGGTTCCGGACGGCGGGATTGGCGACCATCACCTCGTGTGCCGCGATGCGGCCCCCGTCGCGGCGGGGCAGAAGCACCTGGTGGAGGACGCCGACGAGGCTGTTCGCCAGCTGCACCCGCACCTGCTGCTGCTGCGACGAGGGAAAGACGTCGACGACGCGGTCTACGGTCTGGGCGACGTCGTTGGTGTGCAGGGTCGCGAAGACCAGGTGACCTGTCTCCGCCGCGGTCAGCGCGATCTGGATCGTCTCGAGGTCGCGCATCTCTCCCACCAGGAGGACGTCGGGGTTCTCCCGCAGCGCCGCCCGTATGCCGCGGGCGAACGACAGGGCGTCCGACCCGACTTCGCGCTGGTTCACCACCGCCCTGGCGTGGCTGTACATGTATTCGATCGGATCCTCGATGGTGATGATGTGGACGGCTCGCCGGCGATTGATCCGGTCCACCAGGGACGCGAGCGTCGTTGACTTACCCGAGCCGGTCGGTCCGGTCACGAGCACGAGCCCGTGGTAGCCGTCTGCCCACTCGACACAGACGCGCGGGATCCCGAGCGCTTCCGGTTCCGGGATCGCGTGGGGAAGGACCCGCAGGGCCAGCGCGAGCGAGCCCCGCTGGTGGAACGCGTTCGCCCGCAGGCGTGCCTTGTTCTGCCAGTTGAACGAGAAATCGAGGTCGCGCTCCTCTTCCAGGACACCCCTCTGGCGCTCCGTGGTGATGCCATGGATCAGCGTGCGCATGTCGTCCGGAGTGAGCGCGTCGTCGCCGAAGGGCTGGAGCAGGCCGTCGAGCCGGCCGGTGGGCGGGATGCCGACGCTGAGGATGAGGTCCGACCCGCCGCGCTCGACGAGCCGCTCGAGCACCCCGTCGAGCAGCGGCGTGCTGCGCTCGGGTGGCTCATCGAACGTGGGTTCGCTGGGCGCGACATCGGTCGATCGCATGGTCGTCATTCAAGCTACCATGCGGCGTTCCCCGCGAGGCTGTCGAGGGACGGGCGGCAGCAGGCGGCGTGATGTTCGGACGCCGGCCGGCCCGGGTGACGCATGGAGCGCGCGAACGTGCGGCTCAGGCGATCCGCGCGAGGAGCAGCCCCAGCTCGAAGAGGAGGTACACGGGGACCGCGACCAGCGTCTGGTTGAACGGGTCGGGCGTCGGGGTGATGACCGCGCCGAGCACGAAGACGAGCAGGACGACGTACCGGCGCTGCTTCGTCAGCCACGACCGCTTGACGACGTGCGCCTTCACGAGGCCGAAGATGATCACCGGCATCTCGAAGACGATGCCGACCCCGAGGATGAAGGTGGTCACGAAGGAGATGTACTCGGACGCTCGTGGGCTCGCCTCGAAGACCTCGGAGCCGAAGGTGAACAGGAACTGGATGGCGTTCGGGAGCAGCAGGTAGTAGCAGAACGCCATTCCTCCGACGAATAGCAGCAGGATGAACGGTCCCAGCGACAGCACAAAACGGCGTTCTCCGGGGTGCAGCGCGGGATCGATGTAGGCGTAGATCTCGTAGAGGATCAGCGGCATCGCAAGCGCGATCCCGCTGAACAACGCCACGCGCATGTACGTCGTGAAACCTTCCGTCGGGCTGATGATCTGCAGGGGCTTTCCGAGGTGCGCCGGGGCTTCGAGGAACTTGATCACGTCGGTCGCGAAGAAGAACGAGACGATGGTCGTGGCGGCGACGCCCATCGCGGCGATGATCAGGCGCGTCCGCAGCTCAGCGAGATGCTGGATGAGGGACAGTTCCTTGTCGCGATCCGTCTGCTCGGCGGTCTGCCTGGTCCGCCGCATGCGTGCGGCAAGGCCTCCGCGCATCCAGTTCCGCATCGCGGCTATTGAAACACCCTCTCGGCGCGCGCCGCGGCCGGTCGGCACGCCCTCGCGCGCGAGCGTGTAGCGTCCGAGCGACGCGACAACCCGATGGGAAGTGAGACGAAATGGGCGACGCACCGGCGCGAGTGAGCGAGCTGCCCCTACTGTTCTACGCCGATCCCTATCGCTTCCCGGACGTGTACCACGCTACGGGCTTCCTTGCGCCCGATCCTTTCATCACGCTCGTGGCGGGTGGCGAAACGGTGATCGTGACGTCGTCGCTCGAGTTCGGCCGCGCGCAAAAGGAATCCCGCGCGGCCTCCGTGCGCAATATGGATGAGTTCGGCCTTACGGAGCTGAGCCGGCGCGGCATGATCGGCGACGAGCTCGTCGCGACGATCGCCCAGCGTTTCCTCGTCCAGCGCGGCGTACGGAGGGTCGCGGTGCCCGGGCATTTCGCGGTCGGCATAGCCGATCGCCTGCGTGCGGCAGGGTTCGAGCTCTCGGTCGACGACGACGTCGCGCTCCGCCGTCGGCACAAGCGCGCCGAAGAGATCGCCTGGATCGAAGCGACCCAGCGGGCGACGGAGACCGCGTGGGCGGCGGGCGTCGCGGCGCTGCGCCGCGCCACGGCATCCGAGGCGGACGGGACGCTAACGCTCGACGGGACGACGTTCACGGCCGAGCGACTGCGCGCCATCATCGAGACGGAGCTGCTCGGTCTTGGTTGCGCGACGCCGGAGAGCACGATCACCGCTCCCGGAAGGCAGGCCGCGGACCCACACGCGACCGGCAGCGGACCGCTTCGTCCGGGCGAAGCGATCGTCATGGATATCTACCCGATGCACGCCGCGACGCGCTACTACGCCGACATGACGCGCACCGTGTCCAAGGGCGAGCCCTCGGCGGAGATCGTCCGGATGTACGAGATCACCAGGCGCGCGCAGGACGCCGGGATCGCCGCGCTTCGTCCCGGAGTCACGGGTCGCGAGGTCCACGAGCTCGTCGAGGACGTGATCTTCGAGGCCGGTTACGACACGCTGCGACCGGGACAGCAGCACGGTCCGCCAGGCGGGCCGCCCCGCGGCTTCATCCATGGCACGGGCCATGGCGTCGGTCTCCAGATCCACGAGGCGCCGGGCATCGGCCGCGCCGGGGTGAAGCCGCTCGAGGAAGGCGACGTCGTCACGGTCGAGCCGGGCATCTACGACCCCGCCATCGGCGGAGTGCGGCTCGAGGACATGCTCGTGATCACCGCCGACGGCGCGAGGAACCTGACGACGGCACCCCGCGAGCTCGTCGTGTGAGGCCGCACGCACCCGGTCCTCCCCGTGGCCAGACCGGGTGACCGCGCTCCTGTACGGGATGGGCGCGGCTCTGGCGTGGGGACTCGCCGACTACAGCGGCGCCATCTCGTCCCGCCGCGTCGGCGTGTTCGCGACGATGTTCGGCATGGAGCTCATCGGCACGCTGCTCTACGCGCCTACGCTCCTGGCGCTCCGCATGTGGCCGCCGCTCGATCCCTCGCAGCTTCCGCTCGCCGTCGCGTTGGCGATCGTCGGCTCGGTGTCGATCGCCCTGTTCTTCCGCGCGCTCGCGGTGGGGCAGATCGCGGTGGTGAGTCCGATCGGCTCCGCCTACCTCGCTGTGACCGTCGTTCTCGTCGTCATCTTTCTTGGCGAGCAGCTGAGCGTCCAGCAGGGAGCCGCCATCGCGGCGACCTTCGTCGGGGTCGTGCTC
The DNA here is from genome assembly GCA_046262615.1 of Candidatus Limnocylindria bacterium. Classification (GTDB taxonomy): domain Bacteria; phylum Chloroflexota; class Limnocylindria; order P2-11E; family P2-11E; genus JALYKU01. The sequence goes on along the minus strand of JBHEML010000045.1, from coordinate 2,978 downwards.
ACCTCGACGGACGTCCGGCGCTTCGTCGCCCTCGCCCGGCGATCGGACCCCGGGGTACGCCCCGCGGTGCTGGCGATGCTCGGCTTCGGCTGCTGGGCGGCGCTGCTGTCGGCCGCGACGCGCGCGCAGGACGGACTCGCCACCGTGCTCCTGATGCGCGTAACGAGCGTCCTGCTGTTCGCCGCGGTGTTCGTGCTGCGCCCCGCTCTTCGGCCTCGCGTGGGGGGCGTTCGGGACCTGGCGATAGTCGCGGTCGTGGGGATCTTCGACATCGCCGCGAATGTGGCGTACGTGCTCGGCGTCCAATCCGGTTTCGCGTCGGTCGTGGCCACCGGCAGCGCGGTGTACCCACTGCTTCCCGCCGGCCTCGCGATCGGATTCCTGGGTGAGCGCCTCGCGCCCAACCAGTACATCGGGGTGGTGGTCCTCGTCGCGGGTCTGGTCGCGCTGGGCCTGACGAGTACGGGCTAAACGGGCCGGACGCTACGCGCTGGCCGAGGCGGGACCGCCCTGGCTCTCAGAGCTTCCTCTCAAAGCTTCATCTTGAGGAACGCGATCGCGGCGTCCCGGCTCGTCGCGTCGTCGTCGCCGTCGACGGTGACGTCAGGGACGACGCCGCGGCCAGGACCATTGAGCTCCTCGCCCGTCTTCGCGTCCTGCATGCGGGCGAGAGTGACGAGCAGGATGCCGCCGTCCGGCATCTCCCGCGGCTGGCCGATCCCGACGCAGCCCGCGGTCCTCTGCCCAAGGACCGTACCGACGCCGTTCGCGCGGACGCCAGCGGCGATGATCTCGGCGCCCGACGCGGAGTTCTTGTTCACGAGGACCACGAGCGGTTTGTCGAAGCCGCTGAAGTACCGGTCGTTCGTTCGGAGCGGCTGTCTTTGGCCGTCGCGCCCCGTCTGGAACACCAGCGTCGCGTTCTTCATGAACACGCTCCCGATGTTGACGGCGGAGGACAGGTCCCCACCCGGGTCGTTCCGCAGGTCGAGGATGTACGCCTTTGCGCCGGCGGCGACGGCGCGCGTCACGTCCGCCGCGACGAGGTCGGCGACGTCGCCGTTCAGCGCGCCCACCTGGATGTACCCGATCGTCCCGCTCTCGAGGGTCTGCGTGACGACTCGCGGTGGTGTGAGCTTCGCCCGGACGATCGAGAACTCCTTCTCGGTGCCCTGACGCACGAGCGTGAGGCGGACCGTCGTCGCCTCGGGCCCCTTGATGCGATTCGCCACCTCTTCCGCGGTGAACCCGAGCACGTCCGTCCCGTCGACCGTCTTGATCTTGTCGCCCGATTGGACGCCCGCCTTCTGGGCTGGGCTGTCAGGGAAAACGTTCGTGATCTCGGGCAGCTCGTTGGGCGACGGCGCCTGGATCTGCGCCCCGATGCCTGAGTAGGGGCCCGGCGGCTGGTTGAACGTCTTGGCGCGGTCTGGATCGAGGTAATAGGTGTGGCACTCGTTCAGCGACTTCGCCATACCTTCGGTCGCGGCCCGCTCGAGCGTTTCCGGCTTCTCGCCCGCGTAATTTTGACCGACGACATTGAGTGTCTCCGAGAATTTCGCGAAGTCCGATTCGGTGCTTCCCGTGAAGGTGGGCCGGTCGACCTTCGCGTCGGCGATGCCATCCTTTTTGAGCTGTGCCTCGACGCTGTCGAGGGCGCCGGCGAGCAGTTGCTCCGAGCCGGGGTGGTCGACGTGGCGCTCGAGGAGGACGTGGAACGCCGCTTCGGCCGTCTTGTAGCTGGACTGACCGCCGATCTGGCGGGTGACCTCGGGCGGCACCAGACCGCATGAGGCAGCGAAGGCCGTGGCCAACAGCAGTGGGAGGAGGCGGGAGCGCATCACCGGTACTTGACCCGAGTGTACGGCGCCTCCCGGGCGGCCCCGGTCCGCTACGCGATCTCGTGGAGGAGCGTGCGCAGACGTCCCAGTGCGCGGAACTGGAGCGCGCGGATGGCGCCCTCGTTCTTGCCCAGCTTCACCGCCACCTGGCGGCTCGAGAGGTTCTCCGCGAAACGGAGCAGAAGGACCTCCTGCTGCTCACCGGTGAGGTGCTTGACGGCGCCGCGCAGTGCCTGCACCTGCTCGCCGTGCACCGCTTGGTCGTGCGCCGTGGGGCCCTGTTCGGCGATGCCGAACGCGTTGTCCAGTTCGATGGTCGGCCGGTCCCGGCGCCGACGGTCCGTCACCGCGTTGCGTGCGATGGTGTACAGCCATGCCAGGAAGGACTTTCCCTGCCAGCGGTAGCGGTGGATGTTGGCGAACGCTTTGGTGAAGACCTCGCTCGTGACGTCCTCCGCGTCGCTCGCCTCCCGCAGCCGGTACAGCACGTAGCGGTAGACCGCCTCGACGTGCTCGTCGTAGAGCTCCGCGAATGCTCCCCGGTCTCCGCGGCGTGCCCGATCGATGACCGGCGGAACGGTGCCGATGTCCAGCCTGAACATCGCTTGCTCGTTCGTCATACTGACAGCCAATTTGCCCCCCGAACTCTCGCCGTGTGGTCAAGACAACGATAGGTCGGGATGCCAGGCGCTCAAGGGGCAATTCGTACCAATGACGTCCGGTCACCGCGCGCGGCGACCGCTTAGCGTACGGATTTCGCCTGCCATCGCCACCGGGTGTATGGTCCAAAAAAGGGCGCGGACACGCTTTCGTACAGAAGCGTACGTTCGCCGCCCTCAGCAGTACTTCTTCTTCGCGGCGGCCAGCCAGCCCGCGTAGAACTGCTCCGGCGTCACCTTCAGCACCTTCGGGTAGTTGACCTTCGGATCGACGCCGTCCTTGTACGCGACGAGCAGGTCGCGATAGGCGCCATTCCCGAAGGTCGCGTAGAGGTACTCCACCATCGTGTTGGCGAAGGCGTAGTAGACGGGGGCGGCCTCGGGCGGGAGGTCGGGGGCTGGGCCGTCGACGAGCTGTTTAAAGGTCGGGATCGACACGCCGCAAAGCGCGCCCTTGATCGCGGCCTGCGTGCGGGAC
>JBHEML010000044.1:0-16835 GCA_046262615.1 Candidatus Limnocylindria bacterium | reverse complement strand
GTCTTGGCTTTCTGTCCCGGCGCGCGCAAAATCGAATTCTTGACCTACCAGGTAGGAAATCCGCGGCGGATCCGCCCGCTGCCGTCGTTCGCCAGCTCCGGCCTCACCTGCGTCTGTCCGTGGGCGGTCGCGGCTCGCGCGTGACCGCCGCTCCCTCGCGTAAGGCGCGTGGCCGCGCGCCGGGCCAGCCCGACAGCATGCAGGCACGAAGCGCCACCCGCCGGGTGGCGCCTGAAAGGACAGCACCATGACTGCCTACGCACATCCAGAGGCGCTCGTCGAGACCGACTGGCTCGCCGAGCACAGCGCCGATCCAAAGGTCCGCGTCTTCGAGGTCGACGTCGACACGGCAGCGTTCGACCAGGGACACGTCGGGGGCGCGGTGGGACTGAACTGGCGCACCGACCTCCAGCAGCACCCCGTCCGCGACCTGATCACCAAGGAGGAGCTCGAGGAGCTGCTCTCGCGGAACGGCGTGACCGCGGAAACGACCATCGCGATCTACGGCGACAACAACAACTGGTTCGCCGCATGGTTCTTCTGGCTCCTCAAGTACTACGGCCACTCCGACGTGCGTCTCGTGAACGGAGGACGCGCGAAATGGGTCGCGGAAGGGCGGCCGCTGGTGACCGACGTCAAGACGTACCCGCGCGCGCAATACCGCGCGAAGGGGGTCGACGCGTCCATCCGCGCGCTTCGCGACTACGTCCTCGAGAAGGTCGTGCAGACGAACGGGGAAAGGATCGTCGACGTGCGCTCTCCCAAGGAGTACACGGGTGAGCTGTTCGCTCCCGAGAACATGCCGCAGGAGGGCGCGCAGCGCGCCGGCCACATCCCGGGCGCGCTGAACGTCCCGTGGTCCACGGCCGTGGCGGACGATGGGCGCTTCAAGTCGGCCGACGAGCTGAAGACGATCTACGAAGGCAAGGGCGTCACCGGCGGGGAGACGATCGCGTATTGCCGGATCGGCGAGCGTTCGGCGCACACCTGGTTCGTCCTCAAGTACCTCCTCGGCCAGCAGAAGGTCCGCAACTACGACGGTTCGTGGACCGAGTGGGGCAGCCTCATCGGAGTGCCCATCGAGAAGTAGGAGCGGGGACCGGCGGGACGCACAATGCCGCGCGTGGCCCGCGACTTCGCCGAGGAACGCGCCGCTCTCGTCCGCTCGCTCGAGCGCGAGGGGATCCGGGAGCGGCGCGTCCTCGACGCGATGGCCCGCGTCCCGCGCGAACGGTTCGTTCCCCCCTCACAGGCGGAGACCGCGTACGCGGATGAGGCGCTGCCGATCGGCGAGGGTCAGACGATCTCGCAGCCCTTCGTGGTCGCCCGCATGACGGAGCTTCTCGACGTGCGCGAGGAGCATCACGTCCTGGAGGTTGGTACGGGCTCCGGCTACCAGGCGGCCGTCCTCGCGGAGCTCGCCCGACACGTCGTCTCGGTCGAGCGGCGCCCCGCCCTGGCCGAAGCCGCCTCCGAAAGACTTCGCGACCTCGGATATACGAACGTCCGCGTGGTGACCGGCGACGCGTCTACGGGCTTCGCGGAGGAAGCGCCGTACGACCGCATCCTCGTCGCCGCCGCGACTCCCGCGCTTCACCCCGCTCTCGCGGCGCAGTGCACCCCCGACGGCCGCATCGTCGCGCCGGTCGGCGAGCGCGACCTCCAGGAACTGGTGGTGCGCCACGGTGACGGACGCGAGGAGCGACGCGGCGCCGTCAGGTTCGTACCGCTACTGGGGGATGCCGGGTTCCAGGATGAGTAGCACTGCCTCGACGGTGGGCGGCCGGCCCGAGCCCACACCACGGCTGATGCATGGACCGAGAGGCCGCCGCGGGCTGCGGTGCGTTGACTCGAGCGCCTCGCATCGCACCCGGCGAGGCGCGGATGCCGGGCGCATGAGATCCGTGCGCGTCGTCGGCAGGGTCGGGTGCAGCGATGTCTAGCGGGCTCCTGATCCGCGGTGGGCGCGTCCACGTCGGCGATGGCACATCGGCGGAAGCGCTCCTGGCGCGCGACGGGCGGGTCGCCGCCGTCGGCGCCATCGCCGACCTCGCGCGGGACGCTCCCCGTGCGGACGTACTCGACGTCGCAGGTGGGCTCGTCGTCCCCGGCTGGTTCGATTCGCATGTCCACTTCATGTGGTGGGCTATCCAGATGGAACAGGTCGACCTGCGCGGGGTGGACTCGATCGATGCCGCGCTCGACGCCGTCGCGCGCCGCGCGAATGAGCTCGGGCCAAAGGCGTGGGTGCTGGGCGGCCGCTTCGACAAGAACCGCTGGGGGCGCTGGCCCACGGCTTCGGAGCTGGACCGCGCGACCGCGGGGCGTCCCGCAGCCCTGCGCAGCCGCGACGGCCACTCGCGCTGGCTCAACACCGAGGCGCTGCGGCGGGCCGGCATCACGTCCGAGACCCCGGAGCCCGGCGGCGGAGCGATCGAGCGCGACGGCACCGGAGCGCCGACGGGGATCTTGAAGGAGAACGCGAACCGCCTCGCCGACGCGGTCATCCCGCCGCCCACCGAGGACGAGTGCATGGCCGCGCTGCGCCGCGGCCAGGCGGAAGCGTGGCGTCGCGGCATCGTGGGGATCGAGGACCTCGAGCAGAGCGACGCCTTCGGCGCCTTTCAACGCCTGCGCGCGGCGGGCGAGCTCGGCCTGCGCGTCGTCATGGGCGTGCCCCACGCGCGGCTGGACCAGGCGATCGCGCTCGGTGTCCGCAGCGGGCTTGGAGACGAGTGGCTGCAAGTCGGCCACTGCAAGATGTTCGCGGACGGCGCGCTCGGCTCGCAGACGGCCGCGCTCGAGGAACCGTACGAGGGGACCGGCGACCGCGGGATCATGACGTGCGAGCCGGAGGTCCTGGCGCGCGACGCGGCTTCGGCGGCGCGCGCGGGGATCTCCGTCGCGATCCACGCGATCGGCGACCGCGCGGTACACGCCGCACTCGACGCGATCGATCCGGCCGCCTCGATCGATCGCGCCCTGCGCCATCGCCTCGAGCACATCCAGCTGGTGAGGACGGACGACCTCGGGCGCTTCGGCGCTCTCGGCGTCGTCGCGTCGATGCAGCCGATCCACGCGACGAGCGACCGCGACCTCGTCGATCGCTACTGGGGGCACGAGCGCGCGAAACGGGCGTATCCGTGGAGGGCGATCACGGAGCGTGGTGGCGTGCTCGCCTTCGGGTCGGACGCGCCGGTCGAGGCGATCGATCCGCTCGTCGGGATCCACGCGGCCGTCGCGCGGCGCAGGCCGGGCGACACGACGCCGTGGCATCCCGAGCAGGCCCTCTCGCTCGACGAGGCGCTGGCGGGCTACTCGAGCGGCGCGGCGTACGCGACCGGGCGCGAGGGGGAGTGGGGCACACTCCGTCCCGGGATGCGATGCGACGCGACGGTCATCGACCGCGACCTCGCGGCGCTCCCGACCGAGGAGTGGCTCGACGCGCGGATCGCCGCGACGATCGTCGACGGCGTCGTGCGGCACGCGGGTTGAGGGCCGGCATGCGGCCAGACGCGTTCCGGGCCCCGCCACCGACGCCGGCCGCGGCGGCGGCCGAGTTGCTCAAGAGGGCGGTCAAGGTCGTGATGTTCGACCAGTACGGGACGGTGGTCGACATGCAGAAGGGCCTCACCGAGGTCGCGGCCGCATTCCTCGCTGACAAGGGGTGGAAGGGAGACCCCGGATCCTTCGTCACGTGGTGGCGCCGCACGCACTTCGAGAACTCGATGATCGACGCGCTGCTGCACAAGGCCCACACCCCGTACCGCGAGATCGGCCACGCTGCGGTCGCGCACACGATGGACCGGGCGGGCATCGCGTACACGGCGGACGAGGTGCGCTACCTCGTGGGCTGTATCGAGCGGCTGCGGTGCTTCCCTGACGTACCCGAGGCCCTCGCGCGGCTGAAGACGAAGTTCAAGATCGTCGTCCTTTCCAACGGTGACCCGGACATGCTCGAGGCGGCGAAGCAGTACCACGGCATCGCGTTCGACAGGGTGATCTCGGTGGCCGAGGCAGGATCGTTCAAGCCGCACGTCGTGACGTACTCGAAGGCAGCCGAGATCATGGAGGTGCGCCCTGACGAGGTGCTCTTCGTGGCCAACCACGCGTTCGACTGCATCGGTGCCAAGGCGGCGGGGATGCACACGGCGTTCATCGACCGTCGCAAGCGACCTTTCGGCGCCACGCCATACCAGCCCGACCTGAGGGTCGACGACATGGCGTCCCTCGCCGATCTCATGATCTGATACCGAAGAGCCTGACCGCGGGCTGACGCTGGCCAGAACGCTCGAGCAGCGATGGTCAGCGATTCCCTCATCGGTCACATCGCTATCGTGCGGTCATCGCCGGAAACCGGCCCGGCGCGGGCGTCAGCTCGCGAAGGCCACTTTCATGTCACGCGAGCGCCGCGCGCTGGTGTCCGATCAACTTCTCGAGCGTCTCCCGCGACTGTGCCGAGTGATCGTCGGCTGGGGCATCAGGGTTGGCGAGATGCCACGAGAGGATGCGCACCGTCGGCACCACGCGCGCGGCGAGCTCGGCTGCACGTCGAAGCACCTTCGGCGGGGCGAGACCGGTGAACGGCTCGAGGTACATCTCGCGGATGCGCTGGGGTTCATCGCCATCCCGAGGGACTCCGAACCGCGCGGCCGCGAAGCTCAGGAACATGTCGAGGCCCAAGAAAGGGTGCGCCACGCTCGCGTCTCCCCAGTCGAAGACCCGCGTTCGATCGCGTTGCACGAGGACGTTGTTGTCGTGCAGGTCCTCGATCTGGAGCGTTTCTGGCAGTCCGATCGCCGCGAGCTCGTCGCACAGAGCGGCGTAGCGGGCGATCAGCGTTCGCTCTGCGGCGGGCAAGATCCGGGCGAGCGCGCTGGGCAGCCTCCGCAGCCGGCGATCCGGCACACCGAGAGCGAGCAGTTCCGGCCCGCGCTGGGCCACGTCGAGCTGCAGCCGTGCGTAGACGGCCGCGGCTCGGCACCATGTGTCGCGATCGACGGGCATGTCACGCAGGCGCGTGCCGCCATCTGGCAGCAGCATGAAGCCGCGCTCGTCGTCGGCTGCGAGGACGTCGAGCACGCGGCCCGGGAATTCTCGGGCGAGCCAGTGCGTGAGCCGGATCTCGTGAGCCAGCTGCGGCGGGACCGCCTTGAGGTACACGTCGCCGGAGCGCGTCGGCACGCGAAAGACCGTCGACCACGGTCGGACATGGAACTGGTCCGGCGCACCGGTGATCTCGCGGCCCATCGCCTCGAGTTCGCGACGCATCCAGGCGAGCGCCCCCGCGCACCAGGCCTCGTCGGTCCAGGGAATCACGCGCCGCGGGCCCGCTTGGGTCCACCGCGTCGCGGAAGCGTCAGTTCAACGCCGGTCCCTCGCCGCGCGCCCGGCGGCGCACGACGAGGTCCCGCAGCAGTTCCTTCTCGCGCTCGAGCAGCCGGGCCTCGGTGACGAGGCGCTCGCGCACGGACTCGGTCTCGAGGAGACGCTGTTGCTCGCCCGTGTCGATGGCGAGCCCGCCCGCGATCCGGTACGCGATGTCGCGGGGCGTGCCCGAGCGGATGTCGGCGTCCGGCGGTTCCCCGCGGGTCTCGCCCGTGATCGTGAGAACGGAGAGCAGGTACTCGACGAAGGCGTCGATGGTCGCCTCCGCGGCGTCCTGCGCGTCCGCCCCATCGTCCTCGGGCAGATATCGGACGCGGCCGACGAGGTAGGGCTCCTCGTCCTCGATCAGGCCCTCGATGGCGAAGCGGCGTTCGCCGCGGACGACGATGAACGAACGACCGTCCGGCAGAGGCTTGCCGCCGACGATGCGCGCGGTGGTGCCGACCTGCCGTGTACCCGTGCGCCCATCCTCGGACGAGCCGGTGAGCACCACGCCGAAGGGCTCCTCCTTGTCGATGCAGCGCCGCACCAGGAGCCGGTACCGCGGCTCGAAGATGTGCAGCGGCACGAGCATGTCCGGGAACAGGACGAGGCCCAGCGGGAACAGCGGCAGCATCTCGGCCACGGGCGCCAACGTTACTCTGCGACGCGTGGCGGGATGCGAAGTCCGGCGGGAGCGCCGATGGTCCGCGTGATCCTGCACGGCGAGCTGCGCCAGTTCAGCTCCGGCGGAAAGGTGCTCGAAGTGGACGGCGAGGGACGAACGGCGCAGTCGCTGCTGGCATCGCTCGGGATCCCGATGGGGGAAACGGCCGCCTTTATCCTCAACGGTGACCAGGTCGACGCCGGCACGGTCGTCTCGAATGGCGACACGATCGAGGTGTTGCCAGCCATCAGCGGCGGAGAGCCGCCCGGCGCGCTCGACGGCATCCGCGTCGTGGATCTGACGCGCGCGCTCGCCGGGCCGTACTGCACGCTCATGCTCGGCGACCACGGCGCCGACGTCATCAAGGTCGAGCTGCCGGGGAGCGGCGACGAGGCCCGCGACTGGGCGCCGCCGCGCATCAACGGCGTCTCGGCCTACTACCTTTCGATCAACCGGAACAAGCGCAGCGTCACCCTCGATCTCAAGCATCCCGAAGGGAAGGCGGTCCTCGAGCGGCTCATCGAGCGCGCCGATGTCGTCGTCGAGAACTTCAGTCCCGGCACGCTCGCGCGCCTTGGCTTCCCGAACGAGCGCATCCGCGCACTGAACCGCGGCGTGATCCTCTGCCAGATATCCGGCTTCGGGCAGGATGGGCCGGGCCGCGCGTGGCCCGCCTATGACCTCATCGTGCAGGGCATGGGCGGGATCATGAGCCTGACGGGCGAGGCCGACGGGACGCCGACGATGGTCGGCGTGCCGCAGGCCGACATGGTCGCGGGAATGTTCGCGGCCTTCGCGATACTCGCGGCGCTGCACGCGCGCGAGCGCACCGGAGTGGGGCAGGATATCGACGCGACGATGATCGGCGGCCAGGTCGCGCTGCTTTCGCGGCAGGCGGCGCGCTATTTCGCCGACGGCACCGTGCCGCGCCCCGAGGGCAACAGCCACGCCTCGATCGTGCCGTACCAGACGTTCCGCGCCGCCGATGGTTTCGTGAACGTCTGCTGCGCCAACAACGCTCTCTTCGAGCGCTGCTGCCGCGCTCTCGAGCTCGACGATCTGCTGGAAGATCCGCGCTTCGCGGACAACGGCAAGCGTGTCGAGAACCGCGGCGCGCTCGTGCCGGTGCTCGAACGCAGGATCGCGAAGCTGCGCAAGGAGGATGTGGTCCGGAGGTTTCGCGAGGCCAACGTTCCGGTCGGTCCCATCGATGCCCTCGACGAGGTGTTCTCCGGCCCCGTCGTGCAGCACCTGGGCCTCGTCGTCGAGGTGGACCATCCGACCGCGGGGCGCGTTCGCATGCCCGGCATCCCGGTCCGCATGAACGCGACGCCGGCATCCGTCCGACGGCATCCGCCGCTCCTCGGCGAGCACACGGACGAGGTGCTGGCCGAGCTCGGCTACGGCGAGAGCGAGGTCGCCGCGCTCCGCAAGGGCGGCGCCGTGTAGCGCTGCGGCTGCCGCCGGGCGCGCCGCGACACGACGACCCCTACTGAAAGAGCACGATCGTCGCGCGCCACGACACGACGGCCCGTACGGAAGAGCGCGATGGCCTCGCGCACCGCAGGGCCCGTACGGCGGCGTGGGACCTACCGCCTGCGGCTCAGGTACACCTCGGTGCGGTAGGGAAGCTCGATCTCTTCGCGGCCACGCGTGTCGGGGTGCTTGGAGATGAGCTCACGGACGTGCGCGAAGACGGATTCGCGCAGTGGGTCCGGCAGCACCGCGACCCACGAGACCGACGCCACGCAATCGACGAGACCTTCGGGGCTCAGCTGCTGCGCGCTCGGCATGGTCCGCTGCTCGAGCGGCGTGAACAGCGCTGTCGCGTCCCACGCGGCGCGCCACTTCCGCGTCTGGTGATCGGGCCGGTCAGGCTCGACCGACGCGATGATCTCCTCCAGACGCGCGACCCACGGCACGCGCGTGTCGCGCACGTTCCAGATCAGGCCGACGCCCCCGCCGGGCCGCAGCACGCGGTGGAACTCGTCCAGCGCGCGGGCGCCATCGAACCAGTGGAAGGCCTGCGCGCAGACGATCGCGTCCGCTGAGCCCGTTCGCAGTGCCATGGCCTCGGCCGTCCCATCGAACGGCACGGCGCGCGGCGCGGTCTCGATCAGCCGCGCGCGCATGTCGGCGAGGGGCTCGACCGCGATCACCGTGGCGCCGGTGGGCGTGAGCGACCGCGTGAGCTTCCCGGTCCCTGCACCGACGTCCACGACGACCGTCCGGCGCGCGATGCCGAGCTCGGCGACGAGCATCGCCACTGCCTCCGCCGGATAGTCGGGCCGCACCCGCTCATACAGCGCGCCCATCCCGCCGAACCCGGCCGCCGCGAGGTCGTTCATGCGCCGGCCGCTCATGGGCGCATCGGCACGACGTCTCGCGACGCGCGCAGGCGGCGATGGCACGTAGAGCGGTGCCGGCACCCCTCCGCGGCGTCGATCGCCCGCACAACGCGCCTGGGCACGCGGCGCGCCGTGCCGGTACGGCCGCAGCCGCCATTCATTCGTACATCAGCGCGCCCGCAACTTCGGCGCTCGCGGCCCGCCGCGCAGGCCACCATGCGGCGGCGAGCGCGGCGGTGATCGACAGCACCGTGACCGTGGCGGCGGCGGTCCACGCGTACTCGAACGGGATGACCCAGCCCGTCGTGCGCTCGCTGATGAGGAACACGATGGCCGCGAGGCCGGCGCCTCCGGCCAGGCCGAGCGCTGCGCCGAATACGCCGATCGTGCCGGCCTCGATGAGCACCGTGCCGCGGATCTGACGGCGCGTCGCGCCGACCGCGCGAAGCACCCCGATCTCCCGTCGGCGCTCCAGCACCGCGACAAGCATGGTGTTCGCGACCCCGAGCACGCCGACGAGCAGCGCGATGGCCTCCATGACGTACGTCGTCGAGAAGAAATCGTTGACGATCTTGCGTATGGATCCCTTGAACTCCTCGTTCGACTGCACGAAGAGCGCGCCGCTCTCGAGCCGGCCGACCGCCTCGCGCACCGGCGCGAGGTCGGCCGGGCGCTGGAGCATCACGGCAAACGAGTCGACGGACCGATCGTGGAAGTGGCGCACATACGTCGAACGGTCCATGAAGATGAGGCCCTGGTCGCTGGTGTAGTCGACCGCGATCGCCGCCACGCGGAATTCGACCGGGCCGTCGGGCGTGCCGAGACGCAGCGTGTCGTCCTGTCCGATGCCGACCCGGTGCGCGAAGTTGTCCGACACGAATACGAGGTCGCGTCCGACCAGTTCGGTCAGGTCGACGCTCCGCGTGCCCGGCGCCAGCTGGGGTCGTCCGCGCAGCAGGTAGGTCGGAACATCGACGCTGGCGAGGGCGGCGAACGTCGTACCCACCTCGATGCGCACCTGGCGGTAGAGGTCGACCGCCCGGACGCCCGGGATCGAGCGGATCTGCTCGGCGAGCGCGGGGTCGAGCGGCGAGGGCGCGGAGTTCGAGCCCACGGGCCCCGCTGACACGAACATGTCGGCGTTCACCGCCTGGTCGAGCCAGCCGAAGATCGTTGTGCGCTCGCTGTCGATGAAGGATGCGAGCCCGACCACCATCGTGATGGCGGCAGAGAGCGCGGCGGCAGTCACCGCAGCGCGGCCGGGGCTTCGCAGGACGCTCTCACGAGCGAGGCGCGCGGCGAGCCCGAGGATGCGCTCGACGACCGGCGCGGCGGCGCGCACCGCGAGCGCCAGGAGCGGCGCGGCCGCGACTGCGATCGCCAGCATCAGCGCGAACGCAGCGACGCTGCCGGGCGCCGACGTGTCCGCGGCCGACTGCGCGTTCACGGCCACGAGGCACAGCAACCCGAGCACGGCGGCGATCGCCAGAAGACGAAGGCGCAGCGGCCGCGCGACCGCAGCGTACCGCGGCACTGTCATCGCCTCCGCTGGCGCGGCGCTCGCGGCGGCTATCGCCGGTCCGAGCGCGCCAACGAGCGCGGCCGCGACGCCGACTAGCACCAGACCGGCGAGCCGGGGCCACGGGATCACGAGCTGATCCGCCAGGCCGGCGACGAAGTTGGTGCGGATCTGTTCGTTCACCGCGGTCAGGAAAGCACGCGCCATGACGAGCCCCACCGCCGCGCCCGCGGCGCTTGCGACGAATCCGATGAACGCGGCCTCGAGGGCGACGAGCGCGACGATCTCTCGCCGCCGCGCGCCGAGCGCGCGCAGGATCCCGAACTCGCGTTTCCGCTGGGCCACAGCGATCGACATGGTGTTGAACACGAGGAACGTGCCGATGAAGAGGCTGAGCGCACTGATGACCTGGAGGAGGCTCTGAAGGCTCGCCACGAGCTTCTTCGTCTGTCCTCCGCGCGCCTCCGGCGTGCGAACCTCGGCGTTGGGGAGCGCGGAACGCAGGCGCGCCGCGACGTCGTCGGGCCGCGCGTCGCCGGCTGCCACGATATCGATCGCGTCGAAGCGGCCCTCGCGCTGGTAGAGCGTGTCGGCGGTGTCGTACGGCAGCACCGCCACGAACGCGCCGTTGGCGCGGCCGATGCCCCGGTCGGCGAGCACGCCGGAGACGCGAAGCGGGCGCACGCCCAGTGGCGTGAGCGCGCGGACGGTCGCTCCGACGTCGGCCCCAAGTCGGCGCGCCGCCTCAGCGCCCAAGAGTACCTCGTGGCCGCTCGGTCGCGCGCCGCGACCGAGGACGTACTCGCGGATCGCGTCCTCGTCGCCTGTTCCCGCGATCGCGGGCAGCGCCACACGGAGTTCGGCGCCGACGAGCAGGACGCCCTGGATCGATCCGGCGGCCGCCCCGACGCCCGGTGTTGCCCTCGCCGTGGCGAGCGCGCTCCCCTCCAAGGTCCCCGACGCGGCGCTGACGGTGAGCTGCGCCTTCCCGGCGTACGCGCCGACGAGCTCGTCGATGGTCGACGTCGAGGAGCCGTTGGTCACGTCGATCGCGACGAGCGCGGCCACGCCGAGGGCGACTCCCGCCAGGGTCAGAAGCGTGCGGCCGGGCGACCGCGCCAGGTGGCGGCCGCTAACCAGCCGCAGAAGCGCCAGCACCGTACGAGTCCGAGACCATGCGCCCGTCCTGGAGGCGCACGAGGCGGTCGGCGATCGACGCCGCGTGGGCGTCGTGCGTCACGAGCAGCACCGTGTGCCGGCGCCGGTCGGCCGTCGCGCGGAGCAGCGCCAGCACCTCGTCGCCGGCCTGCGAGTCGAGGTTGCCGGTCGGCTCGTCCGCCAGCAGCAGCGATGGCTCGCTGACGAGCGCGCGCGCGATCGCGACCCGCTGCATCTGCCCGCCAGACAGCTGATGCGGGCGGTGCTGCAATCTCTCGCGAAGCCCGAGGTCCACGAGCAGCTGGCGCGCCCTTCGCTCCGCATCCCCGCGGCTCACGCCGTCGAGCTGGAGCGGCAGCGCGACGTTCTCGAGCGCGGAGAGGGTCACGAGCAGGTTGAAGAACTGGAAAACGAGGCCGATACGTCGGCGGCGCAGGAGTGTCCGCTGGTCGTCCGAAAGCTCCGCGAGGTCCGTGCCGTCGACGAGCACGCGGCCGGCCGTGGGACGGTCGATGCCGGCGGCGAGATGCAGCAGCGTCGACTTGCCCGACCCCGATGGCCCCATGACGGCGCAGAACTGCCCGGCCGGGACCTCCAGGCTCACCCGGTCGAGAGCCAGGACCCGCTCCGTCCCGCGTTCGAAGTGTTTCGTGACGCCCTCGAATGCGACGGAGATCACATCGCCTAGTCTGCCCGCATCGAAGGCGCCATGCCGCTCGCGCGCGGGCTCGCGCACGCGGCGGCCGCGCGCTCCTCGCGGTCATCGGAGATGGCCGGATTGCGGATCTGCGGCAACTCCCTGAGCGCCTGTCGTCGGCTGGTCTCGAGGCGGTGCGGTGCCCTGGCCGGCCCCCGGCCGGGAACCGGACCGCGCGGACGCTTGTAGAGCGAGGCAGGAGACCCGACTCCGTGGAGGGCCGACCAACGGAGGAGAACGAGCTCGTGGAACGTGCGAAGAATGGTGACGCCGACGCATACGGGGACCTCGTACGGCGCTACCAGCACATGGCGCTGCGCACCGCGTATGTGGTGACGCGCAGCGCGGCGGAAGCGGAGGACGCGACGCAGGAGGGTTTCACGAAGGCGTACTACGCGCTCGGCCGCTTCCGGGAAGGCGCGCCTTTCCGCCCGTGGCTCCTGCGTATCGTCGCGAACGAGGCCCGCAATCGTCGGGTGCACTCGGCGCGACGGCCGACGGTGGGTCTCGAGGCCGCCCTGGACCGCGCCTCGGGGGACACGGCCCTGTCCCCCGAGGCAGCGGCCCTGGCCGGCGAGAGCAGGGCACTCCTGACGGCGGCGCTCGGCCGCCTGCGCCTGGACGACCGGCTGGTCATCGCGTACCGGTACTTCTTCGACCTCTCGGAGGCCGAGATGGCGGAGGCGCTCGGCGTCGCGAGGGGCACTGTGAAGTCGCGCTTGTCGCGCGCGTTAGGGCGGCTCCGTGAGGCTCTCGATGGCCGCTGATCTGCGCGGGCTCTCCGACGAGGAGCTCGGGGCCGCTCTGCGCGCGGCCGCGATCGCCGCGGACCCCGCCCCCATTGACCTCTGGCCCGCGGTGCGCGAGCGCATCCTCGCGCGCCCCGTGCCCCGCGGCTGGCTCTGGCTGCTGCGGAGCCCTCGCTACGGGCTCGCGCCGCTCGCCGTGACGGTGGCGGTGCTCCTCCTCACGGCGGTGGTGCTGTCGACCGGCGCGGTGACCGCGGCCGCGGAGGCGCTCGGCCTGCGCGGCGTCCAGATATTCCGCGCGCCTGCGAATCCGACAGCGACGGCACGCGCGACGACCACCCCGGGCGCCAGCGGGAGCGCTGCCACCGCGTCGCCGGGGGCGGCCGCGCTCGGGGAGACCGTCAGCATCGCGGACGCGCGGCAGCGGGCCGGTTTCGCCGTCGTCCTGCCGTCGGACGCGGCGCTCGGCGCGCCGGATGAGGTGCACGTGCGCGCGATACCCGGCGGCCTCCAGGTGAACGCCGTCTACCGAGTTCGCCCAGGCGTCCCGACGTCGCCAGTGGCCGGGGTGGCCGCGCTGTTCAGCGAGTTCCGCGGTAGCGTCGACCCCGGCCTGTTCGTGAAGGTGCTCGGCCCCGACGCCACGGTCGAACCGGTGGTCGTCAACGGCCAGCCGGGCTTTTGGATCGCGGGCGCGCCGCACCAATTCTTCTACCGCGACGGCGCGGGGAACATCTTCCCCGAATCGCTCCGCCTCGCCGGCAACACGCTGCTTTGGGAGCAGGACGGGCTCCTGCTTCGGCTCGAGGCGCAGGTCGACCGCGCCACCGCGCTGCGGATCGCCTCGACGGTGCGCTAAGGGAACCGTCACCTGGGTCGCGCTGTAGGGCATGCAGGCGAACGCGATGGTGGAGGGCCCCGATGGAACGGCGTCTCGCGGCGGCACTGGCGAGCCTGGCGATCGTGCTGACTGGGTGCGGCTCGCAGGGCGCCTCGGATCCGAGGCAAAGCTCCGGGTCGCCGCGCGCGGCGGGTGCCACCAGCGAGCAGAGCGACCGCCTATTCGCGCTCGCGGGAGGCCGCATCCTCGCGGTGGATGCCGCCACCGGCGAGACCACGCGCACGATCGAGGGCGCGATGGTCACGCCGGACTGGTCCGCGATCTATGCGGTGATCCAGAGACCGGGGAGCGCGGCCGTGCGCGTCAGCGATCCGGCGACCGGGAACCTGATCCGCGAGATCGCCGTGCCCGCCGGCTTCGACCGTCCGGCCTTGTACGGATCCGCTCCGGACGGGCTGTCGGCCGACGGCCAGTGGCTGGTCCTCACCGCCGTGGGGCGACCCGGCGCGACGCAGAGTCGCTTCGCGATCGTCGACACGCGAGCGGGAAAGGCCGATCTGCCGATCACGCTCGACGGCGACTACGCGTTCGACGCGATCAGCAACGATGGCGCTCTGCTCTACCTGGTGGAGCACCCGACCCCTGACCCCACGCGCTACCGGGTGCGGATCTACGACCGCCGGAGGGGCGTGCTGGTCGAGCAGGTCGTGGCCGACAAGACCGTGTCCCCGCCTGACGGTCTGATGCGCGGCATCTACGCGACCTCGGTCGCGGGTCCGCACGGCGAGTGGAACTTCAGCCTGTACTTCAACCCGGCGAAGGGGCCCTTCGTGCATGCGCTGAACCTCCAGGCTCAGTACGCGCAGTGCATCCTCGATATACCCGCCGGATCCGGCGCAGCGCCAAGTCGGGGTCTCTGGTCTCTGGCGAAAAGCCCGAACGGCGCGATGGTGTATGCCGTCAACGGCGACCTCGGCACGGTCGCGGCGATCGACACCAGCTCCGTCAAGGTGGTGGGCAGCGCGACGCTGCCCGGTACACCGGCCGGCTCCGACCGGCGGATATCGCACGGTGCGGTCGTGTCCCCCGACGGCATGCGTCTCTACGCGGTCGGCGCGACCGGCGTCCTCGTCCTGAACGCGGGCGACCTGTCGGTGCGCGGGCGCTACATCGCCGATCGCGTGGTCGACAGCGTCGCGCTGTCGGCCGACGGAGCCCGCCTGTACGCGCTTTCCCGCGACAGCTCCACGCTCTGGCGTGTCGACGCCTCGACCGGGCGGCCGCTCGGCGGATCACCTCTCGCCGGAGTCAGCGCGCTGCTCCGCGTCGGCTCCAGCCGCGACTGAAGGACCGTCGCGCGCCGTTCTCCGCACGGGATCGCAGTTCGCTTACCAGACAACGAGAGCCTCGGTCGACCGCGCCGTCCGCTCGCTCGAGTAGCTGTTGGGCACACAGGCGGTCCGCAATGTGCATTGCGAAGCCTTCGTGCGCCTGATCGACCTTCACTCGCGTCTGGTGCCGATCGTTGTCGCGATGGTGATCTGCCTCGCGCTGGTCCCGCTCTGGCCGAATGCCGCGACCGCCGCCGCGGCGAACACGGCCCCGGCGACGCCCGTCGTCACCGAACCCGCGACGGATGGTCAGGTGGTGAGCCCAGCCGATGTGCATATGGAGCAGACGGCATTCTCCGACCCCAACGCGGGCGACACGCACCGCTGCACCGACTGGGAGATCCGGATCACGGCAACGGCCGAGGTCGCCTGGACCTCCTACTGCAACTCGGCGCAGCTCGTCCACGTGCACCTTGGAGACGGCGTCTTCGCCAATTCGTACGCCGGGCGGACCGCGCTCGCGTACGACACGGATTACTACCTGCGCGTACGCGACAGGGACAGCAGCGGCGACCCCGTGACGGAGTGGAGCGGCTGGGGCCAGCGGGCGTTCCGCACCTCGCCGCAGCCCGCACCTGGCACCTCGGTCACGTGGACCGTGAGGCAGGCGGGGTACCAGGTGGACGCGTTCGCGGGCGGGCTTCAGCTGCCCGTCGATATCGCGTTCGTGCCGAATCCGGGAGCCAACCGGAGTGACCCGTTCTTCTACGTCACCGAGCTCTACGGCAACGTCAAGGTCGTATCGCGCGACGGCACCATCACCGACTATGTCCGGGGCGTCCTGAACTACAAGCCCAGCGGGGTGTTCCCGGGCTCAGGCGAACAGGGGACGACCGGGATCACGGTCGATCCAATCAGCGGCGACGTCTTCGTGAGCATGCTGTACGAGTCGTCTCCGGGCGGGCCGAAGTATCCGAAGATCGTGCGCTTCCGCAGCGACCACAACGGGAAGCTCGCGGGCAGCAGCACCACGATCCTCGACATGGTCGGGGAGGAGCAGCGCGAGTCCCACCAGATCTCGAACCTCTCGATCGGCCCGGACGGCAAGCTGTACGCGCACAACGGCGACGGGTTCGATTACACGACCGGCCAGAAGCTGTATTCGTTCAGGGGCAAGATCCTGCGCATGAACCTCGACGGATCGCCCCCGGCTGACAATCCCTTCTACGATCCCGCGCTAGGGCGCGCGGCGCAGAACTACGTGTTCGCCTACGGCTTCCGCAACCCCTTCGGCGGAGCGTGGCGAGCCGCGGATGGCCAGCACTATGAGGTCGAGAACGGACCGAGCGTCGACCGCTTCGCGAAGATCGTTCCGGGGCGGAACTATTTGTGGGACGGTTCGGACGCGAGCATGCGCAACTACCCGATCTACAACTGGTCTCCCGCCGTGGCGCCGGTGAACATGGCCTTCGTCGAGTCGCAGACGCTCGGCGGCAGCGGCTTTCCCGCGGACAAGCTCGGCCACGCCTTCATCGCCGAGTCGGGACCGACGTACGCCACCGGTCCGCAGACGCTCGGCAAGCGCATCGCCGAGTTCGTCCTGGACGCGAGCGGCGGTCTCGTCAGCGGACCCACCGATCTCGTCGAGTACACCGGCATGGGCAAGGCGTCCGCGGTCGGCCTCACGGCGGGTCCGGATGGTCTCTACTTCACCGAGTTGTACGCCGACGGCGCGACCGACCCGACGGCGGTGGGCGCCCGGGTCATGCGCATCAGGTACGTCGGGGCGGGCACGGCGAACGTGCCACCGACGGTCGGCATCACCAGCCCGGCGAGCGGCGCAACGTACACCGCGCCGGCGTCCATCGCGATCTCGGCCAACGCCGCCGACAGCGACGGCACCATAGCCAAGGTGCAGTTCTTCCAGGGCACGACGCTCCTGGGGCAGTCGACGACGGCCCCGTACACGTTCACCTGGTCCAACGTCCCGGCCGGCACGTACAGCCTGACCGCGAAGGCGACGGACAACGCGGGCGCGGCCACGACCTCGAGCGCCGTCGGCGTCACCGTGACGAGCACGACCGGCGCCGCCGGGACGTTCTCGCTGAGCGCCTCACCCGGCTCTCGGAGTATCAAGACCGGCGCCGGGAACGCGAGC
>JBHEML010000043.1:8042-16953 GCA_046262615.1 Candidatus Limnocylindria bacterium | reverse complement strand
CCCGCGCACAGCCTCGACCGATGCGGACTGGTCGAGTCCGACGGCGCTCAGCTCCTGGAGCGTGGGGATCTCCGCCAGGTCGAGCACGTACCGAAGCCGCACGCCGTCAGGCGCGACCTCGATCCGGCTGTAGCGGTTGACGGTGAAGTTTCCCAGCGGGTGCGCGGACGCGGCCTGCTGCCCGACGGCGAGCACAGCGAGCGCCAGCAGCGCAGCCGCGAGGATCCGCCTCATCGAGCACCCAGCACGGCGAGCCTGGAGGCGAGGTCGTCGGCGAAGAGCAGCGAGAAACGTGCGTTGAGCTCCGCGGACCGCATCAGAAGCGAACGGGCGCGCGCGGTGTCTCCGCCGCCCGCGGCGATCACGCCGGCGCGATAGAGCATCAGCGGATCCTGGCTCCCGAGGCGAAGCGCCTCGACGCTGTGACGGAGCGCATCGTCCTCGAGCCCGGCGCGGTATTCCGCCCAGGCGAGCGTGTCGGCGACGTGGACGCTCTGACGGACCGCGTACTCGGCCCGTGCCGCGCGCAACGCGCCGTCGACGTCGGTCAGATGATCGGCGTCGAACAGCGCGAGATCGACGTCCGTTCGGACGCCGTTCGCCGCGAACAGGGCGTTCATCGCGCGCACCAGCGCGAATTGCTGGTCGGCGCGCGTACGATCGCCCATCCGAGCGTAGGTATCGCCGAGGGCGATCACGAACTCGGGCAGGGGCAGCGCCCCCGCCGCACCCTCGTACAGCGCCGCGGCACCGACCAGGTCGCCCCGCGCCGCTTTGACGCGGGCCTTGCCCGCGGTCGCGTACACGTACCCGTCGATGCGGTGGCTCGCGCCTTCATATTCCGCGAGCGCGCCGTCGAGATCTCCCTTGGCGAACAAGAGGTGACCCACCTGGACCTGGCTCCACGCCGTCGCCTCGCCGGTCGGCGCACCCGCGGTCACGGCGCGCCGCATCGCGTCGATCGCGCCGTCAAGATCGCCATGAAGCTCCCGGACATACGAGACGCGGGAGAGCGACGCGAGGTCTGGCCGAAGGTCGACCATGTGCTGGGCCGCGGCGACCGCTTCCTCATAGCGCCCAAGCTCGACGAGGGAGTCGGTCAGGACGCCCCACGCCGCGGCGCGGGCGGGAGCGGCCTCGACCGCGCGCCGGCCCCACTCGAGCCCGCCGGCAAAGTCGTGGCGCGAGTTGGCGAGGGAACCGAGGCTCATCGCGACATCGGCGTCATTGGGCGCGAGCGCGAGCGCGCGCTGCAGCAGGCCATCCGCCTTCGCGTACAGCGACGGGTCGGCGGTCTCGCGGACGCGGTACAGGTAGGCGCTCGCGAGCGTTACGAGCGCGCGCGGATCGTCCGGCGACGCCGCGACGAGCTTCTGCCCGTATTCGATGGCGCGCATGCCGTCGGTGCGGCCATCGAGCGCGCGTTCCGTGACAGTGGGAACGTCCGCCGGGACGCCGCGGACCTGGCGCGTGACGCCCGCGATGGCCGCCGTCAGAACGACGACAGCCGCGAGGGTCGCCGCGACGGAACGCAGATGCCGCGAAGCTCGGCGCACGTCGGGGAGGACGTACCCGGGAGTCCCTCGAGGCAGTGCGTCATGCGGCGCGCCGGGAGCTCCGAGCGCACCGGCTCCATGGGCATCGGTAGGGCCGTGCTGCTTCACGTGGGAACCTTTCGTCCCCGCGCCCGCCGCGCTCACTCGACCGTGAACCGGTTCTGGACGGTCTCCGACCGTCCCTGGTAGGTGCAAACCACGGTGTAGATGCCGACGCCCGCCGGAGCCGGCACGGCCTGGTAGGTCCAGGCCGCGATGCCCTTGGAGTCCGCGGTGCGCGGCTGCTGGAGACTCGCGACCGTCAGGATGCCGCCGTCGGCCATGCGCGCTTCCGCGGCGCAGACCGACCCCGGCGTCGTGAGCACGGCGACGGCGCCGTTTCGCGATTCCGTGAACGTCACGAAATACGTTGGCAGGACCACGCTCCCGGGCGACGGCGCCGGACCGCCGAGCGTGGGGATCGCGGTGCCCGCGGCGCCGCTCGGCGCTGCTGTTGTCGCGGTCGGGGTCGCTCGCGTCGTCGCGCTCGTGATCGCGGTGGCGGCGGCCGAGTCCGCAGAGGGAGCCGCGCAGCCGCCCACGGCGAGCGCGAGGACGAGGGCCGCGAGGCCGCCGGGGAGACGGTGCCCCCCGGCGGCCAGGTGGCGAGGCATCACGGGGTGGCGGGCTCGATGCGGCTGCCGATGGCAGGGTGATCGAAGCCGGCCCACGGAGATGCGACGTACGGGAACGCGCCCAGGAAGGGCTTGTCGTTCTGGTTCACGCCGTCGCCGAGCTGGTTGTTCGGCGCGACGTTCTGGGCTGGCGTGAAGGGTGTGCCGCCAGCGACGGCCTGGAGGCTGATGTCGACGACGTCGTCGCCGAGGCGCCGGCCGTTCGGGTATCCGGCGTTGTCGCCACCGAGGACGCCCATGCGATTGGGTGTCGCGCTCGGCTGAACGAAGAGGTTCAGCCGCATCTGCTCGGATGGCTTGATGAACGACGGCTTGTTGAGGCCCGGGATTCCCGTGAGGAAGATCGCGACGAGGTCGTTGCGCGGCGTCGGCGGAACGTCGATGCCGTACAGGGCCTTCAGGAGACGCGCGGGCTCCGGGTCGGTGACGTAGTTCAGCGCGCCGACATCGTCCCTGGGCTGCGACGCGTTGAACGCGTCCTTCACCGCAAGGGGGATGATCAGCTCGTTCACCAGGGGCTGGCCAAGGCGTGAGACCTGCACGGAGCTTCCGCTGCTGCTGGTCGCGCCGGCCGTGAGGACGCGAGTGGACTGGCGAGAGGCAGTCGTGCGACCGCCAATGACGCCGAACTCTGAGTTCATGAACCCCGGCGCGATGCCGTTGTTCGTGACGCTCGCGATCGGAACCTGGAGCGCGATCGTGAGCACGTTGAACCCGCTCAGCTCGTCTCGGCCGCCGCCCTTGTTGCCGGGCGCGCCGGGACGGATGGTCAGGAGGTCGAAGACCGCACCGAGATCGACGTAGAAGGGGTCATCGCGCTGACCGGCGAAGACCTTGCCGCCGCCCGGCAGAGTCCGGATGGCCGACGTGGCGAGCGCGTCGTAGTTCGGCGTGGACTTCGGGCCGATGTTGTTCGGCGGTACGGGAAGGTCGGTGCCAAGAACGGTCGTCTGCCCGTTGGACAGGGTCTTGGTGACGGTGTAGTACTGGCGGATGTTCAGGTTCGGGTCGGTCAACGAGCCGACCGGACCGGTGTTGTAGAGGAACGTCTGGCCGTTCTGGACGACGGTGCGGAAGGTGAAGTCGAAGCGCGTGTCGTCGATGTTGTCCCCGTTGTCGTCGATGATGATCGAGTACTTCACGTCATCGCCGAAACGGTAGAAGTTCGGACCGCCGGCAGGGTCCTCGAACGGGACGTAGTTCGCGATGAAGGTAACGGTGTCCGGCGCGTCCGGGCTGCGGAACATGTAGAAGTCGGTGGCGTCCGCGGCGGGGTCCTGACTGATCAGTGGCGCTTCGCGGTGGCTCGATGCGCCGCCGAACGACGGAACGATCGCTGCCGCAAGAAGCGTCGCTGATGCGAGGACGCCCGCCACTTTCCCCTGAGTGACGCGTGTGCTCGTGTGCATGGGTTCTCCTTCGCGCTGTATTGGATCGCCTGCCTGCTTGTCGTGGTCCTGTCGTTCTCCCTTCTCGGATCGCGTCCCTCGTACTCGGGATGTGGCGCCCACTCCCTGGGCGCGCACTACGAACGGTCATGAGCTTTCGGTTCACAGGCGAAGGTGGTTTCGCATCGCGCGGTCGGCCGCGCGCCGCCGGTGACGGGCGGCTTCGATGTCCGGGAGACGGAGAAGAGGCCGATCCTGGAGATGCCAGCGTGCGGCTGGCACCAGCTTGGAGCCGGGAGTCATGCATGGTGACGTTCCTCGCGCGTGGGCATCCATCTGATGACCCGCCATGGGCGAGCAACATCAGGCCCCGATGTGACCAGCTTCCGTCCTGCTGACGCGCGATGGCGAACGACGTGATGCGCGATGTGGACGAGCCATCGCGCGACGTCACCAGCTCGCGCGCGATCGTTAGAAAATTCCCAAACCGTCGCTAGGTGCAAGTCCGATCGCTCCGCCCGTTCGTAGAGATCGCCGTGCGCATGAGAGCCCTCACCGCAGCGGCGTTGGCCATGTGTCTGCTGGCCGCATGCGCACCGCCGACCAGACCTGCCGTCGTGTCGCCTTCCGCCAGCGCTCGCGCGGCGTCGTCGACCGAGGCCGCGGCGAGCCCCTCGGTGCCGCCGGCGACCTCGTCGCCGACCGAGGCGCCTGTAACGGTGGCCTCGCCTGACCCGACCCCGGAGCCCGCAGCGGCGGCGGATACCCCAGCGCCCGTCGCGACCGCCCGACCGGCCACGGCCGCTCCTCAGCCGGTCGCAACGCGCGTGACCACACCGGCCCCGGCGGCCCTGCCGACACCCGTGCCGCCCACCGCCGCTCCTCCTGCTCCACCCGCGCCGCCCACCGCACCGCCAGCGCCGCCGCCAGCGCCGCCGCCGCCCGGGGGCTATCCCCCGTCGACGCTGTTCGTGTTCATCCTCACCGACTCGCGGTACGGCTTCGTTGACGTACTGACATCACCAGGGGCGAGCTGCTCGGCCGAAGCACGGCTTCCGCTACGCGGCGTGATCCTGGCGCTCGGGACCAAGACCGTGGACGCGACCGGGAGGGTCACCTGGACCTACGCGAAGGACCCGACGCAGTCGGGCGTCGGCGTGCACGCCGTCACGTGCACGAACCAGGGACAGACGGTGTCCGAGGTGCAGCGCTTCGACACGCCGTAGCAATCCGTTTCCGGAGTCCAGCGGGCGCGAACGTCGTGTCGCCACGGCGTCTCTCGCGAACTACGACGAGAAGCGGATCTCCGCTAGCAGATCGAGGTACTTGGTCTCCACGACGGGCCACGCGTAGCTGCGGCGCACGTACTCCTCGCCGGCGTCGCCGAGCGCGTCGCGCAGCGCGGCGTCCTCACTCAGCTTTCCGACCGACTCCGCGAACTCGCCGTAGCCGTCGTACCAGAGCCCGCCTCGCGCGCGCCGGACCTGCCCGACGACCGGCTCGCAGCGCGCGTGGACGAGCACGGGCCGGCGCGACCACCACGACTCCAGCACGACCATCGAGAGGCTTTCGAGGCGGCTCGGCAGGACGAACGCCGTCGCGGCTGCGAGCATGTCCCACTTGGTCGCCTCGTCGACGTAGCCGACGACGTGGATGTCGTCCCGCCGCGGAATGGCCATCTCCGCCTTTCCCGCGAGCACGAGGTCGATCGCGGGGGCTCCGGGGGCGTCCTTCATACGGGTGAAGAAGTCGAGGAGCTCGTCGACGCCCTTGGACTCCACGATGCGGCCGAAGTAAAGGAGGAACGGCCGCTCGACGCCGTGCGCGGCGCGAAAGCGTTGCGCGGACGGCGCCTCTGCGGGCGCGTCGACGCCGACCCCCACGATGTCATACGGCACGCGCTGGTTGCCGAAGAGCCGGTGGACCAGGTCGCGCTCCTCTTCGGTGTTGTACGGAAAGGCGCGCGGCAGGTGGAAGATCGCGCGGTAGCTGGAGAGGCGGATGGCGGGCTCGTCGTGAGCCGCGGGCATCAGCAGGGCGCGTTCGGGGACCATGGGCAGCCCGTACAGGGTGGGGTAATACAGGTAGTTGAAGAAGAGCACGTAGTCGTATTCGCGCCCGCGACGGTGGAGGAACTCGAGGATCGCGGGGCACTCAGGGCCCTGGTCGCGGATCCAGCGTTGCTCCTCCTCGAGGGTGTGCGCCTCCTGGAGCACGTGGCGCGAGAACGTCTGGAAATCGCGCGCGCGCTCCCGGACATTGGGGAAGCGATGCACGGGGATGCCGTGCACCTGGGTGTCGCCCGGCTCGTAGTGATTACGCCAGGTCCAGTAGTCGAGCGCGGTCGTCGTCGCCACCTCGACGTCCAGGTGCGGAGCGAGGTGCTCGGCCACAAGACGTGCGTGCGTCTCGGCGCCGCCGACGATCTCCGTCCCGTACCGCTGGACGACCACGAGCAGGCGCTCGCGCGCGCTCATACCTCCCCGAGGCCCGCCAGGTAGCGAAGCGCCGCCCGCTGCGGCGACAGCTGCCGCTTCATCACGCGCGCCTGGCGCACGAGCCGCTCGCGCACATCGGGCCGCTGGATCTCGACCATCCGCTCGGCGAGCTCGCGCTCGTCCGACGCGAACAGCCCCGCGCCGCGGTACAGCTCGAAGGACGGGAGGTCGGAGAAGATCGTCGGCTTTTCCGCCCACATGGCCTGCGTCGCGATGGCCGACTGATAGACGTCGCGATAGAAGAGCACCATCGCGTCCGCGGCCATCACGTGCTCGGCCATCGTCGCGTAGTCCGTGTTGATGACCACGTTGTCGAGACGGTGCTCGGCCACGAAGCGGCGTATGTCGCCGAGGTAGTCGCCGTCCCACGCCGACTCGGTGCCAGACAGCACGACGAGCGCATCGCGCGGGGCCGCGGCGATGACCTCGATCAGCCGCTTGCGCCGGAACAGGAAGCCGGGCGAGATGAAGATGAAGCGGTCCTGCGGCAGGCCGAGCTTCGCGCGAAGCGCGCGTCGGAGGTCTTCGGGATCGACCTCGTCGGGCGGGATCGCGCCGTCGAGCGGCATCATCACGAGCGGTACCTCGGTGACGCGCGACAGGTCGCCCGTGATCAGGTCGACCTTGTCGAGCACCCGCGCCGAATGCACCAGGATCCGCTCAGGGAAGAGCCCCAGCGCCCACAGCGTCGCGCGGTAGCGGAAGAGGCGCTGCGCGATGACGCCGGAGTGCCACGCGATGCGCGCGAGCTCGCGCGGCGGGCTCGAGTGCTGGCGGTAATGGATCGAGGCCAGGATCTTCAGGTAGTGGTGGAACTTGTCCGGATCGAGCTCGTGGAGCGAGAGGAGGATGCGCTTCCCCGCCCGGCGCATGCGCCACATGGCGCGCGCGAGCGCCGAGCTGCGGAAGATGCCGAACTCGTGCTCGATGAGGACGATGTCCGCGTCGGGGGGCAGGTCGGCGGTCTTACGCGCGAGGTCGGCGCTGTCCCAGCGCACGACCCCGACGAAGCTCACGCGGTGGCCGTTGGCGGAGAGTCCGGATGCGAGCGCGCCGGAGTAGTCGTGGATGCCGCACCGCTCGTCGCTCGACATGACGGCGATGTGGTGCCGAGGTAGCGTGGGCGCGGCGACGTCAGCGGCGGCGAGCGCCGAACGCAGCGCGGCCGAGACGCGCTGCCGCGAGAAGTCCTCCAGGCGCCGGCGGCCGCGGGCCACGAGGTCTTCGCGGGCGGCACGGTCGGCGAGCGCGCGCTCGAGCGCGTCGGCGATCGCGTTGGGAGATTTCCGTTCGACGAGGATGCCGGCGTCGCCGACCGTCTCGGGCGTGGCGCCCGCCGCATGCGCTACCACCGGCACGTCGAAGCGCATCGCCTCCAGGACCGGGATGCAGAAGCCCTCGTGGTCGGACATCGTCGCGAACGCCGAGGCTCCGGCGTAGTAGGCGACGAGCTCGGCATCGCTCGCCGCGCCCGCGAAGAGGACGGCGTCCTCGACGCCAAGGGACCGCACCTGCTCCTCCAGGGACGTTCCGTACGTACCGGCATCGTCACGCGAGCCGACGAGCACCAGCTGCGAGGTCCGATCGCGGTCGCGGTACACGGCGAAGCCCGCGATTAGGTCGTGGATCGCCTTCTGCGGGGAGATGCGACCCACGAAGAGGATCTTGTTGCCGGGGCTGGCCATGCGCGCGGCCACGCCGCGGTCCGCGCGCGTCTCGGTCCAAGACCAGTCGATGAGGATCGGCACGACCGCGGTGTGGGCGAAGCCGGCCCGCTCCAGCTCGCGGCGGTTGTACTCGCTGTCCCCGATGGCGAGCGGCGCGACGGCGGCGAACGCGCGCAGCTGCTCGCGGCCCTTGTCGGCGTAGCGCCGCGCGTACTCGTTGTGCGCCTCGAAGAACTCCGGCGGAGAGATGTTGTGGTAGCGCAGGACCATCCGATCCGGCCAGCCGAGGACCTCGTCGAGGGAATCGTTTCCCATCGACAGGTGCACGAGCAACAAACGCTCAGCGTCGGGCACGAGCTCTCCGCGCTCGAGCCTCGCGCCGAGCTCGGGCTTGGCGGCGAGCGGCCGCCCGTACTCGCGGTAGTCGCGGGCGAACGCCTGCACCGCGGCCTTGCGCTCCCAGGCGTACAGCTCGCTCGTCGCGCCCCAGTCCCAGAACAGGCGCTGTAGCTCGAAGCAGTCGTTGCTGACGGCATCGCCGTACGCGAGCGTCGGGTGGAACTGGTGGATCGCGCGGACGCGCGCGGTCACGCTGCCACCGCTACGTCCAGCTCGAGCGCGACGCGCATCCGTTCGGCCACGGCCTCCGGGGAGAAGTCGCGCACGCGCCGTTCGCCCGCGGCGACCAGCCGCTCGCGCAGCGCCGGCCGCTCGCGCAGCAGGCCGATCATCTCGCCGAACAGCGCGACGTCCTTGTCGCGCATCACCAGCGCGGCGCCGCCCGCGGTCTCGCCGACCGCGCCGGCGTCGAGCGCGATCACCGGGGTGCCGAAACGGAACGCCTCGAGCACGGGCATCGCGAAGCCCTCGTGTTCCGACAGCGACACGAACACGGTGGCGACGCCGTAGTACGCGGCCAGTTCGGCGTCGGTGACGCTGCCGGTGAAGATCACCGCATCGGCGAGGCCGAGCTCCGCCGCGAGGGCAGCGACTCGCGCGTGGTATTGGGGCTGGTCGCGGTGGGCGCCGACGAGGAACAGCCGCGCGGAGCCATCGACACACGCGCGGGTGTACGCGAGGAGCCGCACGAGCTCGTCCTGGCGCTTGTTCGGCGAGATGCGGCCGACG
>JBHEML010000043.1:0-8032 GCA_046262615.1 Candidatus Limnocylindria bacterium | reverse complement strand
GTTGGTGTGCGGCCCGCGCCAGCGCGCCAGGACACGCTCATCCGGAGCGACGTCGTACCGCGACCAGTCGATGAGGATCGGCACCGCCGTCGTCCGTGCGAAGCCTGCCGCTTCGAGCTCGCGCCGGTTGAACTCCGACACGCCGATGGCGAAGGGCACCGTCTTCGCCAGCGCGTGCAGCTGCGCGCGACCCTTGCGCGTGTGGAGCGCAGCGTGCGGGTTGACGCCCTCGAAGAAGGCCGACGGGGTGACGTTGTGGTAGATGAGCGCCTGCCGCGCCGGGAGCCTGGTGACCTTGTCGAAGGCATCGCTGCCGATCGAGAAGTGCAGCAGCAGCAGATCGTCGGCGGCCGCCTCACGGAACAGACGGCGGTACGGCATGACCTCCTTTTGCACGGCTGCCTTCGCCTCGATCGCGTAGGCCTCGCTGGGGTAGCCCCACGAACGGAAAAGTTCGCGGAGCGCGAAGACGTGGTTGCTCACGGCATCGCCCGGCGCCAATGACGGGTGGAACTGGTGGATCGCGCGGGGCCTCACGGTTGGGTCTCTGCGTGGCGTACGCGAGGGCGGTGGCTGAAGAGCGTCGCGCGAGAGGGGTGGCTGAAGAGCGTCGCGCCCGGCGCGTTGCGTGGAGGATAAAAGGTCACGGCTTCATGCCCACCACGGCGTAGTCGCGATCGCCGAAGAGGGTTTCGTTCAGCAGGCGGGCGTTGGCCAGGGCGGGGCCCTCGAGGCCTTCCTCGGAGAGGCGCTCGTCGCTGGGGTTGTAGGTGTGGATCGTGACGGGCTCGAAGCCGGAGACCTGGAGGTAGAACTGGAACGCGTCCGGGGGCAGCGGTTTCCGGTGCGTGGGATCGAGCCAGAAGGTATGCGCGCCCACGGTGAGCGTCCGGGGATTCGGCGTCGCCATGACGCAGTGGGACCCGGGGACGAGGACGCGCTTGCACTCGTGAAGGATCTCGAACAGGTGGCCGGGCACGACGTGCTCGGCGAAGTGGACGGCGAAGATACCGTCGAGCGAGGCGTCCGGCAGCGAGCGAAGATGCTCCTCGGCGTCGATCTGGTAGACCTCGAGCCCCTCACCCCGACTCTGCTCGACGAGCTGGGGGGACACGTCCACGCCGTACGCGCCGATCCCGGCGTCTTTGGCGAGCGTGAGGAACGTGCCCCGGCCGGAGCCGACGTCGAGGACGCGACGGCGCCCGTTGAAGTACGGCAGGAACTGCTCGGCCTGGCCGCGCACCTGCTCCTCGAGTCCCCCGAACCGGTCGGCGAACCGCGAATAGTCGAGGTACTCCGCGTTCTCGCGCGCGTCGTCCAGCCGTTTCGCCCCTTCGAGCGCCCCGACCCGCGATACCAACCCGGTCGGCAGTCGCGCGTCGAGGTCGCGGAGCGCGCGCAGCGCTAGGGCGTTGATGTGGTTCTGGCGACCGGTGATCTCGAAGAGGTACCAGCGGATGAGCCAGATGACGGCGCGGCGCGCGAACGTGATCGGGACTCCCGCGAGGCCGCCCTTGCGGCTGCGTGGGTCGTAGACGACG
Source organism: Candidatus Limnocylindria bacterium (assembly GCA_046262615.1). Classification (GTDB taxonomy): domain Bacteria; phylum Chloroflexota; class Limnocylindria; order P2-11E; family P2-11E; genus JALYKU01. The sequence continues at coordinate 6,491 of JBHEML010000043.1, read as the reverse complement.
TCCTGTTCGATCGCGATCGGGAGCGCCGCCAGCGCGTCCTCGAGCTGGTCGCTGGCCAGCGCCCCGCCGGGAAGAGGCCGCTGCAGGGCGGCCTCGACGTCAGGGCCGTAGAGGCCTTGCGCGCGCTTGTCGCGCACGCGCTCCTTGACCTCCGCGACGAGGGCGTCGACGTCGATGGGGCGCTCGCTCATTCACCGGCCTCGCGCGCCGCGGTCGGGCGGCCGATCACGCCGATCATTTCGCGTCCTTCAGCGCGCGCAGAGTACCGTCGGTCAGGATCGAGAGGCTCCGTCGCGGCGCGTGCTCGCCGAGCTTCAGATACAGCTTCAGTCGAATGGTCCCGCCGATCGTCTGGGCGAGCGCACCGACATCCCCACCTCGCCACAGAAAGACGCCCCAGGTGCGCGCGACGCGCACGTGCGTTCGAACGAGCGTCAAGAAGTCATCGAAGCCGAAAGTCTGTACGTGCCCTGTCTCGAGCTTGCCGACGAGCTTCTCGTTCGGCACCGTGAGGATGCTGCGACCGCCGCCCGCGACGCGCGCCATCTCAGCAAGCGCGCGCTCGGGATGCTCGAGATGCTCGAGCACCTCGCTGCAATACGCGAGGTCGAACACGTCGTCGCGGAATGGCAGGGCCTCGGCCGAGAACACGAGGTGGTGGACGCGGAGCGGCGCCGACGCGTGGTCCCGCGCGTGCCGCACGAGCTTCAGCGATACGTCGCCGGCCACGGCGAGCTGCGTTCCGACCGCCGCGAAGACGTCCTGGTGCAGTCCCCAGTCGCCGCAGCCGACGTCGATGCTCGCTCGCGGGACTCGGTCGTGGAGCAGCCGCGCAACGAGGTCCCGTTTGTACAGGCCGATCTCGAGCCACGCGCGGTTCTCGTCGGCGCCGACGTTGTACGCGTCGCCCGCCTCGTACGCGCCGTCGTCCTCGTCTACCTGCGAGAGAGCGCCGACCGGCAGCAGCACGGGGATGCCGTCGACGATCGGGTGGAGCCGGCCGCACCCCTCGCACCGCAGCGCCTCCGCCTCGCGTCGCAGTTCGGCGCGGCACGTCGGACAGCGCAGGAGCGGGAGCAGATCGTCGAGGCGCGCGGCTCCGGAGCGTGGCCGCCAAGCGCGCGCGAGCCACGAGGGACGCGGCACCCTGCGGGGCGACCACGAGCCGAGGGTCCCGTCGGGATCGGTGGCAGGCAGCTCGAGGTCGGCGAACAGCCGCACGGCGGCGTAGCCCACGCGCTGCCTCGGCGACACCGCCCCACTCCCACGGCAGAGCACGACGAAGCATCCCTGGCCCTTCCAACGCAGTACGCCGGCAAGGAGCGCGGACAGACGATAGGCGCCGGGCACGTAGTGGACATAGACGACGGCGGTGTCGGGCGGCGTCGCGCGCGCAGCGTGGAGCACGTCACCGACGGTCGGCCCCATCTTCAGCTCGTACGTCGCGAAACCGCGCGCGCGCAACCGGCGCACCAACTCCTCGCCGAAACCGGGAACCGCGCGGGGCATGAACACCGCCGCGGTGGGCGCGCGCCCCAGAAGACGCTCGAGCGGCATGGACCGTCCGGGGTCGAGCTCGCGCGCGATGGTCCGTGTGAGCGGCTGCGCGCGGCGCGTCACTCGCACTCCCACCGGTGAGGGATGCGGGCGATGCCCATCTCGCGCCGCGAGTCGCCGATCACCCTGAAGTTCAACCCCTTTTCGTGGTAGTCGTAGTACCGGTCCTCCCGGTCGGTGATGCCGATGTCGACGTCGAAGCCGCCGGGCAGCAGGCTCAGGTCCTCGATCGCGAAACGCACGACGCCTTCGGCCTTCACCGGCACGGTGACGCCGTCGCTCATGGTGTTCGTGCAATAGGCGCCCACGCCGTCGTCGCGATAGATGCAGACGCCGAACACCGCATCCTTGACACCTGCCTCGTTGCGGTACGCGATCTCGATCGCCGCGGCGCTGCCGGACTCGAGGACGGAACGCTCGACGCCGTCGTGCGCGACGAGGCGCGACTTCGTGATGGCGATCTCCTTGCTGCCCCACCGCGCTCCGATCTCGCCCCGCGTCTCGCGTTCCCGCTGCTCGCGCTCCCCCACCTTCAGGTGGTACGCGTTGATCACGTCGCGCACGTCGCCGCTCGCCGACACGGTCCCCTGCTCGAGCCAGATCGCGCGGTCGCAGAGGCGCGCGACGGAGCCGAGATCGTGCGAGACCAGCACGATCGTCTTGCGCGACTTGCGAAACTCGGCGATCTTCGCGAAGCACTTGTGCTGGAAGTACTCGTCGCCGACCGCGAGGACCTCGTCAACGAGGAGGATGTCGGGGTCCATGTGCACCGCCACGGCGAACCCGAGACGCATGTACATGCCGCTCGAGTACGTCTTCACCGGCGCGCTCCAGAAGCGGCCGAGGTCCGCGAATGCCTCGATCGATGGCAGGGCGGCATCGACCTCGCGGCGGGAGAGTCCGAGGATCGATCCGTTCAGGATCGCGTTCTCGCGTCCGCTGAAGTCGGGGTGGAAGCCGGCTCCGATCTCGAGGAGCGCAGACACGCGGCCCCTCACGTCGAGCGTTCCGGTCGTCGGCTTCGCGGTCCCGGCGATCAGCTTCAGCAGCGTCGACTTTCCCGACCCGTTGGCGCCGATGACGCCGAACGCCTCGCCAGGTTCGACGAGGAAGGTCACGTCGCGCAGCGCCTCGACGGTCTCGGCGGGGGCGTACTGCCGAAGTGCGACCTCCTTCAGCGTCCGGTGCCGCTCGCGCCGCAGCCGGTACGACTTGGCCACGCGCTCGGCGCGGATCGCGGCGAGCGGGAGGTTCGCGGCGGAATCGGCCGGCGATGACGAGTCGCTCATGGCCTGCGCGCTGTGACCATGTAGAACCAGCCGAGGACGTCGGCGACCGGGGTGCCGTCGAGCGCCCGGATGAACCGCGCGTAGCGCCACGTCAGCTGCTCATGGCCTCGCAGCGTGTAGGGCGGGTGCACCCCGGCGGACACTATGCGCACGCTCGTCAGGCCGGCCTCGCCGATGACGTCGCGCCACGCCCGCTTCGACAGGGCGCTCTCGTAGATGCCCTCCGCCATGTGCTCCTCGCGCGCCATTCGCTCGCGCTCGGCCCAGCGGTACAGGGAGACCTTCCGCGGGACGATGTCCGCGTAGAAGAGGCCGCCCGGCCGCAGGATGCGCGCCATCTCGCGGACGATGGGTGCGGGCTCGCGGAAGTGCTCGAGGAGCCCACCGGACAACACCACGTCGAACGCGCCGTCGCGGAACGGCAGTGCCGCGGCGTCGCCGAAGAGCGCATGCCCAGTGAGGCCCGCGCGCCGGTAGTTCTCGCGGACGGCGCGCATCGCGTACGCCGCGTAGTCGAGCGCGTACAGCGCGAACGGGCGCTCGAGGCCCACGCGGCACAACAGCCGGCCCGAGCCCGCGCCGATCTCGACCGCCCTTCCTCCGTTCGGGAGCATGGGACGCAGGTGCCCCAGCTTCGTCTCGTCCACGAAATTCGGGACGTCGCGCCGCTCGGGAAGGTACAGCTCGGTGTCGCGCAGGGGGCGCTCCCAGGCGGCCGCGTCGCCCTCGCGGTAGGGCGCTTCATGCTCGTGCCCGTGGCCGGCCGCTTCGCTCAAAGCGCCGATTCGAAGTCGTCCTTCGCGCGGCGGAAATACGCGAAGCCCACGACGAACAGGAGGATCCCGAACGCGGCCGAGTAGGCGAGGGGACCCCACTGCGGCGGAAGCCCGTCGAGCATCGCGCGCTGGTATCCGACCACGATCGAGGTCATCGGATTGACGTAGAGGAGGAACAGCTCGCGCGGCCGATCGGCCGCGACGGACACCGGGAAGAGGACCGGCGTGAGGAAATACCACGCCATCAGCAGGATCCCGAGGATGTGCTCGACATCGCGAAAGAAGACGTTCGCGCCGGCGAGCAGATACGCAAGGCCCAGGTTGAGCATCAGCTGGATCAGCGCGAGCACGGGGAGATATAGGAGTCCCTCGGGGCGCCGCGGGCCGAACACGGCGAGCACGGCGAAGAGGATGAGCATGCTCAAGACGAAGTTGACCAGGGCCGACAGCACGCTCGCCGCGGGCAGCAGCTGCACGGGCAGCCGGACTTTCTTGACGATCGCACCGTTGGCGACGATCGACGATGCCCCGGCCTGGAGCGAGGTCGCGAAGAACGTCCAAGGAATGAGGCCGACGAACAGGAAGATCGGATACGGCTGCTCGCCGCTCTCCGTGTGCGGCCTCGAATTGAGGAGCACCCCGAACAGGATCCAGAACACGACGAGCTGGAGCAGGGGGGTGACGAAGTTCCACGCGAAGCCGAGCGCGGAGCCCTTGTAGCGGGCGCGCAGCTCGCGCCACGCGAAGTCGGCCAGCAGCTCGCGGCGATCCACGAGCATGCGCAGGTCGGCGATCACTCGACAGCGAGTTTATGGGCTACAAGCCATCAGAACGATCTCCGACGTCATTCGCAACCATGACCTGGTCCACTTCACCGCTGGCGTCGACACGAGCGGCGCGGATGCCGTCGCGGCCGCCGCATATGTCGTGCGGATCGCAGCGGCGGAGCGCGGCCTAGAGTTGCCGTTCGTGCCCGAGCGTCACACGACACTGCGAGCCGGCGTCCGGCTGGTGTGGTGGGACTGGCCCGGGGGCGATCCTGCGACGTTGTTCCTCCACGGCATCGGTAATTACGCGCGCTACTGGGCCTTCGTCGTGGACGCGATCGGCGGCGGGTCGCGCCTGATCGCGGCTGACGCACGGGGCCACGGCGAGAGCGCGGCACCGGATGATCTCGCGGCCTTTGCGCCGGCGGAATTCGTGGGCGACGCGCTCGCGGTCATGGACGCCGCGGGGGTCCAGAGCGCGGTCGTGGTCGGCCACTCGATGGGTGGCGGGCACGCGGTCCGGCTGGCCATCTCGCATCCCGAGCGCGTCCGCGCACTGGTGCTCGTCGACTGGAGCGCCTCGCCACTGGCGGAGGGCGCCGGACGCGCCCGGAGGCTGTCGCTGGAGCGCCCCAACTTGTTCGCCGACGAGGCCGCCGCGCTGGCCTATCTGCGCGAGAGTTCTCCGGGGTACACGGACACCGTCTACGCGAACCGGATCCGTCACGCGTTCGCGCGCGGGCGGGCGGGGCTCCGCTGGCGGTCGAGCCTAACGGCGCTGCAGGCGATCCTCGCAGGCCGCCATGGCGCGGCGCTGGGCGTCGAGGACCTCGCCCGCATCGCGTGCCCGACGGTCGTCGTCCGGGGCAGCCGCTCGACCGTGCTGTCCGCGGAGATGGCGCGGGCGATCACGGAAGCGATCCCGGACTCGCGTCTGGTCGAACTGGAAGCCGGCCACAACGTGCCGCTGGAGCGCCCCCGCGAGCTCGCTGCGGCGATCGTCGGGCTGTCCGCTGAACTTCCGAGCAAGTGACCGCTCGATCCAGCTTCCAGGGTGCGCCCCACGGATGTGCTCCGCGGGGGGCCCAAGGCTACCTGAGCGAGATCGCGCTACGCGGCGTCACCCCGGACCACGCCGAACGGAGGCCAAACGGGCCTCCGTTCTTGGTTGCGAGCGGGCGGAGTTAGGGACCAGACGGGCTCGGCGTCGCGCTCGGCGCCGCCGGGGACCCCGACGGACTTGGCGCTGTCGGAGGCGACGGCGTTGGGAGCGGCGGGCATCCGGCGCTGCCCTTCTTCAGCTCGACCGCGCCAGTGACCCCGCGAGCGGGATACGTCGCGGTGTCGTAACCCTCGGCGCAGACAAGGATCGGCGTATCGGTCGGCGGATACGGGATGACGGCGATGCTGCCGGTGTCCGTGCCCTTCACCGACTGAGAGCCGGGGAACCTCACCTCGGGGCCTTTGACGCCCTGTTTCGTCTCCGCGTCATTGACCTGCAGCGTCAGCGAGACTGGCTGCAGGCGGATCTCGGCGTCGTCCGGCCCGGCCGATCCCTTTCCGTATCCACCGATCTGCGCGGAAACGCGCGCGCCGCGGGGCAGGTTGTTCACGACGTAGTTGCCATCCGCGTCGGCCTTCACGATGCGCGTGCCGTACGTCACCTCGATGCCCGGCAGCGGCGCACCGGTGGTGCCGTCCACGACGCGGCCGCGCGCTTCCACGCTGTTGAACGCCCCGCCGGCGAGCGTCGCGATCGCGAGCACCAGGAACGGGAGCGCGATGGCGTAGCGGTGCTTCACGTAAGGCCTCATCGGTGGGCGAAGGCTACCTGATGCGTCAGAGCGACGGTCCGAGACACGATGCGACACCGCGGACCTCCGCGCGATGGGACAGCGCGACGTAAGCCCGCGCACCCCGGACAGCCTGCGGCGTTGCGCATACTGCGCTGATGCGCATACCCGACTGCTTCGGCAAGGGTCGGCACGTCTTCTCGTTCGAGTTCTTCCCTCCAAGGACGCCCGAGGCGGAGATGCGGCTGTTCGAGACGGTCGCCGCGCTCGCGCCGCTCCGGCCGAGCTTCGTCTCCGTCACCTACGGCG
>JBHEML010000042.1:0-18271 GCA_046262615.1 Candidatus Limnocylindria bacterium | reverse complement strand
GCCGATGACAGTCGCGTTCAATTCCCGCTTCGTCTCGGACGTGCTCGGAAGCCTGACCGCCGCGGAGATCGCGCTGGAGCTCGGCGGCCCGCTGGCCCCAGGCGTCGTCAAGCTCGTCGGCGACGAGACGTATCTCCACGTCGTGATGCCACTGCGGATCCCGGGGTAGCGCCGCCGAGCGACCCGGCACCGATTTCGAACGGCGTCGACGACGCGTTCTCTATCGCCACCCGAGGGACCGCCGCATCCTGGAGCTCGGTCCGCGGGACTCTACGCTGCGCTCGTGCGCGCGCTGCATCTGACGCTCGAGGATTTCCGCAACTACGACGCCGCCGAGGTCGACCTCGTTCCCGGCGTGACCGCGTTCGTTGGCGCCAACGGCGCTGGAAAGACCAACCTCCTCGAGGCCCTCTATCTGTGCGCGCGCGGCGAGTCGCCGCGTGCACGGGAGGATCCCGAGCTCGTGCGATGGGGCCGCTCCCTGGCCCGCATCCGCACGCACATCGCACGCAGCGACGGCGAGCGCCGCGTCGAACTTCTGTTCTTCGCGGCCATGGAGGGAGAGCGCAGGCGCCAGCGACGCTATCTGCTCGATGGCGCACCGAAGCGCGGCGAGGACACGCTCGGGGAGCTCACGGTGGTCGCGTTCTTTCCCGAGGACGTGCAGCTCCTTGGTGAGGCGCCGAGCGTCCGCCGGCGCTACCTGGACGCGATGGTCGGCCAGTACGACCGGATACACCGCCGCCAGACGCGCGAATACCAGCGCATCCTCGAACAGCGCAACGCGCTGCTTCGGGCGATGCGGGACGAGGGCCGCAGCGCCGACGAGCTCCAGTTCTGGGACGCCGAGCTTTGCCGTGTCGGTGGCGCGATCTCCGCTCGCCGCCGGGACGCCGTGGAGCAATTGCGCGAGCCGTTCCTCGAGGCCCTCGAGCACTTCGGCGGCGACCCCGAGGCGCGCCTGGCGTACTCGCCGGAGTCTGCCGGGAGCACGGCGGAGGAGCGCGCCGCGGAATACCACGCGATGCTCGCTGAGAAGCGCGAGAAGGAGCTGTGGCAGGGCAGCTCGCTCGTCGGGCCGCACCGTGAGGATCTCGCGCTCACCGTGCAGGGCCGCGATCTCCCCAGCTTCGCGTCCCGCGGCGAGCAGCGAAGCGCCGTGCTCGCGCTGAAGCTAGCCGAGGCCGCCTGGCTCCTCGCGCGGACTGGCGAGGCGCCGGTGTTCCTGCTGGACGACGTGCTGTCAGAGCTTGATCCCGTACGCCGGGACTCGCTGGTGCGCGCGTTGCCAGCCGGCGCGCAGGCCGTGATCACGGCGGCGCTCCCCATTGGGCTCCCCGCAGCCCTCATGGCTTCTGCGTGTGTCGTCCAGGTCCCATTCCTCCGACGAGACGAGTCGTGAGGCCGCTGGCGCAGACCGTCCGGAAGGCCCTGCGCGAGCTCGGGATCGAACGCGACGTCGATGTGACCGAGGCGCTGCGCGCGTGGCCATCCGTCGCAGCACGGCAGCTCGGTGCGGACGCGTCGTCCACGTACGCCGTCCGCGTGGAGGAGCGCACCCTCGTCGTCGCGGTCCCGACCGCCGAGTGGGGCGCGGAGATCCGCCTTCGGCAAGGCGAGCTCGTCGCGGCGCTCGGCCGTGCTGCGCCCCGGAGCGGGGTGACGCACATCCGCTCGGTGCCCCACGACCGTCGGAGCGTCCCCGGTCCAGTCCAGCCCTGATCCTTTCCACCGACAACGTGCATCGCGCCGCACCGGCGCGCCGATGTAGTCGGCTCCAGGCGACCAGATCCGCGCTGGTGCGATCGAGCCGGTGCACACGCACGCCGCCGACGCTCTGCGATGAGCCGGCGGCCCTTCCCACACAATGGAACGCAGGTGGCACGGGCGGCGCTCCTCACGTTCTCCCTCGTCCTCGTCTGGGCGGGTTTCGGCGCGCGCGCCGCCGAGGCCGAGGGCGCGCCGACCCCGAGCACGGCCCCATCGGCCTCGCCTTCGCCTTTGCCTTCCGGTTCGGCCCCGCCTTCATCGTCGCCCTCCTCATCACCATCAGCCGCCGCACCGACACAGTCGCCCGCGGCGAGCTCTACCGCGTCGCGTGCGCCCACGCCCGGCGCGTTGCCGACGTCCGGCAAGGGGATCCCGTCTCCGTCGCCCTCGCGAGGGCCTGGCGCGAGCGATGCCCTCGGTCTGCCGGCCGGGCCGAGCGACGCGGAGGTCGAGGCGGCGCGCGCGGTCATCGCTGCGACGAGCCTTGCCGATCGCCTTGACGCGCAGGCGCGCTTGGCCGCGGCCGAGCGCTCCTTCCTCCTCGAGCGTCAGGCGGCCGTCCGCGCCGAGCACGCGGCGGGCGTCGCCCGCATCGCAGAGCTCGACGCGCGGCGCCTGGACCGCACGGCGCTGCTCGACCGCCTCCTGCAGGAGACTTATCGCGCCACGCGCACCAACGCGCTGGGTGTGTTCCTCTCGTCGGGATCCCTCGTGCAGACCCTCGTCTACCGCGACGCGCTCGTGGCGCTCGCGTCGCAGCAACTCGCCCTGACCGAGGAGCTCCGCCGCATTTCCGACGAGGTGCGACGGCAGGAGGAAGGTCTGGCACGGCAGGACGCGGAGCTCGCCATGCTCCTCGAGTCCGTCGACGCGAAGGAGAAGCTTCTCGTGGTCCTTCAGGCCCGAGCACAGTCCCTCGTCGCCGTCGCGTCCGGTGGGCGCGCCGCGGCCGAGATCGATGTGCTGACGCAGCTCGCCCAGGAAGCGGCCGATGCGAGCACGGCGAGCGATGAACTGATCGCGCGCGCCGCAGCCGTGTCGAACGCCCCGCTCCCGCAGGCAGCGAGCTGGGTGTGGCCCATTCGCGGCGTCATCTCCCAGCCCTTCGGCCCGACGCTGCTTCCGCTCGAACCGCCGCGGACCTACGGCGGGATCCCTTACCCGCACTTTCATGACGCGATCGACATCGCGGCGCCTCTGCGAACGCCGGTGACCGCGGCCGCGCCCGGTCTGGTGACCTTCGTCGGGCACCTCCCGGATGGCGCGATGGTCGTCGTGATCGCGCATGCGGGCGGCATCGTGACTCTCTATGCCCACCTCGACGACGCCGTCGCGCCTCCGACCGTCCACGCTGGGGACACCGTCGCCGCGGGCGATCGCATCGGTGCCGTGGGCATGACCGGTCTCACGACGGGTCCGCATCTTCACTTCGCGGTCCGACGGGGAGACCTGCCGCTCGATCCGCGCTCGATGCTGCCCGACGGGCCGTAGGCGAGGGCATACTTCGGCACCGATGGTCCGGCGCGCCAGCTACGTCACGAAGATCGGATCGACGGTCGACGCATCCTCGTCAAGCACCGACGTCGTGCTCACCCGGGAACCGGAAGTTGGATCCACCCTGCGGACCAAGGGCCGTTTCTATTTCCTCTGCGAGGTCAGTCCACCCGATCCTGCCGCCGGCCGCACGGCGCGCGAGGTCGCGGAGCTGGCGCGTGACGAGTACTACTACGACCTTTCGGCCGGAGTGGAGATGTCGCTGCGGCGCGCGCTCCGCCACGCCAACCGCCGCGCGGCCCAGCGGCTCCGCGAGACCCGAGGGCGATCGCTTCTCCACTGCGCGTGCGCTGTCATCGTGGGCAGCGAGCTGTATGGCGTGCGCGTCGGAGCGGCACAGCTGTTCGTCGTTAGACGCGCGCGCCTGTTCCTTCCAGGAGAGGAGCCGGGCGAGCTCGCCGACTTCGTGCATCGGACCACGACCCGGCAGGCCGAGTCCCTGGGCAGCGACGTCGATGTGCTGCCTGGCGTGTGGCGTCAGTCCCTCGAACCCGGCGACACCTTGATCCTCGCCAGCGGCGCGCTGATCGAGGCACTCGGCGCCGAGGCGCTCAAGAACGCCGCGGTCACGCTCCACCCACGCTCCGCCGCGCAGCACGTGCACGACCGCTTCACCGCCGAAGGGCTCGAGACCAGCGATGCGGCGCTCTTCGTCGAGATCGGGCTCGCGCCGGATGCGGCGGTCCCCTCCGCCCGCGGCGTTGCTGCGGTCCGCGAGTCGTCGCCCGAGTCGGCCGGCGCCGGTCTGCCGTCTCCCATCACGGGCGACGCTCTGCCGCGCCGTCCGCGCGCGGTCCCGGTGCTCGCCGCGATCGCGCCGGTCGGGCCCGGGACGACGAAGGCGGGCTCGATGGACCTTGAGTTGGCGAAGCGCGCGACCACGCTTCCGCGGCTGCCCCACACGGCGCGCGAGAGGATGCAGCGGCGGCAGAGCGTGACGACGGCGCTCGCGGTCGTTCTGCTGATCGTGGCGAGCGCCGTCGGCGTCGTCGCGTACCGTGACTTCACCGCCAGCCGCGCCACGAGCGACTTCCAGGTCGCGCTGCAGGCCGCGCACGACGAGCTGCTGTCGGCCCAGCGCATCGCCGATCGCAAGCCCGTCGATGCGGACGCCGTCCGGCAAAGGCTGCTCTCAGCGTCCGCCCGTTTGGACGATGCCGCGCGGTCGCCGTCCGCCGACGCGGCCGCGGTCGCGGATCTGCGCGCGCAGGTCACATCTCTCGACGACCGCGTCTCGAGCGTCCTGATCGACCTCGGGCGCGTGGCCGCGGGGGCCGCGCCCCGACAGCTGACGGGCACGGCCAACGGGGTATACGCCGCCGATCCGGGGTCTGGCCGGCTGTGGCGCGTGTTCGGTGATCCCGCCGCCGCGGCGGCCGTCCTCGAGAAGGGAAAGGGGTCGGTCGGCTCGCTGGTCACCGTGAGCGCGCAGGACGACGCGCTATTCGCGATCGACGACGCGCGCAAGGTCTGGAAGGCCGAGGGCAACACCGTCGCTGATGTGACACCGGCGGGGTCCGACCGCTGGCGCGAGGTCACCTCCACCGCGACCTTCGTCGGCAATCTCTACGTGCTCGACGCACAGTCGGGGCAGCTCTGGAGGAGCGAGGCCACGGACAGCGGCTTCGGGCCCGTGGCCCCGTTCCTCGCGTCCGCGCTACAGGCCAATACCGCGAGGTCGGTAGCGGTCGATGGCGCGATCTGGATCGTCACGTCCGGCGCCGAGATCCTGAAATTCCAGAGGTCGCCGCAGGGTACCGCGGTGCGCGTCGATTTCGCGCCCCGCTGGCAGAGCGATCCGGTCAGGCCGTCCGCGATCCAGGCGATCGACGGCCAGACGTACATCTACCTGCTCGACGGCCCCGGCAAGCGGCTCGTCCAGATGGCGCGCGACGGCCGCGAGATAGCCCGCTTCGACCTGCCTCCCTCCCTCCAGACTGCCAGCGCCTTCTTCGTGTCCGAGGCCAAGCACGTGGCCTACAGCGTGCACGGCTCGAAGATCGCCGTGACGGATATCAACCGATGAGCGCTTCGGGGGCCCGCCCGTGATCCCCCTCGGAGACGCGAACCCGACCGCGCGTACGCCGATCGTCAACCGCGTCCTGTTGCTGGTGAACCTTGCCGTCTGGCTCTACACCGTCTCGCTCATGAGCTCCGAGCGGTCGCTCCAAGCGTTCTACGACCGGTACGCTTTCGACTGGAACACGTTCACGGCGGCGATCGACCACGGCCGCTACACGCTCGACACGTTCGCGCCGCTGATCACGCACATGTTCCTGCACGGCGGCTGGCTCCACGTCATCGGCAACATGCTGTACCTCTGGATCTTCGGCGATAACGTCGAGGACCGGCTCGGCAGCGCCCGGTACTTCGTCTTCTACATCCTGTGTGGGCTGGTCGCCGCCATCGGCCAAAGCCTGATCGTGGCGTCGCCCCTCGTCGGGGCGTCGGGGGCCATCGCCGGGGTGCTCGGCGCCTACCTCGTGATGTTCCCCGGCGCGCGCGTGCGGACGCTGGTCTTCCTCGGGATCTTCATCACGATCATCCAACTGCCTGCCGTGATCGTGATCGGGCTGTGGATACTGCTGCAGGTGCTGAGCGGACTGAGCGAGCTCCGCGTCGTCGGCCACCCGGCGACGGAGCAGGTCGCGTACTTCGCGCACATCTTCGGCTTCATCGCGGGGGTCGTCCTCCTGCTGTTCTTCCGACCCCGGCGGGCCGCGGTCGCCCTGAGGTAGGGTTAGAGCGTGCTCATGGTGTGCACCGTGGAATCGGTGCGCGTCCACGTGCTGACGGGCCAGCACGTCGTGCTCCTGCAAGCGAAGGACAACGAGCGCCTCCTGCCGATCTGGATCGGTGCTGACCAGGCGCACAGCATCGCGACACGCATCGCCGGCATCAAGAGCGAGCGCCCCCTCACGCACGATCTGATGATGGAGATCCTCGGCAGGTTCGACATCGAGATCACGCGCGTCGTCGTCAAGGACCTTGTCGAGGATGGGAGCGGGGGAGGGGTCTTCCACGGCAGCGTCTTCATGCAGCAGGGCGACCGTGAGGTCGAAGTCGATTCGCGAGCATCGGACGCGATCGCGCTCGCGGTCCGGTGCGACGCGCGGATCCTCGTCGCGCAGTCGGTGTTCGACCGCTCGGCGATCTCGAGCGAAGGTGAAGAGGACGAGAGCAAGCTTTCGGTCTTCAAGGAGTTCATCCAGTCGCTACCTGACGACCCGAATACCTCCAGCGCTGGGTAAGGCTCCCGCGGAGGGCGACGGCGCCGCGGTCCCTCTCGCCTCCCGGCTGTGGCCCCTGGACACCGCGACGGGCCGCGACGGTCACCTGCGGCTGGGCGGCGTCGACGCGGTCCGGCTCGCGGACCGCTACGGGACGCCCTTGTACGTCTACGACGCCGCGACGGTCAGGTCGGCGTACCGCGCGTACGTGACCGCGCTGCGCCCGTACCGCCCCGCGCGCGTGTCCTACTCGGTGAAGGCCTGCCCGCTCATCGGGGTCGCCGCGCTGCTCGCGGCCGCGGGTGCCGACGCGAGCGCGGCGTCCGTGGGCGAGCTCCAGGCGGCCCGGCGCGCTGGCTTCGCTCTCGAGCGTGCCCAGCTGCACGGCAACGCCAAGACCCAGGACGAGCTGGGCACCGCGCTAGGGCTCCGCGTCGGCCGGATCGTCGTCGACGGCGCCGACGAGGTCGAGCGGCTCGCACGGCTCGTCCGGCGGCGCCGCTCCCCGCAGCCCGTCTGGCTGCGGCTCTCGCCCGGCATCGATGCCGACACGCACCCCCATCTGCGAACGGGCGTGCTCGACAGCAAGTTCGGCGCGCCGATACCGGGCGGGGACGCGCTGGCCCAGGCGCGCGCGATCGCCGGGACCCCGGGCCTGCGGCTCGTCGGGATCCATGCGCACATTGGCACGCTGCTGCACGAGGAGGGTCGTTACCGCGAGCTCGCCGCATCTCTCGCGCGGTTCGCGGTCGAGCTGGCCGGTGCAGGCGTGCGCATCGCCGAGATCGCCGTCGGCGGCGGGCTCGGCATCCCGCTAAGGATCGATGACCCGGTGCTCGCCCTGCGCGACTACGCAGCCGCGATCGGGGAGCCGATCAGGGCGGAACCAGCGCTCGCGAAGGCGACGATCCACGTCGAGCCGGGACGCTCGCTCGTCGGTGCCGCCGGGGTCGCCCTGTACCGCGTCATCGGCACCAAGCGCGTCGCGGGGGTGCGGACGTTCGTGTCGGTCGACGGCGGGATGGGCGACAACATCCGCCCGGCGCTGTACGGCGCGCGGTACTCGGCGATCGTCGCCGACCGCGCGCTCGCCCCGCCCCAGGAGGACGTTGCCCTTGCGGGGAAGTACTGCGAGAGCGGCGACCTGCTGATCGAGCAGGTGGGTCTGCCGACCCCGCGGCCGGGAGAGGTCGTCGCGATCCCGGCGGCTGGCGCGTACGCCGTCGCGATGGCGTCGAACTACAACAGCTATCCGCGCCCCGCCGTCGTGCTCATCGACCGCGGCCGCGCGCGGCTCATCCGCAGGCGCGAGAGCGTATCGGACATCTGGCGCCTCGAGCGGCGCTAGCGAACGACGTCGGACGGCGTGTCGACTTCAGTCGCGCGGGCAGCGGCGCTCGGTCAACCGCCGGCGCCGTTGCGACCATTCGAGCTGGCAGGGTCGTCGCCTCCGAGGCTGGTAGATCACCTCCGCGCCCGCAGCCAGGTGAGCACCTCGTCGGCGTGCCTATCGGGAGGGAACACGGGATAGAACGCCTTCACGATCTCGGGGCCTTCGGCGATCAAGGTCACGCGCTTGTAGAGGGTGACGCCTCCCGCCCCGAACGTCGGCAGGCGCAGCGCGCGCGCGAGGCGCAGCTCGGGGTCGGAAAAGATCGGGAACGGCATCGAATTGCGCTCCGCGAACTCGCGCTGCTCCTCGAGCGTCTGCGCCGACAGCCCGGCGACCGTCGCCATGTCGCGCAGCTCGGCGTGACGGTCGCGAAAGGCGCACGACTCGGGCGTGCAGCCGCGCGCGCCCGGGATCGCGTCCCAGCCGGGCAGCGGCGGCTCGCCGGGCTGGCCGGTGCGCGGGTAGATGTAGAGGACGAGGCGATGGTCGTCCAGGGACGCGAGGTCGAGCGCGCCGTGGGTGGACCCCAGCACGAGCGGGGGCACGGCCATCCCGACCACGTGATCGCAGGCGCCGTCGTCCACGGGGACGGGCAGGCCATGGGGGAGCACCGTGGGGTCGTGCGCCGAGCTCATCCGCGCCATGATGCGCCGTGCTTCGGGACGCCCCGCCCAGGGGCGTCCGCCAGCGGGCCGTCGCGCCCGCCGTGGCCGCGCGGCAGCCCGCAGGGCGCGGCAGCCATCGGCCGTCGCGCCGAAGCGTAGTCCAGGCGACGCGCCACGGAGACCCCTGTTCCTACATCCCGAACAGTCCCTGGATGCCCAGACGAAAGCCGACGAAGGCGAGCGACAGCGCCAGAGCGCGCACGATCGCGGTGCCGTGCACGCGAGCGGAGAGCCGCGCGCCGAGCTGCGCGCCGACGATCGCCCCGACGCCGAGAAGCGCGGTCTCGATCAGGAGGTCCTGGAGATCGCCGGCCGCCAGGTGCGTCGCCGTCCCTGCCGTGGCCATGATCGCGAGCGTGAAGTGCGAGGTAGCGGTGGCGATGTGGGTCGGGAAGCCGAGCACGCCGACCAGGGCGGGTACGTGGATCACGCCGCCGCCGATACCGAGGAGGCTCGACACGAAACCGACCGCGAAAGACATCGCCACGCCCAGGGGCATATTCACGTCGTAGCCATAGCGGGTGCCGCCGGCGTCCACGATCTGGCGCCGGGCGCGGCCCCATCCTCCGCCTTTCGCCGCTGGCCGTGCCTCCTCGTCGTGCGCCAGACCGATGAAGAGCGCCAGGGCGATCAGCAGCGCGGCGAGGACGACGTCGAAGATCTGGCGAGGTACCGAACGGCTGACGATCGCGCCGATCACGCTGCCGGGGAGCGTGGCGAGCGCGAATGGCACCCCCGACCGCAGGTCGATGCGGCCCTGGCGAGCGTACGCGATCGCTCCGGATGTGGCGTTCATCGCTACGACGGCGAGCGAGACGGCGGTGATCGCCGGGGTGGGGAGCGACGGCTCGAGGATCGCGAGTATCGGCACGAGCAGGAATCCGCCACCGGCACCGACGAGGGTGCCGAACGTGCCGACGCCGAGGCCGAGCAGCACCAGCAGCGGCGCGAACAACACCGCCCGAGTGTGGGAGATTTCGTGATGTGACGATCGGCGATCGGCGCATAGCGGTCGCGGTCGGCGCCTTCGCGGCCGCGGCCTACATCGTGGCGGGGCTGGGTGCTCCGACGGTGTACGACTATTACGGCCGCCTCGCCGAAGCGTTCCTGGGCGGCAGATGGTGGCTCCTCGAGGCGCCGCCGTGGCTCAACGAGCTGCTGTCTTGCGGGCCCGACCGCTGGTGCGTCGCATACCCGCCACTACCGGCGATCCTCGCGATGCCCCTTGTGCCGTTCGTCGGGACCGCCGATGCGCAGGGGCTCGTCGCTCAGCTCACCGGTGGCGCCTCCGCTGGGGTCTTGTACGCGGCCCTGCGCGTCTGGGGAGCTCCGCGCTGGGTCGCTTTCGCGGGCGCACTCCTCAGCGCGTTCGGCACGACGCTCTTGTTCTCCAGCGCCGACGGGCGCGCGTGGTTCGCCGCGCATTCTGTCGCGATGCTCTTCACTGCGGCTGCGCTCCTGGCCGCGTCGCGCGGCGGCCCCGCCTGGGCGATCGGAGCGGCGATCGGCCTCGCGGCGCTCGCGCGCCTGCCGGTCGCGGCGGCGACGCCCGCGCTCGCGCTTCTCGCCGCGCGCCGAAAGGGCGCGGAGTTCCCCCGCACGCTCGCCGGCGTGGTCGCCGGCGGGGTGCCGTTCGCCCTCGCCTACGTGGGCTACAACGTGCTGCGATGGGGGACGCTGGTGGACGCCGGCTACGCGCGGCTCGCGGTCGGTGACTTCTTCTTCGACCACGGCCTGTTCTCGCCGCTCTACCTGCCCCGCCACCTGTACGCGATCTTCATCGAGCCACCCGACCTCGTGGAGGGCGTGCCATGGTTCCTGCGCCCCCGTTTCGTCGGCATGAGCCTGTTCTTGACGACGCCGGCGTTCATCTGGCTCTTCGCCGGGCTGCGCCACGTGCGTCGCGCCGCATCGGTCGCGGCGGTCTCCTTTGCCGCCGGTCTGGTGCTTCTTCCCGACGTCACGCACGCGACCGTCGGCTTCGCGCAGTTCGGCTACCGCTTCAGCATCGACGCGCAGCCCTTCCTCGTTGCCCTGGCACTGGCGGGTGATGCGTTCGCCGGCGGGACGTGGCGAAAGCGGCCGTCGTGGATCTTCGTCGCGGCGATCGCGCTCGCCATCGCGATCAACGTCTACGCGACCGTCGCGATCATCCGCTTCGGCTACTGGCAGTGACCGACAAGGGCGGAGGTCGATGAGGCGTCCGTCAAGAAGCTCGCGGAGCGGGACGAATAGCGCGATGGGTAAGCGGGGCCTCCACGCATGACGCGCACGGCCACGCCGCCTGCCGATCGCCCGCCGGCCGAGCCGATGCCGGCCGGCGATCGCCGCGCCAAGCTCGCGATCGCCGCGATCGTCCTGCTAGGCGTCCTGCTGCGTCTGCGTACCGTCGCCGCGCCCGGGTTCCCGACCGACGTCGGGACGTTCATGGCGTGGGCCGAGCGGCTCGCCGAGGTCGGTCCAGCGAACTTCTACCAGCCCGGCTATTTCAGCGACTACCCACCGGGCTTCCTCTACGTGCTCTGGCTCCTCGGATCGCTCTTCGACGGCGAGGCGCTTCGCCTCGCGGTCAAGAGCGTGTCGATCCCGGCCGACATTGGCATCGGGCTCCTCGCGGCGCGCGTAGCGTGGCGCCACGGCGGCCAGGGTCCGGCGGTCCTCGCCGCGGCGCTGTGGATGCTCGCGCCTGCGCAGGTCTTCGCGGGCCCGTATTGGGGCCAGGTCGACGCGGTCGGCACGCTGCCGCTGCTGGCCGCCCTGCTCGCGGCGGGCGGCCGCCGCTGGGGCACCGCCGGGGCCCTCGCGGCCCTCGCGACGATGATCAAGCCGCAGTTCGGGATCGGGCTCCTCGTCGTCGGCGTCGCCGCAGCGTTCATCCTGGCGCGCGAGCGCCGGCCCCGCCCTCTGCTGGTCACCGTCGCCGCGGCCGGACTCGTCGTCATGGCGCTGGCGCTCCCATTCGGGCTGTTCGTCGACGGACTCATAGATCTGGTGCGCAACGCGGCCGGCACGTACCCGTACACCTCGCTCTACGCGTTCAACGTGTGGTCCGTGATCGGCGACTTCTGGCAGAGCGACACGGCGTACGTCGCGATCGGCGGCGTGCTCCTCGTGCTCGGACTCATTGGATCCGTCGTGTCGCTGTGGTGGCGGCGCGATACCGCGGCGCTCTTGGCCGCGGGAGCGATCGCCGCCATGGCGTTCTACTTCCTGCCGACGCGCGCGCACGAGCGTTACCTCTTCCCCGCGTTCGCGCTGCTCCTGCCGCTCGCGGCCCTGCGCGGGCGGCTGGTCGCCCCATACGTCGTCCTCGCGCTCGGTTTCTTCGTGTCGCTCTTCTTCGCGTTCACCCGCTACCCACAGAACGACCTCGCCGCGCCCGCTTTTCTCGAAGAGACGCTCTTCCGCCGCGAAGGTCAGATCGCGCTCGCACTGCTCATGCTCGGAACAGCGGCGCTCGTTGCGTGGCGGCTCGTCCGCGGCGAGGCGAGCCTGGAGCGCACGATGTCGCACGACCTCTCCGCGGCGCCCCCCAGCGCGCGGGGCTGGCGGCTTCCCGACGGCCTTCGCCCGGGTCATCCCGCGACGCGCCGCGACGTCATCGTCGCGCTCGTCATCGCGCTCCTCGTGCTCGTGACCCGCGCGTACCGGCTCGATCAGCCACGCGACATGTATTTCGACGAGGTCTATCACGCGCGGACCGCGTTCGAGCTCCTCGCGCAACGTGAGCCGTACGAGTGGACGCACCCGCACCTCGCGAAGGAGATCATGGCACTCGGCATCCTCGCCTTTGGCGACGACCGTGTCGTCGCCACCGAACCGGTACCCGAGCGGACGGTCGCGTTCGCGGTCGCGGGCGACGGTACGCGCGCCTACCTGACCGCCGATGGCGCGGTGCTGCGTGCGCCCCGCGGGGAGACGCCTCGCAGCGCAGGCAGCGTGGGCGGAACGCCGGTCGGGCTCGCATTCGACGGCGCAACGCTCGTGGCGCTCACGAGCTGCGGCGTGCTCCGTGAGCCGTTCGACGCGCCTGCCGAACTTCGGTGCCCGGCGGCCGCGCAGAGCACGACGGCCTCGTTCGCGGTGTCGAACGGCCGGGCGATCGTGGGAACGCCGCAGGGCGTCCAGGTGTGGCAAGGGGATGCGCCGCCTCGCGCCGTTCCGACGGCTGCGGTCGCGTTGACGGTCAAGCCCGACGGGACCGAGATGTATGTCCTCGACCCGCGGGGCGCGGTGCACGTCATCGATCCTCAGAGCGGCAACGAGACGCGCGTGCTCGTGGGTGGTGCCCCGGGGACGGGCATCGCGTACGCGCTCGGCCCGAACCGCGTGTTCGTCGCGCGCCGCGACGAACCGGCGCTCGACGTCTACGAGCTCGAGGGCGGGCGGCACGAGACCGTGCCGCTTGGCAATGCGCGCACGGGGACATTCGCATCGGGAGCGACGTCGCTGGCGGTCGTGCCGCGAACCCAGTTCCTCTATGCGCTCGCCGACGGCCGCGCGGTCGTCGTCGAGACGCACGGAGCGTCGCCGTTCGCCGCCATCCCGGTGCACGCGTCGTTCCTCGGGATCGACGGCGAGGGCGACAAGCTCGTCGCGGCGTCGCCCGGCGCGGCGCAGCTGATCGAGACCGGACGCCACGCGCTCGCCTGGCGGATACCCGGTGTCCTCGCGGGCGCTCTGCTCGCATTCGCGCTCGTGCTGCTGGCGCGCCGGCTCTTCGCATCGCGCGTGTTGCCGCTGCTCGTCGGGTTCGCGGTGCTCTTCGACGGCTCGATGTTCGCGCAGGCGCGTATCGGGATGAACGACATCTACGTGGCGCTGTTCATCGTCGCTGGCTGGTATTTCATCATCGCCGCGCATCGCCCCCGCCGATCCGCGGTCCTCGACGTCGTGGTCGCCGGCGTCCTCCTCGGATTCGCGGCCGCGGCGAAGTGGGCCGCGGTGTATACGCTCGCCGGCGTGTTCGTCGCGTCGGTCGGCGCGACGGCGCTGGCGTACGAGCGCGGCCGCGCGGGCCACGGAGGTCCCCTCGATCTCCTCGCTGGACGCGGACGCAACGCGGCATTGCTGTTCGCATCGTTCGCCGCGATCCCCGCCGCCATCTACCTCGCGAGCTACCAGAGGTGGTTCGGGGGGCCGATGACGCCGTTCGGCTGGGACCTGGTCGAGCTGACGCAGCAGATGTACTGGTACCACTCGGGACTCACGGCGCCGCATCCCGCCGGTGCGCCCTGGTGGACGTGGCCGCTCGTGCTGAAGCCCGTCTACTGGTATTTCGGACAGTCGTCGAACGAGACGAACGCGTACATCTACGACGCAGGCAACGTCGTCCTGTTCTGGGGCGCACTGGCGGCGACCGCCTGGTGCGCGATCGCGGCGGTGCGCGCGCGCTCGATCGTCCTGGGCTTCGTTGTCTTCGCGCTCCTGGTCCAGTACGTCGCGTGGATACCGATCTCACGCGTGCTGTTCTTCTACCACTTCTTCACTGCGCTGCCGTTCTACCTGCTCGCGCTCGCGGCCGCGCTCGCGGCCCTATGGGAAACGCGGCGGCGGGAAGTGGTCGCCTTGTACGGGGTGCTCGCGGCCGGCGCCTGGCTCTTCTTCTACCCCTTCACGTCGGGCCTTCCCGTGCCTGCGTCCGAGGCAGGTGCGTATTTCATCCTCCCGACCTGGCAGTACGACTGCCAGTTCTATCCGTCGTTCACCTGCGACGTCCCGCTCGAAGGTGGGATCGGAATCGGCGCGGTGCTCGCCCGCGCAACGGTCCCGCTCCTCGTGACGCTCGGCGGGCTGGCCGTCGCGTCCGCGGCGGCCTCGCCGGCGCTACGGGACCGCGCTCGGGCTTGGGCTCGGGCTGGTCTCGGGACTCGCCGCGGGGGAGGCGCTCGCGGCCCGGGTCGCCGCGGCGGTGGCGGTGGAGCTCGTGGCGGCAGCGGGCGGGACATAGCGCAGGGGCGCGCCGAAGACGCTGCGGTCTCCGAAGGCCGCAAGCGTCCCCAGCCCAAGCGCGATCCCCGCTAGCGCCGCGAGCACCGGCGCACCGGCACTCTGGCGCCGGGACCGGTCTCTGCATACGACGACGGTCACGTTGTCCTCGCCACCGCGGTCGTTCGCGAGCGCCACGAGCCTGTCCGCCGCGGCCCCCGGTGCCCCGCGGGCGGCGATCGCCGCGATCTCCTCGGGGCGGACGTGCCGCGTGAGGCCGTCGGAGCACAGCACGAGCCGGTCGCCCGCCATCAGCGCCTCGACGAAGACGTCGGGCTGCACGCCGCGCGGATCTCCGAGGAATCGCGTGATGGAGCCCGCGAACTCGCCCGAGTGATCGGTCGTCAGCTGGCGCGCGACACCCGCCCGCACCAGATACGCGCGGCTGTCGCCGATATTCGCGATCGCCGCCTGGCGTCCGCTGACCGCCGCGGCGACGAGCGTGGTGGCGGCGCCGGGGACGCCGCGATCGTGCGCCGCGTCGACCACCGCGTCGTTCGCACGCGCGTACGCCGCCGCGAGGGCGGACGCGTCCCCGCCTCCACCGCGCGCTTGCGGGGCATCGCCGAAGAAGCCGCGGACGACCGCATCGATAGCCGCCGTGCTCGCCACCGCTCCGCCGGCCACCCCGCCCACGCCGTCCGCGACGGCCAGCAGCAGTCGGCCGCGGCGTTCCCCGACGTATGCCCGGTCCTGGTTCTCTGCGCGCACGCGCCCGATGTCGCTGCGGGCGGCCGCGCGGTCCTCAGTCGTCCTTCTTGCCACAGTCCTTGCCCGGCGCGAGGTACAGCTGCGCGACCGCGCCCGGCTGGAAGCTGGCGCCCGCGGCGGGCTCCTGCCGCACCACGGCGCACGCGGTACCGCGCGCCGACGCATCGACCTGCCACGACACGGGGGAGTGGAGACCCGCGGCGATCAGCTCGTTCGCCGCTTCGGTCACGCTCTTGCCCACGACGTTCGGCGCTCCCCTGGATGCCGTCGCGGCCGGCTGCGTCGCTCCCGCCGCCGGCTGGGTCGGTACCGCGGCCGGGCCCCTGTCCGCACGCGCGAACGCAGCGAAGAACAGGACGGTGCCGGCGACGACGAGCCCGACGGCCACGAGCGCGAGGACGGCGCCGATCCCCGGCACTCCGCGTCTGGCGGGCAACGCCCGCACCGGCGGCGACAGCGCCTTGGTCCGTTCGCCGTGCTCCGCCGCGGCGGACAACGCCGTGGCGAAGGCGCCGGCCGACGCGTGACGCTGCGCGGGGTCGCGCGACAGGCCCTTGGTGATCACCCGGTCGAGATCGTCGGACAGGCCCAGCCGCGCGGCGCGCAGTGAGGGAGGCGGACCCGCCAGGCGCAGCTGCAGCAGCTCCTCCGTATCGACGCCCGCGTAGGCGGGCTGGCCCGCGAGCAGCTCGTAGGCGACGAGCGCGAGCGCGAAGACGTCGCTGCGCGCCGTGGCCGCGCCTCCGGTCACTCGCTCGGGCGCGATGTAGCGCGCGGTGCCGATGAGCTCGTGTTCGGCCGGGTCCCGCGCGGCGCGCGCGACGCCGAAGTCGGTGAGCTTGGCGCGACCCTCGTCGTCGACGATCACGTTCGCCGGCTTCACGTCGCAATGCACGATGCCCACGGCGTGCGCCGCGTCGAGCGCAGCGGCCACCTGAGACACCAGGCGGGCGGACTCATGCGCGGGCAGCGGGCCACGCTGCGAGACGACGTCACGCAGGGTGCGGCCGCGCACGTACTCCATGACCATGTACGCGTCGTCGCCGTCCCGGCCCTCGTCGTACACAGTCACCACATTCGGGTGCGCCACCGCGGCGGCGCGCCGCGCCTCGTCGGCGAAGCGCTCGCGGAAGGCCTCATCCGCGCGCGGCCCGAGCAGCTTCACGGCGACGTCGCGGCCCAGCCGCTCGTCGGTCGCCCGCCACACCTCGCCCGCGCCTCCGGCGTCGACGCGCTCGACCAGGCGGTACCGCCCTCCGAGCAGCCGCTCTGCGGGAGCGCTCCGCCGGATGCTCACGGTGCGGTCATCCACAGGTGTGTGCCTTGGGCAAAAGCGTGACCACGGCGCCCGTGTCCGTCAGGCGAAGCCGACGAGCGAGACCAGGGACGCCTCGTAGATGCGGTCGCTCGCGACGATCGTCAGCTCCTCACCGAGCAGGTCCGTGACGCTCGGCGTCGCCAGCGGCACCGTGCGCTGCGCGACCGTCCTGCCGCCGATGATGGTCGTCGTCGCCACGTGCCGCATGTCGGGCGTCCGCTTCACGACGAACTCGGCGCTCGTCCCCTCACGGGTGCACTGGATGCGCAACCCCGAAACGTGTCCCTCCTCGAGCCCCTGCTCGTACCGCGGCCGCACGCGGACCTGGACCTCCGCGCCATCGGCGCGTTCCATCGCGAACAACATCCCGCCCGCCTCGGATGGCGCGAGTCGCTCCGTCGTCCGCCAGCCCAGGCGCGACGCGAGCCACCCGATCAGCAACAGCGCCTGCGAGGGATGGATCGCGCGTCCGTCGGCGTCCACGGCGAAGCCGACACGGATGCCGGTGATGCCGTCGAGGAAGGGGCGCCACGCCGGCACGTCGAAGAACGCAACGACCAGCTCGCGCCACGGCGTGAGGCGCGTCCAGTTGAAGTCCGTGACGCCGAAGTGGCCGGCGCCGCGCCCGCAGATCGCGGAAAGCCGCGCGAGGGTCTCCTCGGGCCGCGCGAAGTCCTCCGAGTCCACGATCAGACGGTTCGCGAGGACCAGGAGGTCGTCGAACTGCCGGCGGTCGGACGGCGGCGTATCGGTCCACCACAGGAACACCGGCAGATCCGGCAGGAGCAGCGGGATCACGGCGCTCGCGAGCCGCTCGTCCGAGTCCCCGCGCGCGCGGATGAGGATCTGCTCGTACGAGACCTGCCGTGACTGCTCGTCCTGCGGCCGGTGCGAGTGCATCGTGATCTCCGCATCGACGCCGGGCCGTCGCTCGCGGTCCGCCACCACGACGATCGCGCGCGACGGGTGGCGGCGCGCGAGCTCCGACACGGTTAGGGCCGCGCGCCGCGCGTGGATCTCCCTCGTCGCGTAGACGACGAGGTTCAGGACCGACGCGCGCGCGACGATGAGCCCCTGCTCCCGAGCGTGGGCGTCCTCGGCGCGGCGCAGTCGCGCGAGCTCGCGCTCGAGCTGCGCGACGCCGTGCGCGCGCGCCCCCCAGAAGGCGTCGTCCACCGGGGTGGGGTTCGCGCCGATCACGGCTTGCGCCACGCTCTCCCGTCCCGCGCGATCAGGATGTCGGCCTCGACCGGTCCCCAGGTGCCCGCGGGATAGCGCGGAAGGTCCGTCTGCGCCGCGTTCCAGCCCTGGACGATCGGGTCGACCAGCTGCCACTGCTGCTCGACCTCGTCGCGCCGCGTGAAGAGCGTCGCATCGCCCCGCAGCGCGTCGACGATCAGCGTCTCGTACGCGTCGGGAGCGTCCACCATGAACGAGGCGCCGTAGACGAAGTCCATGTTCACCGAACGGATGCGCACTCCCTGCACGGGCACCTTCGCGCCGAACTTAAGCGAGATGCCCTCGTCGGGCTGGATGCGCAGGACGAGGGCGTTCGGCTCGAGGCCGGCGGACGCCTCGCGGCTGAACATCTGGTGCGGCGCGATCCGGAACTGGATCGAGATCTCCGTGGACCGCTTAGGGA
>JBHEML010000041.1:0-18546 GCA_046262615.1 Candidatus Limnocylindria bacterium | reverse complement strand
TTCCCGGATAGCGTCTACGCGCTCCTCAAGGCCCGGTAGGCGTCGCCGGCCGGCCGCTTAGGGCGCGGAGCAGAGCTCCGCGATCGCCCCAGCCGAAGCCTCCCCGGTCAGCGTGACGGGCCACCGACGCTGAGCGCATCCTTGCGGCGTGAAGCTCCTCATCGTGAACGCCGACGACCTCGGCCGCTGCCCCGGCGTCGACGCGGGGATCATGCGCGCGCACCGCGACGGCATCGTGACCGCCTCCACGCTCATGGCGAACTCTCCCGATGCCGAACACGCCGCCGCGCTCGCACGTGAGGCGCCCTCGCTCGACGTCGGCGTGCACCTCGTCCTCACGTTCGGGAGACCCGTGTCGGACCCGTCGCGCATTCCCTCCCTCCTCGAGACGGACGGCGCGTTCCCGAGCCGCCCCGGTCCGGTCTACGGTCGCGCGCGAGCCGAAGAGGTCCTCGTGGAGTACCGCGCCCAGTACGCGCGCGCCCGCGACCTGCTCGGCCGGGAGCCGACGCACCTGGATTCGCACCACTTCGTCCACGACGACCCCGAGGTCGCGAGCGCCCTGGGCGAGCTCGCGGTCGAGACGGGCGCTGCGGCCCGCGTGCAGGGCCAGGCGCACAAGACCGCGTACCGCGCCCTGGGGATCCGCACCCCGGACCGCTTCTGCCGCGAGTTCCAGTTCGCGGGCCACATCGACGTGCCGGCGCTCGAGGCGATCCTCGGCCGCATCGCGGGGGCCGGCGAGGGCGTGACCGAGCTCATGTGCCATCCGGGCGATCCCGACGGCGAGCTGCTCGCCCACTCGACGTACGCGAGCGAGCGCGCCACCGAGGTCGTGACGCTGACCGATCCGCGCATCCGCGAGGCAGTAGCCGAGGCGGGCCTCGAGCTCGCGACCTTCGCCGACCTGTGACTCCGACGGCCCGCGA
The DNA here is from genome assembly GCA_046262615.1 of Candidatus Limnocylindria bacterium. Taxonomy (GTDB): domain Bacteria; phylum Chloroflexota; class Limnocylindria; order P2-11E; family P2-11E; genus JALYKU01. The sequence goes on along the minus strand of JBHEML010000041.1, from coordinate 17,617 downwards.
GCGCGTCAAGGCGGCGGTTCGGGGCGAAGCCGTCGACCGCCCGCCGTTCGCGGTGTGGCGCCACTTCTATCCAGAGGAGAACGAGGGCGCGCAGCGGCTCGCCCGCACGACGATCGACTTCACCCGGCGCCACGAGCTGGACCTGGTGAAGTACAACCCGCGCGCGCAATACCACGCCGAGCCGTGGGGCACGCGGTACCGCTACGACCGAACGGCGAAGCCCGTCGTCGAGCGTTACGCCGTCACGGACAGCGCGGGCTGGTCCCGCATCGACGCGCGCGGCGTGGACGAGCCGGCGTTCGCGGAGCTCCTCGAAGGTCTGGCGATCGTCCGCAGCGGGCTCCCCGAGACGCCGGTCGTGGCGACGATCTTCACGCCGCTCGGCGTCCTCGAGCGGCTCGCAGGCCCGGAGCGGCTGGGCGCAGACCTGCGCGACGCGCCGGAGCGCGTGCTGGGCGCGCTCGACGCAGTGACGGAGACCTTCGCCGCGCTCGCACGCGCGTGCCTCGCGGTATGCGACGGCATCTTCCTCGCGACGACCGCGTGGGCGCAGCGCGCGGTCCTCGACGACGCGCAGTACGCGCGCTTCGGCGCGCCGTTCGATCTGCGGATCCTCGACGCCGTGCGCGACGCGCCGCTCAACGTGCTCCACGTCTGCGGCGCCGGCGCGCGCGTGCTCGAGCTCGCGGCGTACCCGCACGTCGCCGCGGTCTCGTGGAACACGCACGCCGCGAGAGCGCCGACGCTCGGCGAATTCCTGGCCCATTTCCCCGACCGCGCCGCCGTCGGTGGCATCAGCGACGAGGCGCTGCTTTCGCGCGACTCCACGCTCGTTCGGGCCGAGATCGCCGACGGATCCGCGCAGACCGGCGGGCGGCGGTGGATCGCGGCGGGAGGGTGCACCATCCCGGTCGAGACGCCAGCATCGGCGATCGACGCCGCGCGCGCAGCTCTGGCGCGATGAGCACTGTCCGGCAGCCTTCGTTCCACAAGGCCCTCTGGGTCGTGCGCGACAAGATCACGACCCGGCGGGCTATCGACGACCTCATGGCCGACGCGATCACGCGCGGTATCCACGACGTCGTCGCGCAGGTGCGCGGCCGTGGCGACGCGTACTACGCCTCGTCGCGCGAGCCGCGGGCGGAGGGCCTTGAGGAAGGTCTCGACCCGCTGGCGCACCTCGTGCGCGCGGGCGCCTTCGTCGGCGTGCGGATCCACGCGTGGGGCAACGTCTTCTACGTGTGGTCCGACCCCGGCCACGGCCTTCCCCGCTCGCGCGAGCACGTGGTGCGCGCGCATCCTGAGTGGCTCCTGCGGCCGGACGGCGCGCACACGCTCGATCCGGCCGGCGGCGCCGATTGGGAGGGCGTGTACGTGGACCCGCGCAGCGCGAAGGGACGCGAACACACCCTCGCGGTGTTCGAGGACATCGTCTCGGGATACCCGGTCGAGGGCTTCCATTACGATTTCGTGCGCTACCCGCAGGCGCGCTACGCGTCGTCGCCCGAAGACCACGAGGCCGTGACCGCCCTCGTGCGCGCCGGCGCCCGCCGCCTGCGCGCGGCCCGCGGTGGGGTCGTTCTATCGGCCGCCGTGTTCCCGGATCCGCCCGTGGCGCGCGACGCGGTGCTGCAGCGATGGCCGGAGTGGGCTGCGGAGCGCCTGCTGGACCTCGTCTGTCCCATGGCCTACCGGCGCTCGACGGCCGAGGTCGCCCGCATCGTCACCGCCGCGCGCGCGGCCGCCCCCCACGTCCGCATGTGGGGCGGGGTCATGGGGTACGCCGGCGAGCCGGAGCTTCTCGCCGAGCAGGTGCGCGCGGTGGCGGACGCGGGCTGCGAGGGCACGATCCTGTTCTCATACGACCCGGCCCAGCGCGACCTTCTGGACGCGTTCGCGTCCGCCTGAGCGTCCGAACTTCCTCGCTGTCACGTCCTCGGAACTCAGCTATCGAATGCGGCCCTCCGCATCGGCCACGGCTGGGGCGGCCGCGGCGCGAGTAACGACTCGCGCAACGGGTACGATGCGCACGCATGCGCGAGACGGCCGTTCCGGGCTCGCCACCGCAGCCGCCACCGGACGCCGCGCCGGCCACGCCGGACCCGCTCGCGGCCGACGTCGCGGCCGCCGTCGCCGCGCTGCGGCGCGACGCCGGTCTCTCCGAGCGCGCCGCCGCACGCAAGCTCGGCACCTCGCAGACCCAGCTCCGCCGCATGGAGGACCCACGCTACCTGCCGTCGCTGCGCTCGCTCGCGCGACTCGCGGCCGCCTTCGGCCACCGCCTGACGATCGAATTCCTCCCGCAAGACGCCCGGGGCCGCAAGGCCGCCGCGGCTAGCGCGTCCGGGTCACCTTCGAAAGGCCCGCTGGGCGCTCGGGATCCCGGCCGTGGCGCCGCGCGACTTCCTTCGCGATCAGTTGCGCAACGACGACGAAGCTGATCGGCATGAGCGCCTCGGACAGCGGCCGTTCGAGAAGGATCGCGTCCGCGGCGCACTCCGCCAAAGCGGCGTGGTTCGTGACCGCGTAGACCTTCGCGCCGCGCTCCGAAAGGCGCTCGCACAGCGCGACGGAGTCGCGACCGTTCGCCCCGCGCGACGCGAACAGCAGCACCGGCGTGCCCGGCTGGAGCAGCGCGATCGGTCCGTGCGCGAAATCGGCGCTCGAATACGGCTCGGCCCACACCCGCGCGAGCTCCTTGATCTTGAGCGCCGCCTCGAGGGCCGTCGCGTATTCGTACCCGCGTCCGAGCACGATCAGCTCGCGCGCTCGACCGAGTCGTGATGCGATCCGCAGCGCTCCGGCATCGGTGCTCTCGGCTTCCTCGATCGATTCGGCGAGGCCCGCCAGCGACAGCGCGCTCCGTCCGCGCGCCTCGGCGGTGGTCGCGGCCAGGAGCGCGAGCGCGACGCAGGTCGCGGTGTATGTCTTCGTCGCCGCGACGGAACGCTCGACTCCCGCGCGCAGGGGGAACGTCCACGCCGCGCGCCGCGCGAGCACCGAGCCGGCGCGGTTGGTGATCGCGATGGTGACCGCTCCCTCGCGGCGCGCCTCGGCGACGACGGCCGCGACATCCGGGGCCGCACCCGACTGCGAGATGCCGATGACGGCTCCGCCCCCGAACGCCGGAGGCGCCGCGTAGCGCGTGACGAGCGACGGCGCGGCGAGCGCCGTCACGACGCCCGCCATGCTCTCGAAGAGGTACTTGCCATAAGTCGCGGCGTTATCGGACGAGCCCCGCGCGGCGAGCGTCAGGTGGGCCGCCCGCGCGAGCTCACGGCCGATCGTCCGCGCCTCCGGCCAGCCGGACTCGAGAAGGCGCCGGACGATCCCGGGCTGCTCGGCGATCTCCGACCGCAGCGACATCGGCGCTGATGATGCGATAGGTCGTTCGTGCGTGCGCCACATACTTGGGCGGATGGCCGAGCGGCCGCGGATCGTGGTGATCGAGGACGATCCATCCGTCGCAGAGCTCGTGTCGCTGTACCTGCGCAACGCGGGGTTCGACGTCGACCATGCCGCGAGCGCGGGCGCCGCCCGGAGGCTCCTCGAGCGGACGGCGTCGCTGGTGGTCCTCGACCTCGGCCTACCAGACGCCGACGGCCTGGACGTGCTGCGCGAGCTCCGCCTCCGACGCGGGACGCCGGTGCTGGCGCTGACGGCGCGGGCCGAGGATGCGCAGAAGGTCGAGGCGCTCGAGCTCGGGCTCGACGACTACGTGACCAAGCCGTTCAACCCGCGCGAGCTCGTCGCGCGTGTGCGCGCGATCCTCCGCCGCAGCTCGGGCGTCGGCGACGGCAGGCGGCTCGTGGTCGGCAACCTCACGCTCGATCCCGCGCGCCACGAGGTGGAGGTCGCGGGCCGGCCGGTGAGCCTGCGCGCGAAGGAGTTCGAGCTGCTCGAGGAGTTCTGCCGCAAGCCAGGGATCGTGCTGACGCGCGACAAGCTGCTCGAGGACGTGTGGGGCTTCGCCTATCCGGGCGAGACGCGCACCGTGGACGTGCACGTGAAGCAGCTGCGGGACAAACTCGCGGGCTCGGACGCGCGGATCGAGACGATCTGGGGGGTCGGCTATAAGTTCGTCGCGCCCGCGTAGCGCCTCGTGCGGATGAGCATCGCCGGGAGGCTCTTCCTCTCGTACGTCGCCGTGGTCGCGGTGGGTCTTCTCGCTGCCGGGCTCACGATCTCCGGGCTGCTCTTCCGGTACGAGAACGACGTCACGCGCGTCCGGCTCGTCGAGCTCGCGGTCCCCTTTCAGACGGCGATCCAGAACGGCGTTCGCGACGGCAAGCAGCCGCGTCAGATCCTGGACGAACTCGAGGACCAGGCCGCGGCGGCGGACGCGCGGCTGCTCATCCTGAGTCCGAGCGGCGGCAACCCCAACGTCGCGCGTCGGGTGCTCGTCGACACCGAGGGCAGCCTCGTGAACACGAAGTTCCCCCAGGCCGACCAGGGGAATATCGGCCAGTTCGTCGACCAGGGCGAGCCGTGGATCTTCGTGCAGCAGCAGCTGCAGCGCGCGGTGCTCGGGGCCGGCGGACAGGGGACGATCGTGGTCGCGCGTCCCCGTGCGGCGTACGGCGACTCGGTGCGCGCCCTTCTGCCCTCGCTCGCCCTGAGCGCCCTGGCGGCGATCGCCCTCGCGTCGATCGTCGCCGCGCTGCTCGCCCGCACGATCACCCGGCCGCTGCGGGAGCTCGCGGCGGTGGCGAAACGGCTCGCGGCGGGGGACTACCGCGCGCGCGGCGGCGCCGCAGGCCCGAGCGAGGTCGCGCGACTCGGCGCGGCGTTCGACGACATGGCAGCGGAGGTAGAGCGCGCGCGGGCGAGCGAGCAGGGATTCCTCGCGGACATCTCGCACGAGCTGCGCACTCCGCTGACGTCGATCCACGGCTTCGCGCAGGCGATCGTGGACGGGGAGGCGCGCGGGGACGGCGTGAGCCGCGCCGCGGGCATCATCCACCGGGAGTCGCGTCGCCTGGTGCGCCTCGTCGAGGGCCTCCTCCAGGTCGCGCGGATCGAGTCCGGCGCATCGGAGGTCCGGCGCGAGCCCGTCGACCCGAACGCGATCGTGCAGGGCGCGGTCGAAGCGCTCGCGGTCCAGGCGGCCTCAGGCCACGTGCGCTTCGACGTCGCGCTGGCCCCGAGCCGTCCGCTCGCGGGCGATCCCGATCGGCTCGCGCAGCTGTTCATCAACGTGCTCGACAACGCGGTGAAGCATTCGCCGCCCGGCGGCCGGGTGGAAGTGCGCGCATCCCCGGCTGACGGGATCTACGTCGTGCGCATCCGCGACTCGGGTGGGGGCGTGCCGGAGGGCGCGGAGGCGCGAATCTTCGACCGCTTCTACCGCGGCGACGAAGGGGTGCGCGACGGCGCGGGGCTCGGACTCGCCATCGCGCGCGCGATCGCCCACGCGCACGGCGGAGACATCGCGGCCGCGAATTCCGACGGCGGCGGCGCGGAGTTCGTGGTGCGGCTTCCGCTCGGCGACGGACGGCCGGAAGCGCCCGGCGCGGCGACCGCTGCGAAAATCTCGAAGGTGCCCCACTAAACTTCGCGGGTGCTCGGGGGGACGGTGCGCGGCAAGCTGGCCCGGCTCCGCTGCCCGCGCGAGGACGACCTTATGTCCTACGGCCGCTGGATGGCCGACCTGCGCGTTCGGCACGCGGGGCCGATCTGGCACGAGCCCGCGTGGACCTCGACGTGGAAGGAGCGCCTGACCGAACAGGCGAAGGACAAGGAGTCCGTGCTCTGGTCGATCGAGGCGGACGGGGCGCTCGTGGGGATGGTCCGCGGAACGTTCGGCTGGGACGCGCCGATGTCCGACCACATCTCGATCGAGCAGTTCATCGTCGATCCCGAGCGCTGGGGGAAGGGCTACGGCTTCGACGCCGCGCTCGCGCTGCACCGGTACGCGCTCGACTACCTGAACCGCCGCTGGTGCGACGTGGCGATCCGCGAACACAACGTCCCGGCGCGGCGCATCGCCGAGAAGCTCGGGTACGAGGAGTTCGGGCACGGTCACGCGGTCCACTGGGTCGACGGTCGCTACGTCGACGAGCTGTCACTGCGCCTGCCGCGAGAGGTTTGGCTGGAGCGATGGGGAGCCTCCGAGCGCGAGTACGAGCCGCTCGCCCCCGAGGCTTGGACGTGAACGCCTCCCGCGCAGCGGCACCGTGTGAGGCGCTGACGGCGGTCCGGCGCGGCGTGCCGTGCTAGGGCCGTCGATCGTGGGCCGGGCCGGCGTGGCGCTGCGGCCGCCGACGCTCGAGGACCAGCGTCGCGACCTCGAATGGCAGCTCGAGCCCGAGACGACGAGGTTCTGGGGCCCGCGCTTCATGGATCTCACCCCGGATACAGCGCTGGCGCGCCTCAAAAGGGTCGCCGAGAGCGCCAACGGCGTCGCGTGGTCGATCCACTTCGAGGGCGAACACGTCGGTTTCACGGGGATCTTCGACATCGACTGGCGCAGCCGCGACGGCGAAAGCGGACTGTTCATCGGACGCCACGACCTTTACGGGCGCGGCATCGCGAGCGAGGCCGTCCGGCTGCGCACGCGGTTCGCCTGGGAGGAGTTGAACCTGCATCGCGTGCACAACTGGGTGGCGCTCGGTAACCGGGGCAGTCGCCGGGCGAATGAGAAAGCAGGCTACCGCCAGGTCGGCCTGATGCAGGAGACGTGGTACCGCTCGGGCGAGTGGCACCACGACTGGATGGGCGAGGTCTTCAGGCCAGAACGCGACAACGAGGAGTAGAACCGGCGGAACCCAGCCGATACTTCGCGGATCCGACGAGAACCGCGTGCGCTTGCAAGGGACTTCTCAATACGGGCTGGATCGCACTCAACGCGACTGCCATCCTCGCCCAGCGATCTCAATGGTGATACGCTTGACTCGCCTTCAAAGAAGGCAGGCGGCGACGAGAGTCCATCACGCGGGCGTCGAGTGAGGTTTCCTCCCGAGACCAGGCGAGCGGCTCAAAGCGTCAGCAAAGAAAAAAGGGAGGAAGCTTAACAAGTGAGCTTCTCTGACAAGACTCTGACCTGCAAGGACTGCGGTCAGGAATTCATCTGGAGCGGCGGCGAGCAGGAGTTCTACGCCTCTCGCGGCCTGCAGAACGAACCGGGACGCTGTCCCACCTGTCGCGCGGCGCGTCGATCGACCGGTGGCGGCATGGGTGCCGGCAGCAGCATGTACGGCGGCGCCGGTGGTGGCCGCGGCATGGGCGGCCCGCGCGAGTTCTTCACCGCGACGTGCAGCAACTGCGGCGGTGAGGCGCGTGTCCCGTTCCAGCCACGCGGCGACAAGCCCGTGTACTGCAGCTCCTGCTTCGAGCAGGTGCGCCCGTCGGCCTCACGCGGCCGGTACGCCTAACAGCCAGAGCCCAAAGCGAAAGCCCCGCCGCGAGGCGGGGCTTTTCTTTTTGTCCGGACGCGCGTGACGCATCGTCACGCCCCCCGTTAGTAAGGGGCCAAGGACCTCCCACCCATCCCCCACGGACCGCAGCCGGCCTCGGAGGAACCACCGGGTCCGGCTACGGTCCCCACCCGCTCGGAGCGGCCCGTCTCCTCGTCAGAACCCCATCGAGAGCACGTTCGCGATCGCGACCCGGTAGCTGATCCGCTCCTCGCGCGAGAAGCGCTCCATCTGACGGTCGGCGCTCGCCTCGCCTGAGTACCGCGCGGCGAGGCGCCGGATGTCGGCCTGCCCGGTCGCGGGATCGGCGATCTCGCGTGCAGTGCCCATGACCGTGACGAAGCGGTATCCCTCCGCGATGCATAGCGAAACGCGCGGATCGCGTTCGAGGTTGCGCTGCTTCTTTCGACCGCGCCTGGTGTTGAAGACGAGGTCGCCGTCATCGATCAGGTACCACATGACGGTCTGCTGCGACGTGCCGTCGGGGTTGGTCGTCGCCAGGATCGCGAAGCGCTTCTCCTCGATGAAGGCCCGCATCGCGGGCGTGAGCTTCATCGGAACATGTCCTTGTCGCGCGGACGGACGTACGTCCGCGCGGTGTCGTCCGAAGGTGCGAGGACGAGGCCGCGGACGATCGCCGCGGGCCGGCGGTCGAGCTTCCCCATCACCAGTTCCGTCGCGGAGGCGATCTCGTCAGCGAGCGCGATCTGCGTGACGCGCAGCTCGTACCCCTCGGGGTCGCTGAAACCGGCGAGACGCTCGAGCGCGGGGAGCCCGGCCGCCCCGATCGCCACGTTGACGTGGCCCTCGCGCCACGGGCGCCCGAACGTGTCGGTGATGACCACGGCGACGGCGTTCCCTGTCGCCGCGGCGATCTCCTCTCGAATGCGCGCGGCGGACGCGTCCGGGTCGACGGGGAGCAGGACCAGGACGCCGGCAGCTCCCGCGTTGGACTGGTCGACCCCCGCGTTCGCGCACACGAATCCATGCCGCGTCTCGGCGATGAGCACGCCCCTCTCCCACCGCACGACCGCGCGCGATTCGGACAGCACGACCTCGAGGTGCCGTGCGTCCTTGCCCGACTCCGCGGCCATACGCAGAGCGCGTCCGCCGGGAACGACGTCGGCCAGCCGGACGAGGCGACCCTCCGCCTTCGAGACCACCTTCTGCGCCAGCACGACGACGTCGCGCGCGAGGACCATCTCGTGCGCGGCACGCACCGCCGCCAGAACCAGGGAGGTGAGGTCGTCGCCCGGTCGGACCTCGGGCATCCCCATGACGGGAATCACCTCGAGGCGTCCATCCGTGCGGGCGCGCGGACCGCTGCCCGCGCGCGTGTCCGTCCTGGTCACGACTCGCAGTATGCCGACGTACGATGCATGCGATGCTGACCCTCGGCTGGAAGGCTTCGGCGGAACAGTTCGGTCCGGCCGAACTTCTCAGGCTCGCGGTGGCGGCCGAGAAGCACGGCTTCGACAGCGTGGTCACAAGCGACCACTTCCATCCGTGGCGGGACACCGGTGGACACGCGCCCTTCGCCTTCGCGTGGCTCGGAGCGGCAGCCGCGAGCACTTCCCGTGTCCGGCTGGGCACGAGCGTCGTGACGCCTACCTTCCGCTACCACCCGGCGCTCGTCGCGCACGCGATGGCCACCGTCGCGCTGCTCGCGCCCCGCCGGGTGTTCCTTGGCGTGGGCAGCGGCGAGTCGATGAACGAGACGCCGGTCAGTGCCGGGGACTGGCCGGTGCCGCGGGAGCGTCTCGCGCGCCTCCGGGAGGCGGTCACGCTGATCCGCCGGCTGTGGACCGAAGACTACGTGACCTTCGAAGGCAAGTACTTCCGCACGCGCGCGGCGAAGATCTTCGATAAGCCGGAGGGCGGCGTGCCCCTTTTCATCGCCGCGGGTGGCGCCAAAGCCGCGGAGTTCGCGGGGAGCCAGGGCGACGGCTTCATCTGCACGAGTGGCAAGGGCATGAAGCTGTACCGCGAGACGCTTCTGCCGGCGGTGGAAGCTGGCGTGCGCGCATCCGGGCGCGATCCGAGCGCGATCGAGCGGCTCATTGAGATGAAAGTCTCGTACGACACCGACCACGACCGCGCCGTCGCGGACTGCCGGGAATGGGCCGCGCTCGGTCTCTCCGCCGAGGAGAAGGCCGGCGTCGACGATCCCAGGGAGATGGAGAGGCGGGCGGACGCTGTCGCGGACCGGGCCCACGACCGATTCATCTGCTCGACCGATCCCGATGAACACGTGCGGCAGATCGAGGAGTACGTCGCGCTCGGGTTCGATCACCTCGTGTTCCACTTCCCGGGCAAAGATCAGGAGCGCTCGATGGCGCTGTACGCGAAGGAGGTGTTCCCCCGCCTTCGCGCACGCGTGTGAACGACCTGCTCGCGACGGCCCGCGTCGCGCACCTCGCGACGTCGGACCAGTACGCGAGGCCGCACGTCGTCCCGATCGTGTTCGTGTACCTCGAGCCGTATCTGTTCACGCCGATCGATCGCAAACCGAAGCGGGAGGACGACTGGCGCGCGCTGCGGCGCGTGCGCAACATCGAGACCAACGGACGCGCCAGCGTCGTCGTAGACGCGTGGGATGAAGATTGGTCGCGCCTGCGGTACACGCTGCTCGACGGCACGGCGGAGATCGTCGAGTCGGGACCCGAGCGGGACCGCGCGGCCGCCGCGCTCGAATCGAAGTACCCGCAGTACCGGGATCTTGCCCTCGATGGGCGTCCGGTGATACGAGTGACGGTGGAGCATCGTTCCGACTGGAGCGCGGGCTCAGCGAGCTGATCTCCGCCTCTGGTGACCGCCGCTGCGATTTCGAGCGGGGCGCACGGAGATGACTTCCCGCTGATCACCGGCGCGGCCATGTGACGCCCGTCTTGCCGTCGTCGCGACGCTGACCCACCGTAAACTGCGCCGGGCATGCGGTTCGGCTTCACCCTCAAGCCCGACAGCTCCCTCGAACGCATCGTCGGCCTGACCCGGCTCGCGGAGCGGATGGGTTTCTCCCACGGGTGGATCTTCGACAGCCACGTGCTGTGGAAGGAGCCCTACGTCCCGCTGACGCTGATGGCGCAGAACACCGAGCGCATGCGCCTCGGCACCTGCGTCACGAACCCCGCCACGCGCGAGCCGTCGGTGACGGCGAGCACTCTCGCCGTGCTGCAGACGCTCTCGCGCGGACGAATGGATCTCGGGATCGGACGCGGCGATTCGGCGCGCCGCGTGCTGGGAAAGCCGCCGACGACGCTCGCGGCGCTCGAGGTGGCCACGACCGTCATCCGCGACCTGTGCGAGGGCCGGGAGGTGTCGTACGAGGGCACCTCGCTCCGGCTCGAGTGGGCAGAGCCGTTCGACCTACCGGTGTGGATCGCTGGATACGGTCCGAAGGCGCTGGACCTCGTCGGGCGGGTCGCCGACGGCGCGATCGTGCAGATCGGCGATCCCGAGCTGATCGCATGGTGCTCCGGGCTCCTGCGCGAAGGCGCGCGCCGGGCCGGACGCGATCCGCAGGTGATCGAGCTGATGGCCGCGGCGCCGGCGCACGTCGGTCCGCGCGCCGCCACGCGGGACCGGGTGCGCTGGTTCCCCGCCCTGGTCAGCAACCACGTCGTCGATCTCGTGAAGCGGTATGGCCGGACGACGCTTCCGCCGGCCTTGACCGCGTACGTGGAGGACCGACCGGGGTACGACTATCACCACCACGCCGAGCCGGGCTCGAGCAACGCCGCGTTCGTCGACGACCAGTCGGTGGACCGCTTCTGCGTGATCGGCGAGGTCGAGGATCACGTCGCCAAGCTCCGCCATCTCGCCGCTGCGGGCGTCACGCAGTTCAATCTCTATCTGATGAGCGGCGACGAGGAGCGCATCCTCGAGATCTACGGCCGTGAGGTCATTCCCGCACTGACCTGACGCGCTCGTAGTGGCGGCGCACCTTCGCGCGGTTCCCGCACGATTTCATGTCGCACCAGCGGCGGCTCCGGTTCCGGCTCGTGTCGAGGAAAAGCCACGCGCACGTGTCCGACGCGCATTCGCGGACGCGGGGCAGCTCTTGGGAGGTGAGCAGCTCGACGGCGTCGTGGGCGACGATCCACGCGACGCGTTCGAACGAGGGCGGCGTTTCCGCCCATTCCCGTGCGAACTCGCCACCCCGAGCGACGAGCCGCGAGTGCTCCAGCGCTTCGGCGTCCCACCGCCGGATGAGCTCGATGTCCGCTTCGGCCGGCGGCTCGCCCGCCGCGCGCGCGACGAAGACCCGGTGGATGGCCTCGCGCAGAGAGACCGTCCGGCGGAGAGCTCGGGCCGCGTCGGCGGGCGCGGCTTCGGCGCGGCGGCGCAGCTCCCGGGCCGCGGTGGCGTCCAGCGCGCGCGCCTGGCGCGACCACTCGACCAGGTCGTCGAAAGAGTGCAGATCCTCCCGCGGCCGGGCTCGCGTGCCCCCGACGGTGTTCGTCAGGTCGAGGCAGAGCGCGCCTCCGGTCAGCTCGAATGTTACTTGCGCCACACTCGCCTCCTTAACCACCCAAAAGTTATTGACAGGTTAGCACGGTCCGCCTACCTTCTAACCATCATCAAGACGAAAGGAAGTTAGGAGAACGAAGATGGAAATGCTCATCGCGGTGGGCGCTCTGGTGCTCCTCGACGTACTGGCGGTCAGGTTCGGCGCGGACAGCCGGGAGGCGCTGCCCGACACCCACCAGTCGCCCACGTCCAACTAGGAAGCGCGCACTGTGGAAGCGCTGCTGGTCATCGGCGCAATCGTGCTACTCGACGTCCTGGCCGTGAACTTCGGCATCGACAGCCACGAGCGCCACGCGGATACCCACCACGCGCAGGCTCTGGACGCGCTGCGCAGGGGCGACGTCGCGACGTACCGGGGCGAGATCTCCGCGATGGAGGACGCGCTCTCTCGCACCGAGTACTGGCGCTAGCGCTCTCACGCAGCGCTAAGGCGGCCCACGCGCAGTGACGCTATGCGGCCGAGGTCGCCTCCGAGGCGACAGCCTCGGCGAAGCGCGGGCGGACCTGCTCACCCACCAGACGCATGGTCTCGCGGTCGAACGGCGCGAGGTAGTAGAAGATGAATCCCCGCGCGCCCGCGCGCCAGAGGCCGAGGAGGTGCTCGACCAGCGCGTCGACCGTATGGATGGGATTCGCCTCAGGCACCTCGTCCATGTGGTGGTGCTCGGCGACCTGACGCCACCAGTCGCCGACCTCGCGCGCGCCGTCGCGCAGGACGACCTGGGGCCTCACGGTGGTCAGCGGGGTGATCTCGGCGGGATCGCGGCCGACGCCGGCGCAGTGCGTGCGAAGAACGTCGAGCTTGTGCGCGATCACCTCGGGTGAGCCGTGGCCGTGCCAGTAGTCCGCGTAGCGCGCGACCGTACGGAGCGTCTTGCGCTCTCCGCCTCCGCCGATGAGGATCGGAAGCCGCCGTTGCACCGGCTTCGGCTCGCACAGAGCGTCCGTGAGGGTGTAGTGCTTGCCCGCGAACGAGACGCGCGGCTCATCGAGGAGACCGCGGATCAGCGCCGCCGCCTCGTCCATGCGCGCGAGGCGCGTGCCCGGGGAGAAGAACGGGATGCCGTACATCGCGTGCTCCTCCTCGTGCCACGCCGCGCCGAGGCCGAGGATCGCCCGGCCGTTCGTGATGTGGTCGAGTGTCGCGACCATGTTCGCCAAGACGGCCGGGTGGCGGTAGGTGTTGCCGGTCACGAGCGTTCCGATCTTCACGCGCCGGGTGAGCGCACCCCACGCCGCGAGCAGCATCCACGCCTCGAAGATCGGTCCCTTGGTGTCCCCCGAGAGCGGAACGAAGTGATCCCACGTCCAGATGGAGTCGAAGCCGGCCTGGTCCGCGAACGCGCCCGCATCGCGCAGCGCGTCCCACGTCGTGTGCTGCGCGGGGAAGTTCGCGCCGAAGTGCGCCCGGGCCGGACCCGCCTCGCTCAGAGCTGCCCCGTGGCCGCGAAGCGGTCGGCGATCGCGAGCACCTCGTCGATCGCTGCGATGCCGATCCGCAGCTCGCGCTCGTCGATGACCAGGGGCGGCGCGACGAAGAGCACGTTCCAGCGGCAGAAGACGTACACGTCGCGCTGCATCAGTGCGCCGGCGAGCGCTTTGGCCAGCCGGTTCGAAGGCCCGTTCCAGCGCTCGAGCATCTCCTTGGTCCCGCGGTCCTTCACCAGCTCGATGCCCGCGAACAGGCCCTTGCCGCGAACGTCGCCCACCGATGGATGCCGGTCGGCGAGCGACCGGAGCTCGTCGAGCAGCACGCGACCGAGCCGCGCCGAGTTGTCGATGACGCGCTCGTCCCGATACGCCTCGATCGCGGCGATGCCGGCCGCGCACGCGAGCGGATGCCCGCTGTACGTGAGGCCGCCCCAGAGCACGTGGTCCTCGAAGTGGCGCGCGATCGGCTCGTCGACGATCGCGCCACCCAGCGGCACGTAGCCCGAGTTCACGCCCTTCGCAAAGGTGAGGATGTCCGGCGTAACGCCCCAGTGATCGGCGGCGAACCACTCCCCGGTCCGTCCGAAACCGGTCATGACCTCGTCGAGGATCAGCACGAACCCGTGGCGATCGCAGATGTCGCGCAGGCCCTGGAGGTATCCATCGGGTGGGACGATGAGCCCGGAGGTGCCGACGATCGGCTCGACCATGATCGCGGCGATCTCCTCGGGGCCCTCGTACCCGACGATCTCCTCGACGTGCGCCAGCGCGGCGCCGGCGTTGTCGCCGAACATCGAGCGGTACGGGTCCGGGTTCAGGAAGTGCACGACGCCGGGGATACCGGGCTCGTTCGCCCAGCGGCGGTTGTCGCCACCTAGGGTCATCGCGCCATGCGTTCCGCCGTGGAATGAGCGCCACTGGGTGAGGACCTTATGGCGCCCCGTGTACAGGCGGGCCATCTTTAGCGCGTTCTCGTTCGCCTCGGCTCCCCCCGTCGTGAAGAGCGTCTTCGTCAGGTCTCCTGGCGTGATCTCCGCGATCATCCGCGCGAGCGTCGCGCGTCCCTCCTCGGCGAATGACGGAGCGACGTAGCAGAGCTTCGCCGCCTGCTCCTGGATCGCGCGCACGACCTTCGGGTGCTGGTGGCCGAGGTTCGCGTTGACGAGCTGCGATGAGAAGTCGAGGATCCGCCGATCCCCGGAGTGCAGCCAGCACCCTTCCCCTCCTGTGACGACCAGCGGGGCCACCGACGCCTGCGCCGACCACGAGACGAGGACGTGAGCCCGCGTGTCGCGCGCAGCGCCCGTGATGCCGGTGGAGGGATCGGTACGCACCGCCATGAGAGCGCGAGTGTACTGTCGCCGGACGTGATCCACTTCGGGCTCCAGCTCCATCCGCAGTACACGACCTGGGAGGAGCTGCGCGACACGGCGCTGCTCATCGACCAGCTCGGCTACGACTCGCTCTGGACGTGGGACCACTTCGTCCCGCTGTTCGGCGACGCCAGCGGTCCGGACCTCGAGGGATGGCAACTGCTGCCCGCGTGGGCGGCGATCACGCGGCGCGTGCGGATCGGCATGCTCGTCACCGGCAACACGTACCGGCATCCAGCGGTGCTCGCGAACATGGTCAGCACGCTCGATCACATCAGCGGCGGCAGGGCGATCCTCGGCCTCGGCGCTTCGTGGCACGAGCGCGAGCACGCGATGTACGGGATCCCCTTCGATACGCCGGGCGTCCGGCTCGCGAAGCTCGCTGAAGCCGCGCCGATCATCCGCTCGCTCCTCGAGCAGCCGCGCACGTCGTTCGCCGGGCGTCACTACACCATCACCGACGCGGTATGCGAGCCCAAGCCGGTGCAGGCGCGGCTCCCGCTGATGATCGGAGGCGGGGGCGAGCGCAAGACACTGCGCATCACCGCGCGTCACGCCGACATGTGGCACGGCTTCGGCACGCCCGATGTGCTGCGGCACAAGCTCGAGGTCTTGAAGCGCCACTGCGAGGAGGTCGGGCGCGACGCCGGCGCGATCCTACCGACCACGGGCGGCCCCGCGCTGATCCGCGACGATCCGGCCGCCGTCGACGCGCGCATGCGGGTGGTCGCCGAACGCAACCGCGCGGGCAGGAACCTCAGCCGGCCGGCGAGCGGTACCGTCGAGCAGATCGCGGCCGAGCTCGCGGACCGCTGGCGCGCTGGGCTGCGCGGCTTCATCTTCGGCCTGAATCCGCCGTACGACCGCGAAACGATCGAACGCATGATCGGCGAGGTGAAGCCGCGCCTCGAGGAGATGGTCCTCGGCTGACAGTCCCAGCTGATTCGCGCGTCACAGCGTGACTCGCGTCACAGCGTGACTCACGTGACATCCGCCGGTGCCCTGCCGAGGCGCTAGCTGAGCATCTCCGCGAGCCGCCGCAGCTGCGCCGTCTCGACAGTCCGCGACCACAACTCGAAGCGGACGCCGTTCGCGTTCCAGACGACGTACGAGGGCTGGTCGCGGCTCTGCGCGGTGTATGCGATGCCCGGCACGCCGCGGATGGTCACCTGTTCGGCCAGGTGCGTCGCGAGCGGACGCACGGCGCCGGCGGCATCGTCCGTCGACTCGACGAGCGTGACGATCCGTCCATCGCTCAGGATGAACGTCACCTGCACCCCAGGCGCGACGGCATCCGCCGGAACGAGGCCCGTCACGCCGCTGCTCAGGGTGCGCTGGCTCACCGTCGCCACCGCGGGCGGAAGCGACAGGACGGCCAGGCCGGCGCGCGCGGCAAGCTGGTCCTGTGAGAGCGGTACGTAGCGGCGGGTCAGGAGCTCGGTGGCGGCCGTTGCCGCCGCCGGCCGCGCGATGCCCGCCTCCGCGTCGCCCCTCCCGCCGAGGATGACGAACAGGGTGACCGCCAGCAGGGCGCCGGCCGCGGCGGGCATCAGCCAAGAACGCCGCGTCGGCCGCTCCGGGTCCGGGGACCCAAGCTCGAGTATCACGTCTGGAGCAGGGGGCTCCCGCGCCTGATGAAGCGCCCGCGGCCCTTCGCCCCGGTGAAGCGCCCGCGCTCCACGATGACCTCGCCGCGCGACAGCACGACCGTGGCCTTACCGCGCACCGTCCGGCCCTCGTACGGGCTGTAGTCGACGCGCATGTGGTGGGTCTTCGCGGAGATCGTCGACGTCGCGTTCGGGTCCCAGATCACGATGTCAGCGTCGCTCCCTGTCGCGATCGTGCCCTTGCGCGGGAAGAGACCCATGATCTTCGCGGGCGCGGTCGCGGTCAGCTCGATCCAGCGGTTCAGGCTGATGCGATGCTCGAGCACGCCACCGTCGTACATCAGCACCATGCGCGTCTCGACGCCCGGCGCCCCGTTGGGGATCTTCGAGAAGTCGCGCCTGCCGAGCTCCTTCTGCTTCGGCAGGCCCTTGAAGCCCTCTTTCATGCAGAACGGGCAATGGTCCGTCGACACGACCTGCAGGTCGCCGCGCGCGAGGCCCTTCCACAGCTCGTCCTGGTGCCACTTCGGACGGAGGGGCGGGGACATCACGTACTTCGCGCCGGCGAACCCGGGCTCCTCGTAGTTGTCGTACGACAGGAACAGGTACTGCGGGCACGTCTCCGCGTACGCGGGCAGGCCGCGGTCGCGGAAGAGGCGCACCTGGTCAAGTGCCTGCGCGGCCGAAAGGTGCACGACGTACAGCGGGATGCCGCCGGCCATCTCGGCGAGGCGATACGCGCGGTGGGTCGCCTCGCCCTCCGTTTCAGGCGGCCGGGTGAGCGCGTGCCACTTCGGCGCCGTGTTCTTCGCCGCGAGCGCCTTCTTCACCAGCGCGTCGATGACGCCGCCGTTCTCGGCGTGCACGCAGATGAGCCCGCCGTTCTCCCCGGTGCGCTGGAGCGCCTTGAAGATCGAGCCGTCGTCGACCATGAAGACCCCGGGGTAGGCCATGAACAGCTTGAACGAGGACACGCCCTCGCGGACCAGCGTGTCCATCTCCTCGAGGACCGCCTCGGTCGGGTCCCGCACGATCATGTGCAGCCCGTAGTCGACGACGGCCTTGCCCTGCGCCTTCGCCAGCCAGGCGTCGAGCGCCGCCCGGAGCGGCTCTCCCATCGCCTGGACCGCGAAATCCACGATCGTGGTGGTCCCTCCGAATGCTGCCGCGCGCGTGCCGGTCTCGAAGTCGTCGGACGCGAACGTCCCACCGAACGGCAACTCCATGTGCGTGTGCACGTCAACGCCGCCGGGGATCAGGT
>JBHEML010000040.1:0-19178 GCA_046262615.1 Candidatus Limnocylindria bacterium | reverse complement strand
GGCGCGCAGCGCGCCTCCGGTCGAGAAGATCGCGACGGTCCCGTCGTCCGCACCGGTCGCCAGCCAATTTCCGTCTGGCGACAGCGCGACGCGGCGCGTCCCAGCGGAGGTGTCGATCGCCTGCGCGGGCTCGCGCCACAGCTCAGCGTCGGGCGATGGGCCGCCGCGCGAGAAGGTGTAGCGGGCCTCCTCGCTCACGAGGGAGACGCTGAAGCCCTTCGCGGCCGCGGCGCCGGCGGCCGCGTCCGCGGAGATCCGATCCCCGAACGTGCCGATGCGGACGATGAAGGGGGGCGCCGTGCTGACGGACTCGGTCTGACCGATGCGGCGCGCGGCGTCGGCGGCCTCGGTCGCGGTGGCGAATGGGCCGACGGTGAGGGCGAACGCGGCGCTCGGCTCCGCAGCGACGAGGAACGAGGTGCCCCGCTCGATGGTGCGCGCCAGCGCGTCGTCCGGTGGCAGCACCTGGGCGAGCGCGCGCAGGCGGGCCCAGCAACTGCGCACGTCGCTGACCGCGGTCGCGAACGACGCCGGGTCTCCACCGTCCGCGTACGTCACGACGTCTTTGGCGAGGTCGGTCAACGCATCGGCGAGGCCGACGACGCGATCGCGTCGCGCGCCCTTCGCCGGCGCGGTGGCGCCGACCGCCTTCGCCGCCAGGTCCGCGATCGCCCTGGCCGCCGCGTGCGCGATGACCGCATATCTCTCTGGAGCCACGGTGCGCTCCCGCACCTGCGCGAGCGCCCCGGCCAGAGCGTAGTCATACGCGGAAAGCTGGAGCAGGATCGCGCCGGCATCGCGCGCCAGGCGGGGAGCCTCTGGAACGTCTTCGGTGGGCGCGACGCGGGGGGCGGGCGAAGAACAGGACGACGCTAGAGCGAGGATGAGGAAGATGGGGCGGAGCGCCCTCACCCGCTACTCCTCGTCTGTCTCGTCCTCCTCTTCGTCTTCGGCCGCGAGCGGCTCCTCGGTGGCCTCTCCCTCTTCTCCCAGCGTGTCGTCCGCGGGCGTGGGCACGGCGTCCTCGGCGTCCTCGGGCTCCATGGCCTCCTCGTCGTCGCGGCCGGAGCGGAAGAAGGTGCCCTTGATGTACGCGCGCTCCTTGGTCTCGGCGGGCCGGTGGTGCCCCGGGAACGAGATGCGGCTCGCGTTCTCGGCGCTCTGCCCGGTCTCACGCACCGCGACGCGCGGGTTCTGCGGATCGTTGCTGATCATCGCGGTCACGTACTGGTTGCCGGTGCGGATGAGATCGAGCAACCGGCGGCCGACCTTCGGCTCGAGGAAGCCGAGCAGCTCCCCGTCGCGCGCGTGCACGGCTAGCAGGCCCTCATGTTCGCGAAGCTCCGCTTCCGCGCCTGGCGAGTACTTGGCCACCACGTGCGGCGAAGCGGGGTTGATGAGGCGCAGGATCCCCGTCTTGCCCATGTCCTCGATGAACAAACGAGGCTGGGTCTTGGACGTCGTCGTGTTCGGCTTCGTCTTGTGCTCCAGGAGGATCGCGATGCGGCTGCTGTTGCGCAGCGCGATCGGATTGTTCGGCTCGCTGCGAAGGACCTCGGCGTACGCGGCCTTCGCGTCGTCCAGGTTCCCGAGCTCGAGTTGGGCGCGACCAAGGCGATTGCGCGCTTCGACGTCCTCCGGACGCTCCGCGAGGATCTTCGAGTTGAGGTCCACCGCGCGCTCCCACTCGGCGTCGAGGGCAGCGGCGACGGCCTGATCTGACATCGCGCGGATGCGGAGTCCGGTCTCGCTCGTCGTGGGCACAGCACTTCCTCCAGGACCGCGGACGGGGACGCGCCAGAGACCGATTGTACGCGGGAGCGATGGATTAGTCTCCGGCTCCGTGCCCTACCTGAGCGAGATCCAGCATCGCCGCGTGCTCCGACCCGACGGAGGCGAATTCGGGCGTCTTGCGGACGTCGCGGTCATGCCGCGAGAGCGGTTCCCGGTCGTGCAGTGGGCGGTCCTCGCGACGCCGAGCGGCGAACGCGTGGTCGGATGGGCCGACCTCGTCGCGGAGAACGACCGGTACCGGCTCCGAGTGCCGGGGGACGAGCTGGCGCCGGCGGCGCCGCCCGCGGACGCCCTCCGGCTCGCGAAGGACCTCCTGGACAAGCAGATCGTCGACACACACGGCGCGAAGGTGGTCCGCGTCAACGACCTCCAGCTCGAGGAAACGGGCGGGCAGATGCGGCTCGTGGGTGCTGACGTCGGGCTGCGCGGGCTGCTGCGGCGGGTCGGCGGCGAGGGCGTCGCGGAGCGCGCAGCGGGCATTGTGGGCCGAAAGCTGCCGCGCGGCATCATTCCGTGGCACCTCGTCGAGCCCCTCGAGTCGGCGGAGACGAGCGTCCGGCTCACGATCCCCCACGCGAAGCTGGCGCTGATGCATCCCGCGGACATCGCCGACATCGTCGAGGAGATGACGGCGGACGAGCGGCGCGCCGTGTTCGAGCAGCTGGACATCGAGACGGCGGCGGAGGCCCTCGGCGAGATCGAGCCCGAGATGCAGGTCTCGATCGTCGGCGACCTCGATGAAGAGCGCGCCGCCGACATCCTCGAGGAGATGGCGCCCGACGAGGCCGCGGACCTCCTCCAGGACCTGCCCGAGGAGCGGCGCGAGGAGCTCATCGAGCTGATGCAGGACGAGGAGGGCGAGGAGGTCGAGGAGCTCCTCGCGTATCCCGAGGAGTCGGCCGGCGGCATGATGACGACCGACTTCATCGCGCTTCCCCGCGACCTGACCGCGGCCCAGGCGATCGAGCGCCTGCGGGAGCTCAAGCCGGAGCCCGAGCTGGCGTATCACCTGTACGTCGTCGATGCGAACGGGCAGCTCGACGGGGTGGTCTCGCTGCGCGACATCGTGGTGGCGGAACCGGCCACCGCTCTCGTGACCTTCATGGACCCGCAGGTGCTGAGCGTCCGCGCCGACACCGACAAAGAGGAGGTCGCCTCGCTCATCGCGAAGTACGACCTGCTCGCGTTGCCAGTCGTGGATGCCGCGCGGCGGCTCCTGGGCATCGTCACCGTCGACGACGTCGTGGAGCTGATGCTGCCGCGCGGCTGGAAGAAGAGGTCACTTCGGTCCATCGCGCGATGATCGGCCGCCGCGCAGTCCGGCGGTCGGCTCGGTCGGTCGCGCGATGATCGGCCGCCGCTCCGTCCGGCGGTCGCTCCGGACCATGCGGCGGCGAGCGATCCCGCGGCGCGCGTCGCTCCTGGCTTTCCTCGCGGTCATGGGTCCCGGCGTGATCACCGGCTTCGCGGGCAATGACGCCGGCGGCGTCGCCACGTACACCGCGGTGGGCGCGAGTTACGGCTTCTCGCTGTTGTGGCTCCTGCTGCTGTCCACAGCGGGCCTGCTCGTCGTGCAGGAGATGTGCGCGCGCATGGGAGCGGTCACGGGAAAGGGGTTGTCCGACCTGATCCGGGAGCGCTTCGGCGTGCGCTGGACGATCGTCGCGATGCTCGCGCTCTTGGTCGCGAACGGGAGCAACGTCGTGGCCGAGTTCGCCGGCGTCGCCGCGAGCCTCGAACTGCTGCACATACCACGCTTCGTGTCGGTCCCCTTCGCGGCGGTGGCGGTCTGGGCGCTCGTGGTGCTGTTCACGTACCGGATCGTGGAGCGCGCGCTCTTCGTGCTCATCCTCGCCTTCGTGGCGTATCCGATCACGGCCCTCATCGTCCATCCGTCGTGGAGCGGCGTCCTCGGCGGCCTCGTAATACCCGCGCTGCCTGCCGAGCAGGCCGCCCTGATCGCGGCGCTGGCGCTCGTGGGTACGACGATCACGCCGTACATGCAGTTCTACATACAGGCGTCGATCGTCGACAAGGGCATCGACCGCGAGGCCTACCGTTTCGCCCGGCTCGACGTGCTCCTCGGAGCGGTGCTCACCGGGCTGAACGGCTTCTTCATCATCGTGGCGGCTGGCGCCGTGCTGTTCCCGGCCCACGTCGACGTGCGCTCCGCCGGCGATGCCGCGCGCGCGCTGGTGCCGCTCGCGGGCGAACAGGCGGCGCTGCTCTTCGGGCTCGGCCTGTTCGGCGCGTCGATGCTCGCGGCGACGGTCATGCCGCTATCGACGTCGTACGCGATCTGCGAAGCCTTCGGCTGGGAATCCGGGATCAGCCACGACTTCCGCGATGCCCCGGTGTTCATGGGGCTCTTCACCTTCCTGCTGATCGCAGGCGGGCTCGTGGTGCTGCTCGTCCCGGACCAGAGGCTGCTGCCGATCATCCTCGTCTCGCAGAACGTCAACGGGGTGCTGCTGCCGGTCGTGCTGGTGTTCATCCTGCGTCTCGCGTCGGACCGCGAGCTCATGGGTGACGCGGCGACTGGGAGGTTCTCGGGCGCGGTCGGCTGGGGGGTCGCGGGGATGGCATCGCTTCTGTCGGTCGCGCTCGTCATCGTGTCCGCTCTGGGGCTGTGAACCACCACACCGTCTGGCCCCTAAAGTCCGCCGCCTCATCACCAAAGGCCGGCGCGCGGCGCTGACCCCGGGGCGCACTGGGCCGATGCTCCCGGACTGTCACCGCGGCTCGGGCAGCACCTCACCCGCAGCGTCGAGGTAGCGGTCGGGGTTCTCCTGGAAGATGCGCTTGCAGACCTCGCGGTCGAACGCGTACAGGCGGTCCTCGTAGCGCAGCCGTCGTGGTGCGTCGCCGAGCGGCTGCCCGCAGATGACGCACGCGCCTGCCTTCGGGTCCTTCACTCAAGCTCCAGCAACGGCTGGTGGGCACGGACCAGCTGTCCATTCGTCGCGACGATGCGGCGGACCCGACCGCTCTTCGTCGAGCGGATCTCGTTGAACAGCTTCATCGCCTCGATGAGCCCGACGACATCCCCGGAGACGATGTCGGCGCCCTCTTCCACGAACGCCGGCGCCTGAGGCGATGCGGAGCGATAGAACACGCCCGTGAGCGGTGCGCTCACGACGCGATCGTCGGCCGACGGCGCGGCCGATGTGACCATCGGCCGCCGCGGCTCCTCGTCGGGCGCGGTCCTCCTCGGCGCAGGATCCGACGCAGCGGGCGCGATGGGAGCGGGCGCGACATCGATCGCCGACGACTTGCGCACGCGGACCCGCGTGCCGTTCCGCGACACCGACAGCTCGCGCACGTCCTCCGCTTCGAGGCGCGCGAGCAGTTCGCGAACGAGCGGCAGCACGTCGCCCTGGGTCACGACCCGTCATCCCAGCGGCGCAGGACGAGCGCCACGTTGTGGCCGCCGAAGCCCATGGAGTTCGAAAGCGACGCCGCCACGCTCGCCTCGCGCGCGACGTTCGGGATGTAGTCGAGGTCGCATTCCGGGTCAGGCGTCTCCTGGTTCATCGTGGGTGGGAGACGGCTGTCGCGCATCGCGAGCAGGCAGATCGCGGCTTCGATGGCGCCCGCCGCGCCGAGGGTGTGGCCGGTCATGGATTTCGTCGACGACACGGGCAGCGTGCCAGCGTGATCCCCGAAGACGGCCTTCAGCGCGGCGGTCTCTGCGCCATCGTTGGCCTGGGTCGACGTGCCGTGCGCGTTGACGTAGCCGATGTCATCGGGCGCGGCGTCGGCGTCCGCGAGAGCCATGCGCATCGCGCGCACCGCTCCTTCCGCCCCGGGCGGGGGTGCCGTGATGTGGTGAGCGTCGGCGGTCGCGCCATATCCCGAGACCTCGCCGAGGATCCGCGCGCCGCGCGAACGCGCGAACTCGAGCTCCTCGAGCACCAGGCAGGCGCCGGCCTCGCTGAAGACGAACCCGTCCCGCTCCCGATCGAAGGGCCGCGACGCGCGCTCGGGCGCATCGTTCCGACGGGACAGCGCGTGCATCGAATTGAACGCGCCGATCGCGACCTTGATCACCCCGGCTTCGGATCCGCCGGCCAGCATGACGTCGGCCTGGCCTCGCCGGATCGTCTCGGTGGCCTCTCCAACGGCGTGCGCGCTCGACGCGCAGGCCGAGACCTGCGCCATGTTCGGTCCCTTCGCACCGTACTTCATGGCGATCTCGCCCGCGGCCATGTCGACGATCATCATCGGAATCATGAACGCGGACACTCGGCGCGGATCGCGCTCGTGAGCGACGATATTGTCAACGAGCGTCTCGACGCCCCCGATGCCCGAGCCGAATGCGACGCCGATGCGGGGCGCGAGGTCGGCCGTGATCTCAAGACCGGCATCGTGCAGCGCCTGTCCCGCGGTCGCGACGGCGAACTGCGCGAAGCGGTCGGTGCGCCGGACCTGCTTGCGATCCATGTAGTCGAGGGGATCGAAGTCGTGGACCTCACCCGCGATCCGGGTCTCGAGCGCGCTCGCATCGAACCGCGTGATCGGTCCGATCCCGCTGCGCCCGGCCAGCAGGCCCGCCCACGACTTCTCGACGCTGGAACCGAGCGGGGTGATCATGCCGATGCCCGTCACGACGACGCGGCGCCTTTCGCCATTGTTCATCGTGCGGTCGAGTGTACCGAGGCCGTCCGCGCCGCTTCGTTAAAGGATCGTCTGCCCCAGAGCGCTCGCGACGAGCTCGACCCCGAGCATCGCGGTGCGATTCGCTGTGTCGAGGATCGGGTTCACTTCCGCGAGCTCGATCGAGCGCAGCTGCCCGCTGGCGGCGAGCATCTCCATGGCGAGCTGCGCCTCGCGGTAGGTGAGCCCGCCCTTCACCGGAGTTCCCACACCGGGGGCCTCATCGGGGTCGAGCGCGTCCATGTCGAGCGAAAGATGGATGCCATCGCCGCTCCCCGCCGCCGCGATCGCTCGCTCCATGGCGGCGGCCATCCCGGCCCGGTCGATGTCGGCCATGGTCACCGCGGTGATGTTCGTGTCGGCGATGTGCTGACGCTCCGCAGGATCGAGGTCGCGGATGGCGACGAGCGCAGTGGCGCGGCCGTCTATCGAGCCGCGCAGTGCTTCCGGGAAGGGCTCACCGGCGATGCCGAGCGCGACTGCCAGCGGCATCCCGTGCACGTTGCCCGAAGGCGACGACTCCGGTGTATTGATGTCACCGTGCGCGTCGAGGTAGACGACACCCGGCCGCCTGCCAGCACGGCACACTCCGGCGAGCGTTCCCATCGCGATGGAGTGATCGCCGCCAAGGATGAGAGGGATGGCGCCCGAGCGCTCGATCTCCTCGACCGCCCTGGCGAGCTCCTCCGCTACGCGAACGATCTCCTCGGCGAAATGCGCTCCGCGGCGCCGGGCAGGGTAGTCGCGAGCGGCGTCGAAGCGCCGCATCTGCGCGATTCGCAGGCCCTCCGCCGGATCGGCGACCCGCAGGTTGCCGCGGTCGGCGACGGTGAATCCGAGCGCGACCAGCCGGTCAACGAGGCCCGCGTAACGGACGGCCGAGGGGCCCATGTCCACTCCCCGGCGGTTCCCTCCGAGATCCATGGGCACGCCAACGATCTCGACGGCCTTCATGCCGGCTTCTGGAGGACGAAGCTGATGGAGCCTTCAGCGGCGACCTCGTCGCCCACGAGCGTCCGTACCTTCGCGCGGCCGAACGCTCGGCGCAGCTTCTCCATCTCGATCTCGAAGCGCGCCGTATCGCCGGGGCGCACGATGCGGCGAAAGCGCATCGCGTCGATGCCCGCGAAGAGACCGAGCCCTCCCGTGAAGTCGGGGTGCGCCATCGCGCAGGCCGCGCACGTCTGCGCCATCGACTCCGTGAGGATCACCCCCGGCACGATGGGATTCCCGGGGAAGTGCCCCGCCAGGTACCACTCCTCGCCGCTGAAGGTGTGCTCCGCCACGGCCCGCACGCCCGGCTCGAGAGCGGTGATCCTGTCGATGAGGAGGAACGGATCGCGATGCGGGATCAGCGCCTCGATCCCGGCCCGGTCGAGCTCAGCCAGCGAGCGCCTCGATGCCCACGGTATCGATGAGGTGGGTCGTCACCCGCCCGCTGCGGAACAGCTCGCTCGCGAGGATCTTCTTGTGCGCCGCGATGTTCGTCGTCACGCCGACGATGGTGAATTCGTCGAGCGCCCGCTGCATCCGCGCGATGGACTCAGAGCGGTCGCGGCCCCAGGCGACGACCTTTCCCAGCAGCGAGTCGTAGAACGGCGGGACCTCGTAGCCCTGGAAGCAATGCGAGTCGATGCGTATCCCGGGCCCGCCCGGGGGCAGGAACGTGGTCAGCACGCCCGATGAAGGCGCGAAGTCGGCGGCCGAGTCCTCGGCGTTGATCCGGCACTCGACGGCGTGGCCCTTCACCCAGATCTGTTCCTCTGAGAACGACAGCGGCTCACCGCTCGCGAGCGCGATCTGTTCCTTCACGAGGTCGACCCCGGTGACCATCTCGGTCACGGTGTGCTCCACCTGGATGCGGGCGTTCACCTCGATGAAGTAGAAGTCGCCGGCCGAGTCCACGAGGAACTCGAACGTACCGACGTTGCGATAGCCGAATCGCACGGCCGCATCGACGGCGGCGTGCTGGATCGCGAGCCGTAGCTCTTCGCTGATCGAGGCCGACGGTGCCTCCTCGAGCATCTTCTGGTTGCGTCGCTGGATCGAGCACTCGCGCTCGCCGAGGCAAATGCCGCTGCCCCGGTCGTCCACGAGGACCTGGGCCTCGACGTGGCGCACGCCCTCGAGGCAGCGCTCGAGGTATATGCCGTCGTCGCCGAAGCTGGCCTTCGCCTCGCTGCGGGCCTGGTCCCACATGCGCTGGACGTCGCGCGCGGACTCCGCCTTGCGCATCCCCCGGCCCCCGCCACCGGCCCGCGCCTTCAGCATGACGGGATAGCCGATGGCCTCGGCGATGCGCAGCGCCTCAGAGGCGCTGCGGACGGGGCCCTCGGACCCGGGGATCACCGGCATGCCGCTGCGCTTCATCGCGGCACGCGTCGCGGCCTTGTCGTGAAAGCGCGCGAGGACCTCGGGCGGCGGTCCGATGAACACGAGGCCGTGCTCCTTGCACACCTCGGAGAAGTCGGCGTTCTCGGACAGGAAGCCGTAGCCGGGGTGGATCGCCTGCGCGCCCGATATGAGTGCGGCGGATATGACCGCGGGGATGTTGAGGTAGGAGTCGCGGCTGTTCGCGGGGCCGATGCAGATCGCCTCGTCCGCCAGGTGCACCGGAAGGCTGTGCGCGTCGGCCTCGCTGTACACGACGACCGTCTGGATGCCCAGCTCGCGGCACGCCCGCACGACGCGGAGGGCGATCTCGCCGCGGTTCGCGATGAGGACCTTATCGAAGGACAGCCAGCGCCTCCTCCAGCGTCGCGGAGCTGGAAACGTTCAGGGTCTGGACATCCGGAAAGATGCGCTTCACGAGGCCGGTTAGAGTGGCGCCCGGCCCGAACTCAACGAAGATCGAGGCACCCTCCTCCCGCGCGCAGCGCACGGCGTCGGCCCATCGTACCGGAGACCACACCTGGCGCTCGAGCAGCGCCGGCAGGTCGGCGGCGTGCTCGTGCACCTGCGCGTCGACATTGGTGATCACGGGATGCCGCAGCTCCCCCATCGGGACCCTGGCGATCGCCCTCGCGAGCTGCGCGGCGACCGGACGCATCGCCGGCGAATGGAACGCCCCGGAGACGCGCAGCGCGACGACCCGCCTCGCGCCGGCGCGCCGGAGCGCGTCGCCGGCGGCGGCCAGCGTGGCCGTGGGACCAGAAATCACGATCTGACCCGGCGCGTTGTCATTTGCGATGACGAGACCGGTGCCGTCGATGGCCCGCTCGACCGCTGCCGCGTCGAGCCCCAGCACCGCGGCCATCCCGCCGGTGTCGTCGGCCGCCTGCATGAGCTCGCCGCGGCGACGGACGAGGCGCAGCGCGTCGCCGAACTCGAGCGTACCGGCGGCGACGAGGGCCGAGAACTCGCCGAGCGAGTGGCCCATGACGATCGGGTCGCCCTCGCGCATCCCGGCCGCGCGCGCGGCCGCGAGTGCGGCGATCGAGGTCGCGAGGAGCGCAGGCTGGGCGTTCTGCGTGCTATCGAGGTCGCTCTGGGGGCCTTCGAAGCACAGCGCGCGCACGTCGAAGCCGAGCGCCTCGTTCGCGCGCTCGAAGACTTCGCGCGCGGCGGGATGGGCGGCCGCAAGGTCGCGCCCCATGCCGGCCTGCTGTGCCCCCTGTCCAGGGAACATCCACAGCGCTCGATCCCGCTCCATCAGGCGGCCGCTCCGGTGGAGCGACGAGACGTGAAGCGCTGCACGTTCACGCCGCTGCGATGACAAAGAGCGCCTGCCCGTACTCGACCGGCGATCCGCCGGTCACCAGCACCTCGGCGATCACGCCTTCGGACGGAGCGCTGATCTCGGCCATGTGACCCAGTGACTGGACCGCGCCGAGCGGGGCGCCGCGCTGGACGGCGTCTCCGACGGCCCACTCGCGCACCGCGCTGAAGATCCCGACGGTCGGTGCCTGCACCGTGTGCGCGGCCGGTGCGGACGTGGCCTCCGCGGCGACCGCGCGCGCGGCGGGGACGGCGGGCAGCGGCGTCCGCAGAAGCGACACCGTCGTTCCATCGTGCTCGACCTCGATCTCGGCGATCGCCGACCCGCGGGCGAGCTCGAGCAGGTGATCGAGAAGGTCTAGCGCGCGATCGCCGTCAGTCACGGCACCACGCGCTTCCACCACGGCCGCACCGGAAGGGCGGGAGTGGGCGGCTCGGGCTCGTTCACCACGCCGATCGAGCGGAAGCGCTCGTAGCGGGCGGAGAGCAGGTCCGCGATCGGGATGCGACCCAACCGTTCGAGCTCCGAGCGCAGCGCGGCCCTCACGCTCGCCGCTGCCGCGTCGTGGTCGGTATGGGCACCGCCGGCGGGCTCGGGGACGAGCGCGTCGACGATCCCGAGCTCGAGCAGGTCGGGAGCCGCGAGCTTCAGCGCGCCGGCGGCGCGCTCTGCCTCGGACGAACTTCGCCACAGGATCGCGGCGCAACCCTCCGGCGAGATCACCGAATAGATCGCGTTCTGCAGCGCCAGCACGACATCTCCAACGGCGAGGGCCAGCGCGCCTCCGGAGCCACCCTCTCCGAGGATGACCGCGACGACCGGCGTCGACAGGCGGACCAGCGCCGCGATCGCGCGAGCGATCGCCTCCGCCTGGCCCCGCTCCTCCGCCTCGGGACCGGGGTACGCGCCCGGGGTGTCGACGAACGTCACGAGCGGCAGGTGGAACTTCTCCGCCATCCGGTAGAGACGCACCGCCTTGCGGTACCCCTCCGGATACGGCATGCCGAAATTGCGGACGATGTTCTCCTCGGTCGATGCCCCCTTCTGCTGGGCCACGACCATCACGGGGCGCCCGTCGAGCTCGGCGATCGCGCCGACGATCGCGGGGTCGTCGCGGAACAGGCGGTCCCCGTGGATCTCGCTGAAGCGGTCGAAGACGCGGCTCATGAAGTCGAGCGCATGCGGACGCTTCAGCTCCCGCGCGAGCTGGACCGCCTGCCACGCGCTCGGCCGTTCTCCCGCGATCGCGTCGGCGGTGACGATGAGGTCGGCGCTCGCCGGGACATGGCCGTTGCCGTCCGGCGCCTTCCGTCCGACGAAGCGGTCGAGCATCGTTAGAGGCTCCAGCGCATGTCGCCCGCGTCCGGGCGCAGCGCGCCGAGGAAGAATGCGAGCCGGTCGCGCAGTTGCGCACGGGGTACGACCTGGTCGATGAACCCCCGCTCGAGGAGGAACTCGGAGCGCTGAAAGCCCTTCGGCAGCCGCTCGCCGATCGTCTGGTCGGTCACGCGGGCGCCGGAAAAGCCGATGAGCGCGTCAGGCTCGGCGAGCACGAGGTCTCCGAGCGAAGCGAAGGACGCGAGGACGCCACCGGTGGTCGGATCGGTCAGGACGCTGATGTAAGCCAAGCCCGCGTCATCGAGGCGCGCGAGCGCCCCAACGACCTTCGCCATCTGCATCAGCGCGACCGTGCCTTCCTGCATCCGCGCGCCGCCGGAGGCCGACACGATGACGACGGCCCGCCGCTCGACCAGCGCCCGCTCGACGGCGCGCGCGAGCTTCTCGCCAACGACGCTGCCCATCGAGCCGCCCATGAAGTCGAAATCCATCACGGCGAGCACGACCGGGATCTGCGCGATCATCGCGTTCCCGCAGATGACCGCGTCCTTCTCGCCGGTCTTCGTCTGCGCGGCGAGCACCCGCGCGGGATACGGCTTCTGGTCCACGAACTCGAGAGGATCCGCGGAGACGAGTTCGCGGTCGTGCTCCTCGAAGCTTCCCTTGTCGACGAGGAGCTCGATGCGTTCGCGCGCGCCGAGCTTGAAATGATGCTCGCAGTTCGTGCACACGCCGAGGTTACGGGCGAGCTGCTTGTTGAAGAGCATCTCGCCGCAGCTCGGGCACTGCGTCCACAGGTGGCTCGGGAAATCGCGGCGCTGCCTTCCGAACGGCATCCGGAGCCTCATGCGGCAGAGCGCTCCTCGTACCAGCTGAGCCCGACCGCGCCGGGTCCCGTGTGCGTCGCGAGGACAGGTCCGCCCTCCGCGGTCCAGTGCTCCACGCAATGGAAACGGGACTGGAGCCACTCGCCGAGAAGGCGGGCGCGCGCGGGATCGTGCGTGTACTGCGTCGCCGCGTGGATGCGTGCGCCGGCCGGGATGCGCGCCTGGATCAGCTCCTTCAAGCGGGAGAACGCGCGGTCGCGCGTGCGGACACGATCCACGGCGTGCACGTCCCCCTCGCGCACCTCGATGATCGGCTTGACCGCGAGGAGCGAACCGAACAGCGCCTGCGCCTTGCTGGCGCGCCCGCCGCGCTTCAGGTATTCGATGGTATCGAGCAGCGCGATGATGCCTACGTTCCCGGCGAGCGCGCGGGCGACATCCACGGCCTGCGAAAATGTGCCGCCTTGGCGCCGCGTGCGCGCGCACGCCGCCGCTATCAAGCCGATCGAAGCCGCCGCCGTGCGCGTATCGACCACCTCGACGCGCGTCCCCGGCACGAGCGCCCCCGCCGTCGATGCGACTGAGTGCGTGCCGGACAGCTCGCGCGCGATCGTCAGGACGAGGATCTCGCGCGCGCCTTCCCCGACCGCCGCGTCGTAAACGTCCCGGCATTCCCCGAGCGAGGGCTGCGAGGTCTGCGGCCGCACGCCCGGCGCGGCGATCCTCCGGTAAAAATCTTCGTTCGTGAGGTCCACGCCCACGGTGAACGAATCGAGGCCGAGGTTCACGTGGAGCGGGAGCCAGCGGATATCTAGCTCGCGTTCGACCTCCGGCGCGAGAGCGGTCGTCCCGTCGACGACGATCGCGTAGCGACTGGGCGAGCTTCTCACGCGACCAGCCTCAGCGTGCCGGCCAGCACGCGTTCGCGGCCCGCTGCCGACTCCACCACGAGCGCCCCATCGTCGGCGAGGTCCACCGCTACCCCGCGGGACAGCGCCTCGCCGGGACCGGTCACCTCCACCTCCCTGCCGAGCACGCTCGATCGCGCCCGCCAGTGGCCGATCGCGGCGTCGCGGCCCGCGGTCGTCTCCAAGCGGGCGAGCTCGGCGTCGAGCCGGCACAGCAGCGCCAGGCGGTCGACGTCATACCCCGCCGCCGCGCAGGACGTCGCGATGGCGGACAGGTCCGCCGGGAGATCGTCCGCGCGGTGGTGGATGTTGATCCCGATCCCGAGCAGGAGCGCCGCGGCCTGTCCCTCGCCGGCCACATCCGCCAGCGCGCCCGCGATCTTTCTTCCAGCGAGCTGCACGTCGTTCGGCCACTTGACGCACGTCCCCGGACAGCCCGCCGCGTCGAGCGCGCGCGCGACGGCGACCCCCGCGAGCAGCGTTACCAGCGCCGGCTGCGCGGGCGCCGGGCGGAGCACCCACGATGCGAGCAGCGACGTTCCGGGCGCCGCGTGCCACGCGTTGCCGCGGCGGCCACGCCCGGCCGTCTGCTCCTCTGCGACGACGAGCGCTGCGCGCGCGCCACCGTCGGCGAGAGCGCGGGCGCGGATCTGCGTCGAGTCGAGGACGGCGTGGTACTCGATGACGCGCTCGAGCTCACGGCCGACGGCGCTGCGGACCGCGGGTTCGGCGAGGAGCGCAAGACGATCGGGCACGCGTCGATTATCCGCGCGGGGGTCGATCGGCCGGGCGTGCGCTACTTCGACAGGGTGACGGGCACGCGCACGATCTCGTCGATCGAGCCGTCGCGCGGGCTGCGGTCGAAGACCTCGATCGCGCCGACGGTATCGGCCGCGGGCGCGGTGAATGCCGCGGCGATGGTGAAGGTGCCCCGGCCCGGAGCCCCCTGCGAGGCCATGGCGTTCCCCTGCCCCAGCACCGCACCCGCGGCGTCGACGACGCGCCACTGGAGCGCCGCTTCGAACACGCTCGCGTCGCCCGTCACCGTGACCGGCGAGGCCACGCGCGCGCCCGCGAGCGGCCTGCTCACGGTGATCGAGCCCCGCGCCGACACGAGCGGGGTCGCCGGCGCCGCGGTCGGTGCCGGCGTCGCGGTCGGCGGGGGCGTCGGCGGTCGCGTGGTCGCCGGCGGCGTCGATGGGCTCGGCGACCCGACGGCGATCGGCGCGCCCGTGGCGCCGCAGCCCGCCAGGATGGTCGCGGCGAGCACGAGCGCGGAGCGGATGGTCATGCCGCGGTCCACCGTATCTCTTTCACGGCACCCGGCGCACCTGCGCCCCAGCCGCGCGCACCCGCAGGGCACGCCCGCGCCCGTGCACGCCGGCCGTCGCAGCGGCCTCCTCCATCGCGGCGACCACACGGGCCGCCAGCCGCGCCGGGGCGACGGCGAGTACGGTCGGGCCGGCTCCTGAGAGCGCCGCTCCGAATGCCCCGGCGGAGCGCGCTGCGCCCACGATCTCCTCGAGCCCCGGGACGAGCCGAAGGCGGGCGGTCTGGTGCAGCCGATCGACCATCGCGAGCGACAGGAGGGCGCCGTCGGAGCGCAGCAGCGCGGCCACGAGAGTCGCCGCGTGCGCCAGATTGAACACGGCGTCTGCCCGCGCGACGTGCGCCGGCAGCACGCCGCGCGCCTTGTCTGTCGAAAGCGGCCGCTTCGGCACGAACACGCAGACGCGCCAGGCCCGCGGGAATGCGAAACGCGTCGCCACCGGCCCGTCGGCGGTCGGAAGCGCGACGGTGAAGGCGCCGTAAAGCGCCGCCGCGACGTTGTCGGCGTGGCCCTCGACCTCGCTCGCGATCCGCAGCACGGTGCGCCGGTCGAGTGGCTCGCCGAGGAGCGCGTTGGCCGCGACAGCTCCCCCGGCGATGGCGGCGGCACTCGATCCGAGCCCGCGCGCGATCGGAATGCTCGACCGCTGGGTGACGTGCTGTGCCGGCAGGCTGGCCCGTGCGGCCTTAGCGGCCGCGCGCGCCGCGACGACGAAGAGATTGTCTTCGCCGGTCGGAATGCCATCGCCGTCGCCGTCCACCGTCACGCTCCACGTCCGCGCGGCGCGGAGGCCGAACTCCGCAAGGAGCGGCAGCGCGACCCCGAACGAGTCGAAGCCGGGGCCCAGGTTCGCGCTGGTGGCGGGCACGCGCACGCGCAGCTCGGTCACCGGCTCACGCGAGCAGCAGCCTCTCGATCGCCCGCGCGTCCGGATCCACCACCGTCGTCGCTCCCGCGAGCGAGCGCGCGCGCTCCGGGTCTTTCAAACCGTTGCCGGTGAGCACGCACACGACGCGGCGCGCGCCGCCCAGTTCTCCGCGAGCTGCGCGCTCGCGGAGGCCCGCGACGGCCGCGGCGCTCGCGGGCTCGCAGAACACGCCCTCGCACCGCGCGACGAACCGATATGCGTCGAGGATCTGGTCGTCGGTGACAGCGTCGATCGCGCCGCCCGACGCGTCGCGCGCGTCGAGGGCGCCCTGCCACGACGCCGGATTGCCGATGCGGATCGCGGACGCGATCGTCTCCGGAGCCTCGACCACGGCGCCGCTGACGATCGGTGCCGCCCCGGCGGCCTGGAACCCGTACATTCGCGGGCGCCGCGTCGCGAAGCCGGCGTCGACCGCCTCCCCGAATCCCTTCCAGTAGGCGGTGATGTTCCCCGCGTTCCCGACCGGGATACACAGCGCATCCGGGGCGTCGCCCAGCTCCTCGCAGATCTCGAACGCCGCGGTCTTCTGTCCGTCGATCCGGTGCGGATTCACGCTGTTGACGAGCGTCGCCCCGCCCCCCGCGCCGATCTCTCGCGACACCCTGAGCGCGTCGTCGAAGTTGCCGCGGACGGCGATGATCCTCGCGCCGAACGCGATCGCCTGCACCAGCTTTCCCAGGGTCACCTGGCCGTCGGGCAGCACCACCCCGCAGCGCAGCCCGGCGCGTGCCGCGTACGCGGCGGCGGATGCGGCGGTGTTGCCCGTCGACGCGCAAAGGACGGCCGATGCTCCGTCCTCGAGCGCCTTGGCGACCGCCACCACCATGCCCCGGTCCTTGAAGGAGCCTGTGGGGTTCGCGCCTTCGACCTTCAGCCAGACCTCGGCGATCCCGGTCTCTCGCTCGAGGGCGGCGGCTCGCACCAGCGGGGTCGAACCCTCGCCGAGCGTCAGGCGCGGCGTGCCCGCAGTGACGGGAAGGTGGTGTGCGTAGCGGTCGATCAAAGACGGCTGCAGGCCCACCGCCGGAATGCTACGACCGGTCACTACCATGAGGCCGTGAGAGTCCCCAGACGGTGAAGGTGAGCGCGCGCGAGCGCCAGCTCGTCACCGCGCTCGTCATTCTGCTCATCGTGTACGTCGCGCTCCGCGTCACAGCCGAGCTGTGGGACGCGGTCGTGCGCATCGGCGAGGTCCTCCTGATCTTCATCGTCGCGTGGGCCTTCTCGTATGTCCTCGCGCCGCTCGTGAACCGCATCGACGAGCGAACGCCGCTCAACCGCGCCGGCGCGGTGCTGATCGTGTACCTCGGCATCGCTGTCGTCCTCGCGGGCGCGCTCGCGCTAGCCATACCCGCCCTCGTGGTGCAGCTGACCGCGCTCGTGCAGCGCGGCCCCGCGTACGGCGTGAGCGCCGCCCAGACCGTGTCGCAGCTGCAGGACGCGCTGCAGGGCGTCGGGATCCGCGTGGACCTCGTGCAGATCTACGGGGCCGTGCCGCAGCGCCTCGCCGACACGCTCGCCGGCTTCGCGGCGGACGCGCTCGGTGTCGCGACCGCGACCGCGGGGCTGCTGTTCAACATCACGCTCGTGTTGATCATCGCGTTCATCATGCTCATCGACGGCGACGCGCTGTGGCACGAGCTGACCGGACTGCTGTCGGAGGAGCTGCGCAGCGAGGCCGAGCTGCTGCGTCAGAGCGCGGACAGGTCGTTCGGCGGGTTCATCCGTGGCTCGCTGCTGCTGGGCCTCATCTACGGTGTCGCGACGCTTCTGATCCTGGCGACGCTTGGCGTGCCGTTCGCCGGAGTGCTCGCGCTGGTGTCCGGGGTGACGGTCATCATCCCGTTCTTCGGTCCGATCATCGCGATGCTGGCCATGCTCGCCGTCACGCTGTTCGGCGCCCCCGACAGGCTGCTGTGGGTGTTCCTCCTCTCCATCGCCCTCCAGCAGGTCGTGCTGAACGTCCTCGGCCCCCGCATCCTCTCGCGGAGCATCGGTATCCATCCGCTGTTCGTATTCCTCGCGCTGCTGCTCGGTTCGCACCTCGCCGGCTTCTGGGGCGTGCTGCTCGCGATGCCGATCGCCGGCGTCATCAACACGTTCCTGCGGTACCTCGTCGAGATCGCACAGGGGCGGCGTGCGCGCACCCAGGCGTCGTCGCTGATCCTCGACGCCGAGGCGGCCGTCGCCGACGCGAAAGAGAAAGCCGATCGGGCCGCGCAGGCCGCTGCCGAGGCGAACGCTGCCGCGGCGCGGGTCAAGGAGAGCGAGGCCGCCGCCTCGCGGTGAGAAAGCAGATCCTCGTGACGAACGACGACGGGATCGGATCCGATGCGATCCCCGCGCTCGCCGATGCGCTCGCGGATCTCGGGGACGTGCACATCATCGCTCCCGAGATCAATTGGAGCGGGGCGAGCCACAGCATCACGTTGTTCCGCCCGCTGCGATGCCGGCCCATGCGGTTACGGACGGGCCACGCCGCTTACATGACAGACGGCTCGCCGACGGACTGCGTCCGCCTCGCGGTGCTCGGGTTCCTGCGACACAAGCCCGACCTCGTCGTGAGCGGGATCAACCGCGGGCCGAACCTCGGCGACGACATCACGTACTCGGGGACGGTCGCCGCCGCCATGGAGGGCCTGCTGTCGAACGTTCCTTCGATCGCGATCTCCATCGGCTCTTTCGGGACCGATCTCGATTTCGGCCCCGCGGCGTCGTTCGCGGCGCTCATCGCGGCGAACATCCTGGAGCGCGGATTCGCCGCCGACGCGCTGCTCAACGTGAACGTGCCCGCGCTGCCTCGGGAGCGGATCACCGGCGTCGAGGTGACCCGCCTCGGTCGGCGCAACTACCACGACCAGCTCACGGAGCGCCTGGACCCGTACGGAAACCCGTACTACTGGGTCGGCGGCCCGGCCGTGAGCGATGAGGCGGAGGCGGGCACGGACGTCGCGGCGGTACGCGAGGGCAAGATCAGCGTCACCCCCATTTACCTGGACCTCACGAACCACGCGCTGATCGAGGAGCTCGCGCGCTGGGAGTGGGGTTGGTCGTCGCCGGTCGAGGTCCCGAAGGAGATCTAGCGATGGTCGCTCGCGACCAGGTCAGGCGATCGTCGGCGTCCCACGATGCGTGCCCGAGCGGTCTGCGGCGGCTCCGAACCTACCCCTGGAGCGCGAGCAGGATCGCGCCGACGCCCTGCTGTCCGCGGACGCGTGCCCGCTGGAGCAGGTACATCGCGCCCTGCGACTGGAATGACCCGCCCGCCTTCTTGTACGCGGAGAGGTAGCCGCACGCCGCGAGCGCTCCGAAGGAATCGGCGTTGTAGTCCCCCGACGGGTACGCGAAGTGGCGGACGTCGGTGCCCGTCCACGCGCCGAGAAAGCT
This sequence comes from Candidatus Limnocylindria bacterium, assembly GCA_046262615.1. Lineage (GTDB taxonomy): Bacteria > Chloroflexota > Limnocylindria > P2-11E > P2-11E > JALYKU01. The sequence continues at coordinate 292 of JBHEML010000040.1, read as the reverse complement.
CCGTGCGGTGCACATCTGGTAGCGCTGCTGCGCCGCGGAGAGCGCCGCCATGCTCACGTGGTCCATGGCGTGGGACTGCACGTCCATCCCCGCGTCGCTGAGCTCTCGCACCTGTTCGCGCGTCAGGTACCCCGGCCGGCCGATGAGGTTCACCGTGACGAAGAACGTGCCGACGAAGCCGTACTGCCGGAGCATCGGGAGCACGACCGACCACGCGTCGGCGTAGCCGTCGTCGAACGTCAATTGGACCGGCTTGGCCGGCAGCGGACCCCCCTGATCGAGGGTCCACCAC
>JBHEML010000039.1:0-19326 GCA_046262615.1 Candidatus Limnocylindria bacterium | reverse complement strand
ACGCGACGGACGTCATCGACATCGTCAATGCCGCGTGGCGCGCGGCCGCTCAGGCAGTGTCGGTCAACGGGGAGAGGATGGTCGCGAGCTCGAGCGCGTATTGCGTCGGCGGCACCGTGATCGTGAACGGCACCCTGAAGTCTCCACCGTTCAACATCATCGCGATCGGCCCCCAGAACGATCTCGCGGGCGCGTTCGACGATCCGGCTCAGCTCCGGGACATCAAGCAGCGTCGCGAGGACGGCAGCCTCGACTTTCGCGTCACCCGCGCGGCCGCCTTGACCGCGCCCGCGTACGACGGCACCTCGACGGTCCGTTTCGCGACCCCTCGGTGACCGATCCGTGAGGCGGCCCGGCGGCGCACTGGCGGTGTCGCTCGTGGCGCTGTTCCTCGGCATGCTCAGCGTGACGCAATTCCGGTCGCAGGACGTGTATTCGCGAAGCCTCCAGCAGGAGACCCCGTCGTCGCTCGCGACGCTGATCGCGAATCTCTCGGATCGCAACAACTCGCTCCGCGACGAGATCTTCGACCTCCGGCTTCGCGTGCAGGCGGCGGAGGAGTCAGTGGCCAGCGGGCGAGGGTCGTTGACCGAGAGCCAGCGGCAACTCTCGCAGCTGCGCGTGCTCACCGCTCAATCGCCCGTGCGAGGACCCGGTATCGCTGTGTCCATCGATGGGCCGTTCGACGACCGCGCTCTCGCCGATCTCGTGAACGAGCTGCGAAATGCGGGCGCCGAGGCGATCGCCGTCGACGGCGCCCGCGTCGGCCCGCGGACCTGGTTCGCCAGCGGGCCGGGCGGTTCCCTCGTCGTCGACGGCGGCCTTCTCCCCGGACCGTGGGTCGTCAGGGCCATCGGCGCCCAGGACGTGCTCCACGTCGCGATCACCCGGACCGGAGGGATCGTCGGGCAGTTCGCGCTGATCTACCCGCGCACGCGATTCGCGACGACGAAGGAAGTCGCGCTCGATCTGCCGGCGAGGGCCGCTCGGTAGCGGCCCACTACTTCTCGGCGGCCAGCGCGCGCAGATCCGCGGTGAGCCCGTCAGGAGCGACGTCGCTGTGGATGAGGACGCGAGTGCGTCCACTCCTGTCGATGAGATAGATCGCGTCGGTATGCCCGACCGACGACGCGCCGTCGTATTGCGCCACGCCGTAGTCCGTCCACACCTTCGCGAGCTGGGCCCGGCCGCCGATGAGGTAACGCAGCGAGCCTTGCAGGCCATGAACCTCCGCGAACCGCCGCGTGGCGTCAGGCGTATCGCGCGCCGGATCCACGCTTACCGCGACGAAGGCTACGCCTTTGGCGGCGTCACCGAGCGCGTCGCGAGCCGTCCGGAACTTTTCTGCCGTCAGGGGGCAGACGTCGGGGCAATTCGTGTACAGGAACGTCAGCACGACGACCTTGCCGCGAAGCGACTCCAGCGTCACGGTCGCGCCCGTGGGGCCGTCGATCAAGGCGAAGTCGGGTGCCGCCGAGGATGGCAGCGCCTGGCCCACGAGCGGCGTCGGAGCGCACGCGGCGATGACGCACGCGACGACCAGAGCCACTGCCACGACGATCGGGTGGCGCGGCTTCGGCCTGCAAATCGTGCGTCGTTCGCCGGTGATGAGGCCATTCTCGCTGGTATCCCGGCGGATGACCGCCGGTAAACTCCGTCGGTGCCACGACCCCCCATCCCGCTCTATCTCGATGACGTCGTCGTGCTGCGCAAGGCGCATCCCTGCGGTGGCGAGACCTGGCGGATCGTGCGGCTCGGTGCTGATATCGGCCTGCGGTGCCTGACGTGTGATCGGCGGGTCCTGATCGCGCGGAGCGTCGCGGAGCGCGACATCAAGCGGTTCGTGGAACGCGGGCCGCTAGCGCCCGCGGAGTAGCCGGGCGTGCAGGGTGGCGTGACGGGGGAGCGCGGCCTCCTCCGCAACGGCGTGTTCATGGCCCTCTGGGGGGCGCAGATCCTTTCTCAGGTCGCCGCCAACGCGACGACCTTCGCCCTCATCGTGCTCGTCGCGCAGCTGACCAAATCGAACACCTCGTCGTCGATCCTCATCCTCCTGTCGATCGTTCCCGCCGTCGCGTTCGGCATCTTCGCCGGGGTCATCGTCGACCGCAGCGATCGCAAGCGCGTCCTCGTCGTCACCAACGCGCTCCGGGCGGTCGCCGTGACTCCCTTGTTGTTCGGCGAGACGGTGGTCACGGCGTATCTCGTGAACGCCCTCGTCGCGTCGGTCACGGTCTTCTTCGTGCCCGCTGAGTCCGCCACGATCCCCGCGATCGTGCGCCGGCGGGACCTGTTGGTCGCGAACTCGCTGTTCACGTTCACCTTCAACGGCGCGTTCCTTGTGGGGTTCATCATCCTCGCCCCGATCGCGATCGCGCTGGTCGGTTTTCAGGCGCTGTTCGCGATCGTGGCCGCGATGTTCGGCGGCGCGGCGGTCCTCTGTATCACCCTGCCGAACTCAGGGCCGGCGCAGCGGCACATGAGTCGCGACGTCGCCGGGGAGGCCTTCGGTCAGGTGGTCCGGGGAGCCGCTGAGGCATTCCGGTACCTCCGCTCCGTACCGCTGGTCGTCAGCGCCCTGGTGCACATCGCCCTCACGTACACGCTGGTCGCGGTGGCGGGAGCGCTGGCGCCAGGCTTCGTGCGCGAGGTCCTCGGCTTCGAGGAGCGCAACGTCGTCGTTCTCGTTGCGCCGGCGGGGATCGGCGTCGTCGCGGGCCTCGGCATCCTCAACATCGTCAGCCGGCGCTTCGGGCGCGCGCGTGCGATCTCGTTCGGCATGCTCATCATCGCGGGAGCGCTGGTGCTCCTCGCGGCGGCGCGACCGGTGTCCGAGCTGTTCCACCGCGCGGCCGCCGGCGAGCTCGGCGCCGCCTTCCCGTTCTTCGTCGGCCTCGTGTCATTGATCGCCTTCGTGTTCGGGGTCGGCTACGCGTTCATCACGGTGCCGTCGATGACGCTCCTCCAGGAAGAGCTGCGAGACGACATCCGCGGCCGCGTCTTCGGGATGCTCAACATGCTGGTGTCCGTCTTCAGCCTCTTCCCGCTCCTTATCGTCGGACCGATCGCGGACCTGTACGGCGTGGCACCCGTGTTCGTGGGAGCGGCGGCGCTCGTGCTGGGGGTGTGGTCGTGGGCGCGCCGGGCCGCGACCGCGTACGCGCCGAAGGTGACGGTGACCGAGTAGTCGGAACCGTCATGTCGCGCGCGGAAAGCGGTCGCGGGACCACGTCGCCACGAGCATCCCGTCTGCCGCGCGGCGCACGCCGCAGTGTGTCGCGCGATACGGAAGCGTTGTTCTAAACTGATGCCGAGTGGGCTCGTCCCGAGCGACCTTCTTCCACTACCTCGGCCAGCACAAGCGCAAGCTCCTTGTCGGTCTGATCGCCGTCGGCTGTGCGAGCTTCGTGGCCGTCATACCGCCACGCCTCATCGGGGCCATCGTCGACGAAGTGAACCAGGGGTCGTCTTTCGATGCGATCGTTCGGCTGGCGCTGACGATGGTGGGCCTTTCGGCGTTCGAGAACCTGGTGCGCGGTCTCGGGCGATACCAGATCATCGATACGTCCCGCCGGCTCGAGTACGCGGTGCGCGGCGACCTCTTGGCGCACCTCCAGCGCCTGCACGTCGGCTACTTCCAGCAGCAGCGGATCGGCGACCTCATGGCGCGGCTGACAAATGACCTCACTGCGGTCCGCCAGATGACCGGGTTCGGCATCCTGATGCTGGCGTCCACGTCGCTCATCCTCGTCTTTACGGTGGCCTCGATGCTGTCGGTGAGCGTGAAGCTCACGGTGCTCTCGCTCCTATTGATGCCCACCGCATCGATCAGCTTCTGGTTCATCGGACGCCGCGTCAGCCGCAGATTCGAGCAGCTCCAGGCCAAGTTCGGGGACCTGTCGACGAAGGCCCAGGAGAACTTTTCGGGCATCAGGGTGATCAAGGCCTTCTCCCAAGAGGACGAGGAGATCGGCTCGTTCGCCAAGGTGAACGAGGAGTACGTCGACCGCGCCCTCGACCTCGCGAAGATGAACGGCCTGATCTGGCCGGCGATGGCGTTCATCCTCGGTGTGGCGGTACTCGTCACCCTCTACGTCGGCGGGCAGGATGCCATACGCGGCACGCTGTCCATCGGGCAGCTGATCCAGTTCGTGGCCTACCTGTACCTGCTCTCGTGGCCGATGATCGCCCTCGGCGACGTTACGAATCAGTTCCAGCAGGGCTGGGCGTCGCTCCGGCGCCTGCAAGAGATCTTCGACGCGCGGCCGGCGATCGCCGATCCGCTCGACGCCGTCACGGTCCCGATCAAGGGTGAGGTCGAATTCCGCGGCGTCGCGTTCGCCTACGGCCAGGCGATCGTGCTGCGCGACATCTCGTTCAAGGTCCCCGCCGGCGGGTCGCTGGCGATCGTGGGCCACACCGGGTCGGGCAAGTCCACGCTCGTGAACCTGATCCCGCGGATGTACGACGCGCAGCAGGGCGAGATCCTCATCGACGGCGTGAACGTCCAGCGGTATCCGCTGCGCCAGCTGCGGCGCGCGGTCGGGTACGTCCCCCAGGAGACGTTCCTGTTCTCGGTGCCGCTGCGCGAGAACGTCGGGTTCGGGACGGAGGACGCCTTGACGAAGGACCGGCTCGAGTGGGCCGGCGACGTCTCGCAGCTCAACAAGGATGTGGAGGACTTTCCCGCGCGATACGACACGATGATCGGCGAACGCGGCGTCACGCTTTCCGGCGGGCAGAAGCAGCGGGCGGCGATCGCGCGTGCTGTCGCGAAGGACCCGCGGATCCTGATCCTCGACGACGCGCTCTCGGCGGTCGACACGTACACCGAGGCGGAGATCCTCCGCAGGCTGCGCGGCGTCATGCGCGAGCGCACCAGCATCGTCGTCGCGCACCGCATCTCGACGGTGAAGGACGCGGACGAGATCCTCGTGCTCGACGACGGCCGCGTCGCGGAGCGCGGGACGCACCGCGCGCTCCTCGAGCGAGGCGGGATGTACGCGCAGATGTACCGCCGTCAGCTTCTCGAGGAGGAACTCGAGGTCGACGAGGAGCAAGAGCAGCACGAGCGGCGGGTACGGGACCAGCGCGACGCCCCGGCTCCGTCACCCGGAAACAGGGGGCCGCGTCCGTCCGACGACATGCGCGGCGACCTCTGATGGCGGTCGGACCGGGAGTGGGCGGTGGTGGCGGAGGCGGCGGCTCGGAGTTCTTCCAGGAGGACGAGATCCTCGGGAAGGCTTACGACGCCCGGCTCACGCGGCGGCTGATCGCCTACCTGCGGCCCTACCGCGGGTTGACGATCCTGTCGCTCGTCATGCTCCTGCTTCTGTCGGTCTCGCAGATCGCGCCGCCGATCATCGCCAAGTTCATCATCGACAGCGCGATCGCGCCGGCCGTCCAGCGACAGATCACCGGCGACGACGCGATCCAGCGTTTGGCGCTGCTCGGCGGGATCTACCTGTTCGTGCTCGCGGCCGCGGCGGGGCTGCGGTTCGGCCAGACGCTGCTGGCCACGTGGGTCGGCCAGCACGCGATGCTCGACCTGCGGCTCCAGCTGTTCCGGCACCTCCAGTACCTGTCACTGTCCTTCTTCGACAAGAACCCGGTCGGCCGGCTGATGACCCGCATCACGAACGACATCGATGCGCTGACGGACCTGGTCCAGCGCGGTGTGGTCGCGATCTTCGGCGACATCCTCATGATCCTCGGCGTCTCGATCGCGATGGTCTTCCTAGACGCGCGCTTGGCGCTGGTCTGCTTCCTGTCGTTGCCGGTGCTGGTCCTGCTGACCGCGTACTTCCGCGGAATGATGCGCGACTCATTCCGGGCGGTGCGCATCCGGCTCGCGCGCGTGAACGCCTACCTCAACGAGAACCTGAGCGGCATGGGCATCGTCCAGCTGTTCACCCGCGAGCGGAAGGCGCTCGACGCGTTCGACGAGCTCAACAGCGACCTCCTGAAGGCGAACCAGGGCGCGGTGCGTGCCTCGAGCATCTTCCAGCCTCTGGTGAACTTCACGCGCGCCGGGACGTCGGCCACCCTCTTCATCGCCGGCGCGTACTGGGTCCTCGGCGGCGAGATGACCATCGGGACGCTGCTCGCCTTCTGGCAGCTCGTCGAACAGTTCTTCCGCCCCATCCTCGACCTCTCGGAGAAGTACAACATCATGCAGGCGGCCATGGCGTCGTCCGAGCGAGTCTTCCGCCTCATGGACACACCGGCCACGATCGTCGACCCTGCCGCGCCGGTCGAGCTCACGCACGTCCGCGGCGAGATCGTGTTCGACGACGTCTCGTTCGCGTACAACGAAGGCGACTGGGTGCTGCGGGACGTGAGCTTCCGCATCGGTGCCGGCGAGAGCGTCGCGATCGTCGGCGCCACGGGGGCGGGGAAGACCTCGATCATCAGCCTCATCTCCCGGTTCTACGACGTCCAGCGGGGCCGGATCCTCCTCGACGGCGTCGACCTGAGGCACCTCGCGCAGAAAGATGTCCGCCGGCACGTCGGCGTCGTGCTCCAGGACCCGTTCATATTCGCCGGGACGATCGCCTCGAACATCCGGCTGAACGAGACCTCGATCACGGACGACCAGGTCCGCGCGGCGGCGCGCTTCGTGAACGCGCACGCCTTCATCGAGCGCCTCCGCGACGGCTACGACACGGTGGTCACGGAACGCGGATCGACGCTGTCGGTCGGGCAGAAGCAATTGCTGGCCTTCGCGAGGGCGATCGCGTTCAACCCGGAGATCATGCTGGTCCTGGACGAGGCGACCTCATCCGTCGACACCGAGACGGAGCACCTGATCCAGGACGCGCTCAAAAAGCTGATGGTGGGGCGGACGTCGATCATCATCGCCCATCGCCTGTCGACGATCCAGAACGTCGACCGCATCATCGTCCTCCACAAGGGCCGCGTCGTTGAGATGGGCACCCATCGCGACCTTCTCGCCAGCCGCGGCGTGTATCACCGGCTCTACGAGCTCCAGTACCGGGCGCACGAGGCGGAGGGCGGCCAGGTGCGGACCGCGTAGCACCCCTGGCGTCGTGAAGCGCAAGAGAGGGCCGATCGGAGGATCAGGATGGGGCGCCCCGGCGGTCAAGGACCACTCTTCTTCCTCGCGCTCGTCATGGCCATCGCGGCCGTGGCCTGCCAGCCGGGCCAGGCCTCGCCAGGCGCGACATCGCCGGCGGCGGAGGGCGGCCCGCTCGCGGCCGACCGTATCCAGATCCTTCATACGAACGACATCCACGGGCACATGGACATCAACCAGACCGTCCAGGGCGGGAGCGGGTCGTTCACCCAGGGCGGACTCGTCGCGCTCGGATCGCTCGTGCAGCGGCAGCGCGCCCGCGCACCCGAACGGACACTGCTGCTCGACGGGGGCGATGCGTGGCAGGGCACCTTCATATCGAACGAGAACCACGGCGGCGCGATCACCCGCATCATGTCGCTGCTGCGGTACGACGCGCAGGCTGTCGGGAACCACGACTTCGACTGGGGCCAGAACGAGCTGCAGAGCCGCGCGGCAGAAGCCTCGTTCCCGTTCCTCGCCGCCAACGTGCTCGACGCGGGCGGCAATATCCCGCCCTACCTCCGCCCGTACGTCGTCAAGGACCTGGGCTTGGCGAAGGTCGCGGTCCTCGGTATCACCAATCCAGGCTCGGCGTCGATCGTCAAGGCCACGAGCGTCGGCGGCCTGCGCTTCCTGCCCGCCGCCGACACGGTGCGGCGATACCTGCCCGAGCTCCGTCGGGCCGCCGACCTGGTCGTGGTCACGACGCACATCGGGGTCGACGAGGATCGGCAGCTCGCCCAGGATGTGCCCGGCATCGACGTCATCGTTGGCGCCCACTCGCACACCGCGCTGCGCGCCGGCGTCACCGTGGGAAAGACGATCATCGTGCAGACCGGGGCGTACAGCATGAATCTTGGGCACCTCGAGCTGGTGATCGACCCCGCGTCGAAGCGCATCACCGCGGCACCGACGCGCAGCGACGAGCTCATTCCCGTGACCGGCGGAGCCTCGGTCGATGCCGACAGCAGCGCGATCGCCGCCATCGTCGCCGAGCGGCGGGATGCTGCCGCGAAATACACGCAGCGAGTCGTCGGACGGACAGCTTCGGCGCTCGACGCTCCGAGGGCGGAGTGCGGCCTCGGCAACTTGATCACGGACGCGCTCCTCGAGTACGGACGGCAGCAGAACTGGAAAAGCGACATCGCGTTCTACAACATGGCCGGGGTGCGTGCGCCCCTGCCGGCGGGACAGATCACGTACGGACAACTCTTCCAGGTGCTGCCCTTCGGAAACGTCCTCGTGAACGTCGACCTCACTGGTCAGCAGGTCCGCGCGGTGCTCGAGGCCGCCTCGGGATCGGCCGGCCGCCTCCATATCGCCGGTGGCCAGTGGGCATACCGCTTCAGCGCCCCCGCTGGTCAGCGCGTCTCGTCTGCGTCCATCGCTGGTGCGCCGCTCGACCCCGCGCGCGTGTACCACGTCGTGACCATCGACTACCTGCTGCTGGGCGGCGACGATCACACCGAATTCAAGGCCGGCACGAACGTCATCTACGGCGACATCGATGTCGACGCGGTCGCCGCGTACATGCAGGGGCACTCGCCGGTCGACCCGAAGGTCGAGGGCCGGATCGTCCAGCAGTGACGGAGAGCGCCCTCGCGATGCTCGCCGAGCGCGCGGCCCGTGCCGCAGGGACCGTGCTCCTCGCGCACTCCAAGGGCACCGTCCGTGGAATAGGCGCGAAGTCGAGCGCGACCGACCCCGTGTCCGATGCGGACCGGGAAGCGGAGCGCACGATCGTCGATGTGATCCATGCGGCGCGGCCGGACGATGCGATCGTCGGCGAGGAAGGCGCGGCAGTCGAGGGCGCCAGCGGCCTGCGCTGGCTCGTGGACCCGCTCGATGGGACCGTCAACTTCCTGTACCGCTACCCGCAGTGGGCCGTCAGCGTCGCGTGCCTCGACGCCGAGGGCGCCCTCGCCGGGGTCGTGTACGACCCGCTGCGCGACGAGGCGTTCGTCGGAGCCCGCGGCGAAGGCGCCCACCTGGCCGGTCGCCGCCTCGGCTGCACGGCGCTGGAGGACCCAGCCGCCGCCCTGGTCAGCACGGGGTTCTCATACGTCGCCGCCGAGCGCGCGCTGCAGGCGCGCCGCGTCGCTTCGATGATCGGACATGTGCGGGACATCCGCCGCGCCGGCTCCGCCGCTCTCGACCTCGCATGGGTCGCCGCGGGACGGACGGACGCGTACGTCGAGCTCGTCGTGAACCCCTGGGATTGGGCCGCGGGCGCCCTCCTCGTCCGCGAGGCCGGCGGCCGCGTCACGGAGGTGCCGGGCGTCCGGTCGGGTCTCGCCGGCATCGTGGCCAGCGGCCCCGGTCTGCACGACGCGTTGGTGGAGCTCGTGGAACGGGCAAACCGGTTGAAAGCGCCGTAAACTTGACCCATGGCCGTCGACGAAAAGATCAAATCGGCACCCATCTCGTTCGAGGAAGACGTCATCCAGCGCCGTCCGCTGACGACACAGGTCGGGCTCGGCACGGCCGACGAGACCGACCGCCCGCACGGCGGGCTTCCCGGCGAGGACAACATCGTGTTCACGACGGTCAACAACCTCGTGAACTGGGCGCGCTCGCGGAGCCCGTGGCCTCTCGGGTACGGCCTGGCGTGCTGCGCGATCGAGATGATGGCGGCCGCGGCGTCGCACCACGACATCGCGCGCTTCGGTGCCGAGGTCTTCCGCTCGAGTCCCCGCCAGGCCGACGTGATGATCGTCGCCGGCACGGTGACCCACAAGATGGCGCCCCGGCTGCGCCGGCTGTACGAGCAGATGCCCGAGCCGAAGTGGGTGATCGCGATGGGTAACTGCGCTTCGTCCGGCGGCGAGTTCTGGGACAGTTACGCCACCCTTCAGGGCGTGGACACGGTGGTGCCCGTCGATGTCTACGTCCCGGGCTGTCCGCCACGCCCCGAAGCGCTGCTCGAGGGAGTCCTCCGCCTGCGCGAGAAGATCAACAAAGGCGGCTAGGCGTGAGCGAGGAGCGGCTCCGCCGTGACGAGCGAGCTCGAGCAGCCATGAGCTGTCTGGCGGCGCAGCCGGCCAGATCGAACAAAGGCGGCTAGTCGTGAGCGAGGAGCGGCTCCGCCGTGACGCGAGGTCGACCAGCCATGAGCTGTCTGGCGGCGCAGCCGGCCAGATTGATCATGGCGGCTAGGGCGTGAGCACGACCGAGGCGGAGCTCCGCCAGGCGCAGAAGGCGGACGACGCCATCCAGCCGACCATCGAGAGCGACGAGGGGATCGAGACCGAGGAACTGATCCTCAACCTCGGCCCGCAACATCCTTCGACGCACGGCGTGCTGAGGCTCGTGCTCCGTCTCTCTGGCGAGAAGGTCGTCGAGTGCACGCCCGTCGTCGGCTACCTGCACCGCGGGCTCGAGAAGATCTTTGAGTGGCGCACCTATCACCAGGGACCGCGGTATGCCGACCAGTCCGATTACGTCGCGGCGATGCTGAACGAGCACGCGTACTGCGGCGCCGCAGAGGCGATCGGGGCCATCGACGTCCCGCGGCGTGCCGAGTACATCCGCGTGATCGTCGATGAGATGAGCCGCTGCGCATCGCACCTCGTCTGGCTAGGCACGTACGGGCTCGACGTCGGCGCGACCAGCCCGATGCTCTACTGCTTCCGCGACCGTGAGGAGATCCTCGACCTGATCGAGGAGTTGTGCGGCTCTCGGATGAACCACAACTTCTTCCGTCCCGGCGGCGTCCTGTACGACCTTCCCGTGGGATGGCTCTCGAAGCTCTCACGCTTCCTCGACCGCTACGAGCAGCACATCGAGACCGACTACGTCGAGCTCTTCGAAAGCAACGAGATCTTTCTCGCGCGCACCGTGGGGGTCGGGCACATCCCAGCCGCGGTCGGGCTCAGCTACGGCGTGTCCGGCCCGATGATCCGCGCGTCCGGTGTCGACATGGACATGCGGACCTTCCGGCCGTACTCGATCTACCCCGAACTCGAGTCGATGAAGCCGGTGATCCGTCCGGAGGGCGACGCGTACGCTCGATACAAGGTGCGCCTCGGAGAGATGCGGCTCGCCATCGACCTCATTCGGGAGTGCATTGAGAATCTCCCGGGCGGCTCGGTGCGCGCCCGCCTCGGATACGTCTGGAAGTGCCCCAAGGGCGAGGCGTACTACACGGTGGAGGGTGCCAAGGGGGAGGTCGGCTTCTACATGATCAGCGACGGCACCAGCCCGAACCCGTACCGCGCGAAGATGCGCGGCGCCTCGTTCGTGAATCTACAGATCCTGCCCTGGCTCCTGAAGGGCAGGCTCGTAGCAGACGTCGTAGCGATCCTCGGCTCGATCGACATCGTGCTCGGGGAAGTGGATAGATGAGCGAGCGACGGCTCCGCCGGTGCGAGGGAACACGACCAGCCATGAGCTGTCTCGGGCGTAGCCGCGAGATGGGTCGGGGCAGGTAGTGAAGGGCATCCTCGGCGGCCTCGCACGCACGCTGAATCACATCGTGAAGCCGCGCAGCGTCACGAGGCGCTACCCGTACGAGAAACGCGAGTTGCCGGAGCGCAGCCGCGGCCTGATCGCGTTGCTCCTCGAGCCCGAGACCAGCATCTTCAAGTGCGAGTCGTGCCTCATGTGCGAGAAGGCGTGTCCGCCCCGGGCGATCTCGATCTCCTACACCTTCCGCAACGGCTTCCGCAAGCGGCCGCCGTTCGCGCCGCGCTCGTCTTACTACCGCATCCGGATGGTGCAGGCAGCGCCCTACGGCGACCGCCGGCCACTCTCGACCGCGGTCACGACGATCCCGCACGAGGAAGAGCGGCAGAGCCTGGATCTCGCGCCGGTGCGCAAGATCCTCGCGGACGTTCCCGCCGGCCTCGACCGACTGACGCGCGTGCTTTACCAGACGCACACCGCGTACGGCTACCTGCCGTGGGGAGCGGCCGAGCTGATCGCCGCCGAATTCGGCGTGCCGATGACGCACGTGTACACCACCGCCTCGCTGCTGCCGAACTTCCGCGGCGCGCCCGAGGGACAGGGGACGGCGGTGCCGCGCGGCGTGCGCCGCTACACCGGCGACCTCGGGATCGCGGGCGCGTGGCCGCCGCTGTCGCCGGCGCCCTCGCACGACCGGCTGCGCGAGGACGAGGTCCACCACGTGATGGAACCTGCCTTTGCCGGCTGATCCCGCGTTCCGGCTGCTCGAATATGCGGCCGGAGACGCGGTCGAGCGCGCCCGTTCGATGGATCCGGGTGACGTCATCGCGCTCGTCGAACGCGCGGGTCTGCGCGGGCGCGGCGGTGCCGGCCAGTCGACCGCGCTGAAGATGGCGGCCACGCGCACGAATGCGGCGAACGGCGGCGCGTATGTCGTCGCGAACGCGTACGACGGCGACCCCGGCAGCCCGCTGGCGCGGACGCTCGTCGCGCGCAACGTCGAGCTCGTCCGCGCGGGCATGGCGATCGCGGCGCACGCGGTCGGCGCCGAAACGGCCTACCTGTACCTGCACCCGGAGGCGACCGAAGCGCGCGCGGCCGCGGACGGGGCGGCCGGATCCGGGACAGCGGATGGCCTCATCACCACGGCGCTCGGACCAGGCACGTTCATGGGCGGCGAGGAGACCGCGCTGCTCGCGGTCCTCGAGTCACGCCGCGCGATGGCGCGCCAGCGCCCTCCCTGGCCGGCGCAGCAGGGGCTGCTACTGCGGCCCACCCTGATCTCGAGCGCGGAGACGATCGCTGCGCTGCCATTCATCGTGAATGAGGGGCCGGACGCGTTCCGCGGGGCCGGGACCGCGTCGGCTCCCGGCACGAAGCTCGTGTCGGTGACCGGTGCCGTGGCGAACCCCGGAGTCCACGAGGTGCCCTTCGGGACCAGGCTCGGGGACCTGCTCGACATGGCGGGCGGCCCCGCGGTGACGCTGAAGGGCATCCACGTGGGCGGACCCACCGGAGGCATCCTCGGCGTCCGCCACACCGAGACGCCGCTGGGCTACGAGGAACTGAAGGACGCGGGGACGCACCTCGGGTCGGCGCAGGTGCGGGCGATCCCGGCGGACGCTTGCATCGTCCGCGAAGCCGCCAAGCTGTTCGCGTATCTCGCCCGTGAGACCTGCGCGATCTGCGTTCCGTGTCGCGTGGGCACGAAGAGGGTCCAGGGCATCCTCGACGGGATCACCTCCGAGCTGGGCCGGCCGGAGGACCTGCCCTGGCTGACCGAGCTCGGCGACCACATGCGCGAGTTCTCTATGTGCGGCTTCGGCATCACCGCGCCTTCGATCCTCCGCACGACGATGGCCGAGTTCCCCGACGACTACCGCGCCCACATCGAGGAGCAGCGCTGCCCGGTCGGCACCTGCACGCCGCTGCGCGCACGCCGCTACGAGACGATGGCCCAACCGTGAACAAGCTTGGAGGAGGCTTCGCTTCCCGCACACCGCCCGCACCGCTGAAACCAGATCAAATCCTTCGTACGATGCGGCAGATGCAAGAACGAGCACGGCGCGGCTTCGCCGCGCCGGGCGAGAACCATCCGGCCGGAGGCCACGGCGAGGCCCGCAGGCCGAGCCGAGTGATCACATGAGCTTGCTCGAGCGTTATATGCAGCCGGCGGAGTCGCAGACGCCGACGATCTCGCACAAGGGCGACATCCCGTCGGGCCAGCCGACGGTCACCATCACCATCGACGGTCAGGACGTCACGGCGGTAGAGGGCGAGACGATCCTCCGCGCCGCGCAGCGCGCTGGCTTCGATGTGCCGACGCTCTGCGATGACGAGAAGCTCGCCCCGGCGGCCGCCTGCCGCATGTGCCTGGTGGAGATCGAGGGCTACGACCGGCCACTGCCGTCGTGCCATCTGTCGGTCGAGGCCGGGATGAAGATCACCGCCGCGAGCGACGGGCTCTTCGCCATGCGCAAACAGAACCTCGAATACATCCTGTCTGACCACAACGCGTACTGCATGCCGCCTTGCCAGATCGGGTGCCCCACGCACATCGACATCCCGGGCTACCTCGACCTCATGGCGAAGGGCCAGCACGTCGAGGCGGCTCGCCTGGTGAAGGAGGTGCTGCCGTTCCCGTACGCGCTCGGCCTCGTCTGCCCGCGACCCTGCCAGGAGGTGTGCCGCCGCGGGCTCGTGGAGGAGGAGATCGCGATCTGCGAGTGCCACGGCTACACGGGCGAGATGGTCATGGAGATGGACCAGGCGCCGACGCCGTTCCCGCAGGCCGCGGCCACGGGCAAGCGGGTCGCGGTCGTGGGCGCGGGCCCGGCCGGCCTCACGGCGGCGTACTACGCGGCGCTGAAGGGTCACGCGGTCACCGTGTTCGACATGCAGGACAAGCAGGGCGGGATGCTCCGCTACGGCATCCCCGAGTACCGCCTGCCGAAGGTCAAGCTCGACAAGGAGCTGAATTCGGTATGGCAGCTGCGCGACACCGAGTTCCGCGGCGGGATGATGCTCGGCCGGGACTTCAGCGTCGAGGATCTGCTCGCGCGCGGCTACGACGCGGTGTTCCTCGGGATCGGCGCGTGGCGCTCGAACGAGCTGCGCATCCCGGGCGAGGAGCTGCCCGGCGTAATCGAGGCCATCAACTACCTGCGCCAGAATGCCGAGGGCGATCCCGTACCGGTGGGCAAGCACAGCCGGGTCGTGGTGATCGGCGGCGGCTTCACGACATTCGACTGCGCGCGCACGTCGCGCCGGCTCGGCGCGGAGGTCACCGTCGTCTACCGCCGCTCGCGCAAGGAGATGGGCGCGCACTACAGCGAAGTCGACGACGCGGAGCACGAGGGCATCAAGCTCGAGTTCTTCGCCGCGCCGGTGAAGATCGTGGAGAAGGACGGCCGCGTCGGCGGGATCGAGTTCCAGCGCATGGCGCTCGGCGAGGCCGACGCGTCGGGCCGGCGCCGGCCCGTTCCCGTCGAGGGATCGAACTTCGTGATCGAGTGCGACACAGCGATTCCCGCGATCGGCCAGGTGCCGAACCTCGACTTCTTCGAGCGAGAGCAGGGCGTCCGCAAGAGCAAGCGCGAGACGATCATCACCAACGGCGCGCTCATGACCGACCGCCCGGGGTGTTCTCCGGCGGCGACTGCCAGCTCGGGGCCGCGACGGTCATCCAGGGCGTGGCGCAGGGGAAGCTCGCGGCAAAGGCGATCGACCGCTTCCTGTCGGGCGCGGATATGGCGCAGGTCGCAGCCGAGATCGACGAGGAGGAGCGGGTCCCCGAGCTCATCGACATCGTCCCGTACAAGCCCGAAGAGCCGCAGGTCCGCATGCCGTTCCTGCCGTTCGACGAGCGCGTGCAGTCGTTCCAGCTGATCGAGCTCGGGTTCGACAAGGCCGGCGCGGAGAAGGAGGCTGCGCGATGCCTCCAGTGCGTCTGCCCCGATGTCGGGCGTTGCCACCTCCAGCGTCTGTCGCTGGAGCACGGGCTGACCGAGAACCGCTTCCACCGCGCGGAGCCCGTCGACTATCACGACTACGAGTACGACTTCACGCACGACTTCATCCTTCGCGACCTCAACAAATGCATCAACTGCACCCAGTGCGTGCGGATCTGCCGCGACGTGATCGGAGCGAACTGTTATGGGCTGATGGGTGGCGGCTACGACTCGATCGTGACCACGCCCTGGAACGTCTCGCTCGCGTACACCGATTGCGTCTCCTGTGGCGCGTGCGCTGAGACCTGCCCCACCGGTGCGCTGATGATGCGCGAGCGCACGCTCAACACATACGAGCTGGACATTGTGCGCTGCATCTATTGCGGCGACTGCGTCGAGGTGTGCCCGCACGGCGCCCTCGGCGAGACTCCGAACTTCGAGCTGTCGACGTACCAGCGCTTCGGCGTCACGGTGCTCGGCAAGGAGGAGCTCGCCGTCGCGCGGACGTGGAAGCCTTCCGAGATCATCCCGACCAACGGCTCGCAGCGCAGCGAGGTCCGCCCGCCGGAGGTGCGGCCACCGGCACCGCCGAAGTGGAGCGCGTAGCCGACCTCAAGGCGCGGCTGATCGCGCGCATCGAGGCCACGGGACCCATCTCCTTCGCGGACTACATGGCGGCGGCGCTGTACGACCCGGACCACGGCTACTACACGACGAGGGCGGCGATCGGCTTCGAAGGCGACTACATCACCTCGTCCGACCTCGGCCCCGCCTTCGGGCGCACGCTCTCCCGCGCCGTCGGCGAGTTTTGGGATGCGCTCGGCCGCCCCATGGCGTGGGACCTGGTCGAGGCCGGCGGGGGCCACGGCACGTTCCTGCGCGACCTGCTGGCTTCGCTCGAGCGCGAGCGCCCGGAGTCCGTGCCCGGCCTGCGCGCGGCGATCGTCGAGGTGTCGCCCCAGCTCCGCCGGCAGCAGGCGCTGGCGCTCGAGGGCCGCGAGGTCCTCTGGGCCGCCTCCGCGCGCTCGCTGGCGCCGATCCACGGCGTGGTCCTCGCCAACGAGGTCCTCGACGCGTTCCCAGTCCACGTTCTGGTCCGCTCGGAGTCGGGAGTCCGCGAGGTGCACGTCGCCGTGCGGGACGGACGGCTGGTCGAGACGCTGCTTCCGGCGAGCCGCGACGATCTCGTGCCGCGCGTGCCGGGCGAGCTTCCGGTCGGAGGTCGCTGGGAGGTGAGCATCGCGGCGGAGAAGTGGGTCGCGGACCTCGGCGCGACGGTGGCGCGCGGCTACGTGCTCTTCACGGACTACGGCGGTGACGAGCGATCGCTGCTCGGGAGAGAGGCCGGGACGCTGCGCGGGTTCGCCGGCCACCGCTTCATCGCCGATCCGCTCGCCTCACCGGGGACCGCTGACCTCACCGCGAGCGTGAACTTCTCGGCGATCCGCGCCGCGGCCGAGCGTGCCGGCATGACGCTCGTCGGCCAGGGAACGCAGCGGGACGTGCTGCTGGCGCTGGGCATCCGCGAGCCGACGGCGCGTTCCGCCGACGCGCGTGAGCAGCTCCGCGCGGCCAGCCGCCGGTCCGCGGCCGACGCGCTGCTCGATCCGAACGGCCTCGGTGCCTTCGTGGTGATGTGCTTCGCCAAGGATGCGCCGACCGACCGCGTCCGCATGTTCGCCCGCGCGCCTTTCGTGACCACCCGGTAGCACGAGGCGACGGAGCGGCCCGCGGCGCGTGCCGCCTTGCCGCTCGCACCCTCCCCCCTCAGACTGCGAGGTATGCGCATCCGCGTCGGTTGCGAGTTCGACTGGGAGTCTTCCGGCGAGGTGCCGACCCTCATGCTCGTGCGGCCCAGCCCGGACGAGCACGAGCGCATCGTGTACGAGTCCCGTTGGCTAACGCCGGACGTGCCTCTGCACGAGTACCTCGACGCCTTCGGCAACGTGTGCTGGCGATTCGTCGCGCCCGACGGCACGCTGCTGGTCCGCTACGACGCCGTCATCGACATCGACCCGTCGCCCGATCCCGTGGTCCCCGACGCCGAACTGGTCCGCGTTGAGGACCTTCCCGACGACGCGATCGTGTTCACGCTGCCGAGCCGATTCGTCGAGTCCGACCTGCTCCAAGTTGACGCGTGGAAGCTCTTCGGGGACTCTCCGCCGACGTGGGCGCGGGTCCAGGCAGTGTGCGACTGGGTCCACACGAACATCTCCTTCGTGAACGGCAGCAGCACCCCGCACACGACCGCGCTCGACATCTACCGGCAGCGCCAGGGAGTGTGCCGCGATTTCGCCCTGCTCTCGGTCGCCTTCTGCCGCGCGCTGAACATCCCGGCGCGGTACACGTTCGGTTACCTGCCCGACATTGCGATCGAGCCCCCCGATGTGCCGATGGACTTCCACACGTGGTTCGAGGCGTACCTCGGCGGGCGCTGGTACACGTTCGACGCCCGGCACAACATGCCGCGGGTCGGGCGGGTCGTGATCGGCCGCGGCCGGGACGCCGTCGATGTCGCGCTGTCGACGTCGTACGGCGCGGCGAAGCTCCGAAGGCTCACCGTCTGGTCCGACGAGGTCACGGCGGAGCGTCCAGGTGGCCCACCGATCGAGCCCGATGCCGACGCGCTCGAGGAGGCCGCACGCCGGCCGACGTGACGGACTGGGCCCGCGTCGTACGCGCCGGTTTCCGCGTACGCCAGCACTACCGCTACACGTACACGGCCGCGGTCTGGGACCTGAGGCAGCGGCTCGTCATGGTGCCGCCCGATCGCCTGGGCGACCAGCGCCTGCTCGCCTTCGATCTCGCCATCCGGGGTGGGGAGGGCGACCGCGTGCGATGGGAGCGCGACGCGTTCGGCAATCGCGTCGCGCGCGTCACGGCCGCGCGGGTGGAGCGGGCGATCGACTTCGAGGCGACGTTCCGTGTCGAGCGCGTCGCCGGGGAGCACGGTGTCCGGACGGCCGACGCCAAGCCGTTCCTTGACGCGACCGCGTTGACTGCACCGGACGATCGCCTGCGCGAGGCGGCCTCGAACCTGCGCCTCCTGACCGAGGATCCGCGCGAGCGCGTCGAGCAGGCGATGCGCTGGACGGCGGATGCGCTCGAGTACCGCTTCGGGATCACGGGTTACCAGACCCCCGCTGCCATGGCGCTTCACCTCGGCAAGGGCGTCTGCCAGGACTACGCACACATCATGCTGGCGGTCCTGCGTTTGATGGGGCTACCCGCCCGCTACGTTTCCGGCCACCTCATCGGCGAGGGCGCGCCCCACGCGTGGGTCGAGGCCTTCGTCGAGCGCCAACGCGGCCGCGGCGTCCAGATACTCGCCTACGACCCGACCCACCGGCGCCGCGCCGGCCTCGGCTACATCCCCGTCGCGGTCGGTCGCGACTTCGCCGACGTCTCACCGACCTCCGGCGTATTCAGCGGACCGGCGACGGGGCAGCTGAGCGCGTCGAAGCATGCGGAGGTCCTCGAGGTCGCGTACCGCGAGGCCGATGGAGCGGTCGCGTGATCCCGTCCGAATCCGTCACGACGACGGTGCCGGCCTACGAGCCCGGCGCCTTCTGGGACGAGATGTTTGAGGCACCGGGCCTGCCGCGCCCCCACTACCTGGCGCTCGCCAAGAGGTTGTCCACGCTCTCCCCTCTGGACGTCGACCGCCGCCAGCGCGCCGCCGACCTGTCATTCGTCGCGCGGGGCATCACCTTCGCCGTGAACCAGGATCCGAACGGGATCGAGAAGATCATTCCTTTCGACCTCATCCCGCGGATCATCACGGCGGCCGAGTGGACACGCATCGAGCGCGGGCTGCAGCAGCGCGTGCGCGCGCTGAACCTCTTCATCCATGACGTCTACCACGAGCAGCGCATCCTGCGAGCTGGCGTGGTG
>JBHEML010000038.1:19368-19675 GCA_046262615.1 Candidatus Limnocylindria bacterium | reverse complement strand
GAACGCGTTGGCTGTGCCGCCGCCGTCGACGCGCAGGACATCGAGCGGGCGGTCCGCGGCGCGCATCAGCTCGACGAGATCGCGGGTCTGGTACGCGATGCTTTCGAGTGTCGCGCGCGCGAGGTGCGCGCGCGTGGTGCCCCGCTCGATACCGAGCATCGCGCCGCGCGCGTACATGTCCCAGTGCGGCGCCCCGAGGCCCGTGAACGCGGGCACGAGGTACAGGCCGCCGTTGTCGCGTACGGAGAGCGCGAGCGACTCGGTCTCGGCCGCGCTCGAGATGATGCCGAGGCCGTCGCGCAGCCAC
>JBHEML010000038.1:0-19358 GCA_046262615.1 Candidatus Limnocylindria bacterium | reverse complement strand
GCCGTAGACCTCGCTGTTCCCGCGGAGCTCCGGCAGCATCGCTCGCGCGATCCCGAGCGCGCCCAGCAGATCGTCGTCCCACTCGCACCGCGCGATGTCCAGCAGCAGCGTGCGCGACGCGTTCGCGACGTCGGTCACGTGCGCGCGCCCCGCGGTGAGCTTCCACACGAGCCAGCTGTCGATCGTGCCGAAGAGGAGGTCGCCTGCCTCGGCCCGAGCCTGCGCATCCGGTACGCGGTCGAGGATGAAGCGCACCTTCGTTCCCGAGAAGTAAGCGTCGAGCCGCAGCCCGGTCCGTTCCCGGAACAGTGGCTCGAGTCCCGACGCGCGGAGTTCCTCGCATACGGTGGCGGATGCCCGGCTCTGCCATACGACCGCCGGGTGGATCGGAGCGCCGGTCCGGCGGTCCCACACCACGGTCGTCTCGCGCTGGTTGGTGATGCCGATGGCCGCGATCTCGCGCGCGGCGACCCCCGCGGCAGCGAGCGCATCGCGGCCCACCGCGACGGTGGCCGCGAAGATCTCCTCGGGGTCGTGCTCGACCCAACCCGGCTCGGGATAGCGCTGTGCGATCTCGCGGTCGGCGGTCCCAAGGACCCGGCCGTCGGGGTCGAACACGAGCGCGGCCGACCCGGTCGTGCCCTGATCGAGCGCGAGGACGGCGGTCATGCGTGCTCATACGTCACGACGTGACGTATGAGCAACGCCCGCGCGGGGCAGACCGTCAGTGCCAGGACGCCCGTCACGCTTGGGCCGTCTCGATGCGGCCGGCCACCACTATCGGCGTGCCGTGCGCGGCGAGCGCCAAGAGCGCTCACGCCTGGGTGGTGCGGAAGCGGCGCATCGGCTCGATCTCCGCGCGGTAGGCGGCGACCTGCGCCTCGCACTCCGTGGCGTCCCATCCCAGGAGGTCCGCCATCCGCGCCGCGACGCTCACGACGCAGTCGGCGCCCTGACACGCGGCGAGGCCGAGTCCCGTGCGCCGCAGGAGCGCGTCGCCGATCGTTCCCGCCCACTCGTTACGGACCGCGCGCACCAGCTCGGCGGCGATCATCGGCTCGTGGGGACAGAGCCGGGCGGCGAGCGCGGCGTCTCCATCGACCAGATCCAGCACCTCGGACGAGAGCGACCCGTACGTCCGCGCCAGGTGGTCGCTGGTCGCCGCTTCGACCCCGAGGCCGGCTGCGCGCGGGGCCACCTCGTCCCGGACGAAGCGCGCGACGTCGTCGACCGCGCCTCCGGGCAGAGTGGCCCGCGACGTCCGGCTCGGGGCTCGCTGCCCGAGTTTGCGCACGGCCACGTCCACGACCTCTTCGGCGATCGCGCGGTAGCCGGTCACCTTTCCCCCGACGGTCGAGAGAAGACCGGGTACCCCATCGCGCCGCTCGTGGTCGTGGATCTCGTGCTTGCGCGAGACCTGGTCCTCCGTCACGCCTTCGGCGCGCACCAGCGCCCGCACTCCGGCCCACGTGTAGTGGACGCGATCGAAGGGCGCGCTCGGAAAGGCTGTGCGCGCCTCCCGCAGGAGGTACCCCACGTCGCTCTCGTCCGCGGCCGCATCCGAGGGGTCGCCGTGATAGTCGGTGTCCGTCGTCCCGATCAGCGAGAAGCCGTTCCACGGCACGATGAAAAAGAGCCGGCCATCGCTCTTCGCGATGAGCGCCTGCGCGGTGGCCGTCCCCGCCTCGGTGACGAGGTGCACACCCTTCGTGAGCCGCAGCAGCGGGCGCTTCGCCGGGCGTAGATCCCGGGTGGTGAGATCGAGCCACGGGCCCGTCGCGAGCACCGTGAGGCGCGCGCGCACCGTGAGCTCGTCGCCACCGATCGCGTCAGAGACCGCCGCGCCGGTCACGCGGCCGGTCGCGTCGCGCACGAAGCGCGAAACGCCAGCGTGGTTCAGTACGGCGGCGCCGTGTGTGGCCGCGTCCAGGGCGTTCTCGACGACGAGCCGCTCGACGTACGGCACCTGCGCGTCGTAGAAGCGCCACGCGCCGCGAAGCCCGTCGCGCTCGAGGGCGGGCTCGACGCGGCGGACCTCCTCCGCGGTGAGCCATGTGCGCCGAGGCAGGCTCTTGTCGAAGGACAGCGCGTCGTAAAGCAGCATGCCTGCGCGGAGCTTCGCGCGTTCGAAGAGGCTCGGGCGGTACATCGGCAGATGGAAGGGGAGGGGAAAGACCAGGTGCGGTGCGACGCGCAGGAGCACCTCGCGTTCTCGCATGTCCTCGCGCACGAGCGCGAAATCGAGGTTCTCGAGGTAGCGCAGCCCGCCGTGGATCAGACGGGTCGGCCGCGACGTCGTGCCCGATGCGAGATCGCGTGCTTCTACAAGCGCGACGCTCAGGCCACGGAGGGCCGCATCGCGGGCGATGCCGGCGCCGATGATCCCTCCTCCGACGACGAGGAGGTCGAACGACCGCTCGCGGAGCGCGCCGACCGTCTCGGCGCGTCCGCGGAGCGGTCCTCGGTCGCTCGTTATTTGGTCGTCTTGTTGTACTTCTCGATCGCCGCGTTCATGTCCGTGGCGGCACTGTCGAGCGCGACCTGGGTGGACGACTTGCCGAGCAGTACCGACTCGATCGCCGTCTGGATCCGACGTCGCGCCTCGGCGAAGACGCCAAGGACCGCGCCGTTGGTCTTGCGGTTCTGCGGCGCCGTCCTGATCTGGTCGACCGCCGTCAGGAACTGCGGGTACTTCGTTGCCCATTCCTTGCTCGGGCCCTCGTTGTACGCGGCCTTGCGGATCGGGTAGTAGCCCGTGTCCGCCTGCCACTGCGCCTGTACGGCGGGGCTCGAGATGAACTTCACGAACTCCCACGCCGCCTGCTGCTCGGCGTCGGGCCGGCCGCTCATGATGTACACGCTCGCGCCGCCGATGATGTTGCCGCCGTCCGCCGGCGCGTTGTTCGGCTTCGGATACCGGCCGGTGCCGACGGTGAACTTGCCGGCCGTCGAGTTGATGTGGCCGCGCAGCCGTGCGGTACTCTCGACATACATCGCCGTCTTGCCCGCGTTGAACGCGTTGGCGGCGCCGTCGTTGTCGACCCCCGGGTTGTAGAAGGCGCCCGATTCGAACCCGGCCTTCCACCAATCGAGGATCGCCTTGCCCTTCTCGTCGTTGAACAGGACCTTCGTCGCCTTCGCGTCGCGGCCGTTGCCGTTGTCGGCGAAGAATCCGCCGGAGACCGCGAGCCACTGCTCGAACAGCCAGCCGTAGATCGAGGGACCGAAGCCGTAGCGGACGGTCGCGCCGCTCGCGTCCTTCTTGGTCAGCTTCTTCGCGTAGTCGAGCACCTCGTCGAAGGTGGCCGGGGCCTTCTCGGGGTCGAGTCCGACCTCTTTGAAGGCCTCCTTGTTGTAGTAGAGGATCGCCGATGAGGAGTTGAAGGGCATGCTGTAGAGCTTGTCCTGCACCTTGTAGTAGTTGAGGACCGCCGGCTCGAAGTCGCTCGTGTCGAACTTGTCGCGGTCGACGAATCCCTGCATCTGCACGACCTCACCCGAATCGACCATGAAGCGCTGCCCGATGTCGAACACCTGCATCATCGCCGGGCCGCTGTTCGAGCTGAGCGCGGTGTTCAGCTTCGCTAGCGCGTCGTCGTAGGTGCCCTGGAAGATCGCCTCCACCGTGATCTTGTTCTGACTGGCGTTGAAGTCCTTGACGATGCGGGCGACAGCGTCGCCGTTCACCCCGGACATCGCGTGCCAGAAGACGATCTTGCTGGCCGGTGCGAGGTCCTTTGCCGGCACCTTCACGCCGGCGGCCTCGCCGCCGCCTCCGGCAGGCGCCGCACCGGGCGCGCCGCCGCCGCACGCGGACGCGATGACGAGCAGGGTGCTGGCGAGCACCATGAACCTGCGCATATGCGAAAACCTCCGCGCCATTTCTTCGCTTACCCCTTCACCGCACCCGCGGTGAGGCCGCGCACCAGCTGACGCTGGCCGATGACCAGGAGCGCGAGTGTCGGTACCGCCACCATGATGACACCCGCCATCACGAAGCCCCACCGCAGCGTCTCCTCGAAGCGCAGCTGCACGATGCCGACCTGCGTCGTCCGCATGAGCGTCTGGTTCGTCACCAGGAGGGGCCAGAAGTACTGGTTCCAGGTCGAGAGGAACCCGTAGACCGCGACGGTGCTGAGCGCCGGTCGCGACAGCGGGAGGATCACCCGGGTGAAGAACTGGAAGCTGCTCGCGCCGTCGATGACCGCGGCGTCCCGCAGCTGAAGGGGGATCTGGAGGAAGCTCTGCCGGAGCAGGAAGGTGCCGAACGCCGTCGCCATGAACGGCACGGCGAGGGCCTGGTAGGTGTCGAGCCATCCGAGGTCGCGGATCGTCATGTAGTTGGGGATGATCGTGGCCTCCCACGGGATCATCAGCGTGCTGAGAAAGACGAAGAAGAGGATGTTCCGCCCGCGGAAGGCAAGGAAGGCGAAGGCGAACGCGGCCAGGCTCGCGGTCACGAGCTGGCCCACGACGACCAGGCCCGAGACGACGAAGCTGTTGAGCAGGTAGCGGCCGATGGGGATGCTGTTGAACACCTTGTCGTAGTTGTCGAGCCGCAGCCTCTCGGGGATGAGTGGGGGTGGGTACGAGGTGATCTGCGCCTCTGACATGAAGCTGTACGACAGCGCCAGCAGCAGCGGGAACGCCACGAGCGCCGACGCCAGGATCAGGAGCGCGTAGCTCGCCACCGGACGCAGCCGGATGCGCGGCCTGCGGGCCGCGGCGGCGCGACCGCGAGCGGATTCGAGGGGGCGCGCGGCGACGGCGCTCACTGGTAGTGGATCCGGCGCTCGATCACCGTGAACTGGATAACGGTGAGAACGAGCACGATGAGGAAGAGCACGAAGGCCTGCGCGCTGGCGAAGCCGAATTGAAAGTTCTGGAAGGCGTCAAGGTAGATGCTGTACACGAGGGTGCGCGTGGAGTCGACTGGTCCGCCGCGGGTCAACACATGCACCTGCGTGAATGCCTGGAGCAGCTGGATGGTGTCGACGACCAGCAGGAAGAACAGGAACGGTCCCATGAGCGGCACGGTGACGCGGCGGAACAGGAGCACCCCGCCGGCGCCGTCCATGCGCGCGGCCTCGTAGAGCTCCTCCGGGACGCTCTGCAGTCCGGCCAACAGGACGATCAGGTTGAACCCGAGCATCAGCCAGATCGTCGCGATCGAGAGCGACACGATCGCGAGACCGGTCTCGTTCAGCCAGTTCGGTCCCGGCAGTCCGAGGCGCGAGAGGACGAAGTTCAGGAGGCCGAGGCTCGGGTTGAAGAGCAGCAGCCAGATGAGCGACCCGACCGCCGCGGAGACGGCGATCGTGCTCGAGAGGAGCGTCCGGAAGATGTTGATGCCCCGGATCCGCTGGTTCGCAAGCACACCGAGGATGAGCGATATCGCGATTCCCACCGGGACCGCGTAGAGCACGAACAGCGTGGTTGCGAGGAGCCCCGATCGGAAGACGGTGGACGTGAACAGCTCCGTGTACTGGTCGAGGCCCGCGAAGACGGACAGCCGCCCCGTCGGCGTCGTGAAGAAGAGGCTCAGGTAGATCGTTCGTCCGAGCGGGATGAAGACGAAAGCGGTGAAAAGCACGAGCGAGGGCGCCAGGTAGAGCATCGCCGTGCCGAAGCTGCGTCTCTCCCGCGCGGTCCACGCCATCACGACGCCAGCGATGCTATCGCGCGGACCTCCAGCCATGTTGACCGTCTTCAGTGCCGGCCGTTACACTTTTCGTTCACCAGTGCCCGCGTCAGGCGCGCCGGCCACCGGGCCTGAACGCCGACACCGCCAGCGCCAGCCGAGTCCGCCAGAGGGAGATCGCAGTCGCGTGGACGCAGGGAACATCGACGCCGCGGCGCGCGTTACCACAGGCGTGAGCACGACCTGGAAGATCTCCTGATGTATGCGATCGTGCGCAGCGGGAGCAGGCAGTACCGCGTTGAAGAAGGGGCGCTCGTCGTCGTCCCGGACCTGGCGGCCGAGCCCGGGACCACGCTCACGCTGGGCGAGGTGCTGCTGGTCGCCGACGGCGAAACGGTGAAGGCCGGGGCGCCGCTGCTCGAAGGCGCCTCCGTCACCGCGGAGGTCATCACGAACGGGAAGGGTCCCAAGATCAGGGTCTTCCGGTACAAGAACAAGACGCGGTCGCGCAAGCTGACCGGACACCGCTCGCCGCAGGCGACACTGCGAATCACGAAGATCGAGGCATAAGAGATGGCACACAAAAAGGGAGCGGGCTCGACCCGCAACGGACGCGACTCCGCCGGCCAGCGGCTGGGCGTCAAGGAGTACGCGGGAGCCAGCGTGAACGCCGGCACCGTGCTCGTCCGCCAGCGGGGGACCAGGGTCCTGCCGGGCGAGAACGTGGGCGTGGGCAAGGACCACACCCTGTTCGCGCTCGCCACAGGCACAGTCAAGTACGGCCCCGCGCGCGACGACAGGCGCAGAGTCAGCATCGTCGTCGCGGCATAGAGAGAGACGGACATGAAAACGAAGATCCACCCCAACTACATGCCCGCGCGGGTCGTCTGCGCGTGCGGCAACACGTTCGTGACCGGATCGACAAAGCCCGAGCTGCACGTCGAGGTGTGCGCGAAGTGCCACCCGTTCTTCACGGGAAAGCAGCACCTCATGGACATCCAGGGACGCGTCGACCGCTTCAACCGCCGCTACGCGAAGAAAGCGGAGCAGCCGCCCGCCGCCGCGGAGACTGCCGCGACCCGTTAGCCCCGCGGCCGCGACTGCGCCGCGCATGACGCCAGCCGCCGCCACGCCGTACGGCGGGCAGGCGGTCATCGAGGGCGTCGTCATCAGGGGCCGGCGGACCCTCGCTCTCGCGTGCCGCCGGCCGAACGGCGAGATCTACCGCTACCGCGAGGCGCTCGATTCGCCGCTCCAGCGGTCGCGCGCGGCGCGGCTGCCGTTCGTCCGCGGTCTCGTCGTGCTCTGGGAATCGCTCGCGCACGGCATCCGGATGCTGATGCGCTCGGCGGAGATCCAGCTGGCCGAGGGTCAAGCCGAGCAGGCCACGTCGGAGCGCGGCGCGACGGCCGCGGCGCCGGCGGCGGCGACGGACGTTGGGGCGAAGGCCGCGATGGCCGTCGCTCTCGTGGTCGCGCTGGTCCTGTTCGTCGGCGTGCCGTACGTGGCGACGCAGCTCTTGCACGCCGCCGTGGGATCGTCGGTGCTGCTCAACGTCGCCGAGGGACTCCTTCGGCTCGGGCTCTTCCTCGGCTACCTCGCGGCCATCTCCCGGCTTCCGGAGATCCGCAGGGTCTTCGCGTACCACGGCGCCGAGCACATGACTATCCACGCCTTCGAGCACGGCGACCCGCTCGACGTCCCGCATATCGAGCCGTATCCCACGGCCCACCCGCGGTGCGGGACGGCGTTCCTGCTATTCGTGGTCGTCGTGGCCATCGCGATCTTCGCCTTCGTCCCGCGCGTGAACCTCGTCGCCGATCTGGCCGTTCGCCTCCTGCTCATCGTGCCGGTGGCGTCGATCTCCTACGAGATCCTTCGTTTCGGCGCGCGCCATGAGGGCAATCCCCTGATGCGGCTCGCGGTCGCGCCCGGCCTCCTTCTGCAGGGCATCACGACCCGCCGGCCGGAGCCGGCGATGATCGAGGTCGCGGTGGCCTCGCTCGAGGAAGCGCTCGCCGGGGATGCCGCCTGACCGCCCTTACTCCGGGCCTCCGCAGACGCCTGGCGCAGGTGGAAGAGCGCTACGACGACCTGTCGAGCGCCCTCGCCGATCCGGCGACGCAGTCGGACCGCGACCGCATGCGCACGGTAGGGCAGGAGCACGCGGGACTCGGGCCCATCGCGGGGACCATCCGCGAACTGCGCGACGCCGAGTCGCGGCTCGCGGAAGCGCGCGCGCTGATCGATGGTGAGGACGCCGATCTGCGCGACATCGCTCGCGAGGACGAGGCGATCGCCGCCGCGGATGTAGAGCGCCTGACGGCCCAGCTGCGCCTCCAGCTCGTCCCCCGCGACCCTCTCGATGAGAAGAGCGTGATCGTGGAGATCCGCGGAGGGACCGGTGGAGAGGAGGCGGCCCTGTTCGCCTCCGACCTATTCCGGATGTACGCGCGGTACGCCGAGCGCAGGCGCTGGAAGCTCGAGATCCTCTCGCAGAGCGCGTCGGAGAAGGGCGGGTTCAAGGAGGTCATCTTCCGCATCGCCGGCCGGGGCGCGTACAGCCGGCTGAAGCACGAGTCCGGCGTGCATCGCGTGCAGCGCGTCCCCCAGACGGAGGCGCAGGGGCGCATCCACACGTCCACCGCGACCGTCGCTGTTCTTCCCGAGGCCGAGGAGATGGATGTCGGGATCGACGAGGCGGACCTGAAGGTCGACGTCTACCGGGCCGGCGGCCACGGCGGCCAGGGCGTCAACACGACGGACTCCGCGGTGCGGATCACGCACCTGCCCACGGGCATCGTCGTGACGTGTCAGGACGAGCGCTCGCAGCTGAAGAACAAGGCGAAGGCGATGGCCGTCCTCCGGGCGCGGCTGCTGGCCCACCAGCGGGAGCAGCGCGACACCGCGGAAGGCGAGACCAGACGCGCGCAGATCGGCGGTGGCGAGCGCGCAGAGAAGATGCGTACCTACAACTTCCCCCAGGACCGGCTGACCGACCGGCGCCTGGGGTACAACATGTCCGGCCTCGACCGCCTGCTCGACGGCGAGATCGACGATCTTCTCGACGCGCTGTCGACGCAGGACGAGAGCGAGCGGCTCGCCCGACTCGAGGAGGAGCCCGTATAGCGCTGTAACTCATAGGACTGGCGTAATACTCGACTCGGAGTGCCGAACTTCCGCGCGCTCGCGCTCGCGCCGCTGTCGCGCGCCGACGCCGAGCGCCTCCTGCCCCTGCTCACCGCCCGCCGTCAAGGCATCGACCGTCGCGTGCTGCGCGCCCGCTGCCTCAAGTACCTCGAGTCCTTCGACGTGGCATGGGCGGAGCTGAAGGCGGTGCTCCACCAGCTCGAACATGACGAACTGCTCGCCGCGCGCGTCGCCGTCGACCTCGTGCACCTCGCGTACTACCTCGTGCGCGGCGAAGAGGTCGAAAGGCTCCACAGGCTTGCCGAGCGGCGCGCCGCCAGCGACCCGCTGATGCTCGCGGAGCTGCGCCTCGGCATGTCGATCAACGCCACCGCGGCGAACGACGTGTCGCAGGCACTCCGCGACGCGCGGTGGGCCGAGGACGCTCTTGCGGCCGCGCCGCGAGGGCGGGGTCGTGACCTCGTCGCCACACGTCTGCAGCGCCAGCTCGCGCATCTGCTGTCGCATGCCGGCGATTACGCGGGTGCGCTCGCCGCCGCGGAGTCGACGGCCCGCCACGCCGGACGCGTGGGCGACCCTTGGGAGACCGCGTGGGCCACGTACACCCTCGGCTTCGTCCACTGGTACGCGGGACGCATCGATGAAGCGGTCGACGATCTGACGCGGGCCGAGTCGGCGCTGCGGTCGTACGGCTCTTCGGTGTGGCGGTACACCCTTCTGTGCCTCGCACGCGCGCGTCTGGAGCGCGGCGAGCTGGCGGACGGCGAGCGGCTCGCGCGACAGAGCGCGACCGGCGCGCCGGAAGACCACGCGCACATCGCGCTCCTGCGCGGCGAGCCGGATGTCGCGCACCGGATCCTGACGCGCGCTGCGAAGGGTTTCCCAGCGGATGAGCACTTCCGTGACTTCGTGCGCGGGGTGGTCCGTGCGCGGCGCGGCGACCCGCGCGGCGGGGTGAGGATGCTCGACGAGGCGGCGAAGGAGTTCGAATCGCGCGGCATGCGGCACTGGGCCATTGGGGCCGCAGCGCACGCGGCGTTCGCGCGCGAGTCGTTCCGCCCGGTGGGTGGAGAGGCGCGCGCGGGACAGCTCGTGCACGAGCTCGCGGCACGCGGCGGCGAAGGTTTCGCGTACTACCTGCCCGACGTCGCGGTCTGGCTCGGACGCGCGGCCGAGCATGAGCCCGGAGTCCGCGACGTGGCGCGCACGATGCGCGTGCGAGGCGAGGCCGCGATCCGCCGCGCCAAGAGAGACGTCGCGCTGGCAGTGGGCACGTCCGCGCTCGACGAGGCGACGTTCTATCTCCGAACGCTCGGGCTGACCTGGCGGGAGCTCGCGGTGCTGCACGAGATCGAACAGGCGCGATCCATGGGCGAACAGCTGGCCCGCGACGGTCTGGCGTCACGCCTCGAGATGTCGCCGAACACCCTTCGCGTGCACCTCACGAGGATCCGCGCGAAGCTCGATGTGGGCGACGAGCGCGGCGACGACGTCCTGCTCGAGGCCGCGCTCAACAAACGGCCGGTATCCTGACCCGCCATGTACGGGCCGCTGCTGCGGGGACCGCGCGTGACGCTGCGTCCGGCCGAGGAGGCCGACCCGCCGCTCTTCGTCGACTGGTTCGCCGACATGGAGGTGACCCGCTATCTCGGGCGGCGTACGCCGATGGCGCTGTACCAGGAGGAGGAGTTCTTCAAGCGCGTCGGCGAGTCGAAGGACGACGTGTTCTGGGTCATGGAGGCCGAGGGGCGCGCCATCGGCGCGACGGGGATCCACCGCATCGACTGGATCGCCGCGAACGGCATCACCGGCACCGTCATCGGTGACAAGACCGCCTGGCGAAAGGGCTATGGCGGCGAGTCCATGGCGCTGCGCACGCGCTACGCGTTCCGCGAATTGAACCTGCACAAGCTCATGTCGGAGGCCTTCGTGGAGAACGAGGCCAGCCGGCGCGCCCAGCAGCGCGCGGGCTACCGTCAGGTGGGGACGAGGCGGGAGCACTTCTTCACCGGCGGCCGATGGCACGACATATGGCTCTCCGAGGTCCTCCGAAGCGATTGGGAGCGCGAGCAGACCTCCAGCTGACCTTTCGGCCCGCCCGGTGAGAAGCGAGGGGCGGCGGACATGCGGCCTTAGGCTTACCCGGTGAGGACCGAAGAGCGGATCGCTCCCGCCGCCGATCTTCTCGCGCGCGTCGATGAGCGGCAGCGGGGCGAGATCGATGCCCTGCGGGCGACCACCTCGAGCACCCGCCGCGCGACGTCGGCCGCGATGGAAGAGCTCCTCTACGTCCCCATCCCCGTGCTGGACCACGGCTTCGTGCGCGTGGTCGACTACATGGGGGACGACGCCGCGGTGGTGCAGGCAGCGCGCGTGTCGTACGGCGCCGGCACCAAGCGCCGGCGCGACGACGCGGGGCTCATCAACTACCTCATGCGAAATCGCCACACCTCGCCATTCGAGATGTGCGAGCTGAAGGTGCACATGAAGCTGCCGATCTTCGTCGCCCGGCAGCAGGTGCGCCACCGCATGGCCAACATCAACGAGACGAGCGGCCGCTACTCGATACTCGACCGCGAGTTCTACGTCCCCGAGCCCGAGCACCTCGGGGTACAAGCCACCGCGAACCGGCAGGGGCGGGGCGAGGTGCTCGACCCGGACCTCGCCCGACGCGTGCTCGACATGCTGCGCGCCGACGCGGAGCGGGCGTACGACCACTACGAGCGGCTCCTCGGCGAAACGGCCGCGGGAGACGCCGTCGAGGACGGTATCGGTCTCGCCCGCGAGCTCGCGCGGATGGGCCTGACACTCAACTTTTACACGCAGTGGTACTGGAAGATCGACCTGCACAACCTGCTCGGATTCGTCGCGCTGCGCGCCGACCCGCACGCCCAGTACGAGATCCGCGTCTACGCGGAGGTGCTGCTCGACATCCTCCGGCGCTGGGTGCCGCTCACGTACGACGCGTTCGTGGACCACCGGCTCGGCGCCGTGCAGCTCTCGGCGAAGGCGCTCGCGGCACTGCGCCGGATGCTCGGCGGCGAGGACGTGGAGCGCGAATCCACCGGCATGTCGCCGGGGGAGTGGCGGGAGCTCATGGAGACGCTCGGCCGCTCTTGACCGGGCGCGCGGCGTTCGTCTGGGACCCTCGCCTCGCGGCGCACGTGTATCGGCCCGACCACCCGCTGAAGCCGCAGCGCCTCATCGGCGTGCACGACACCCTCGACGCGCTGGGGGCGTTCGGCCATCCCGACGCGGTCGTGTTGCCTCCGCGCGACGCGACGGCCGCCGAGCTCGAGCGCGTGCACCGACCGGAGTACGTCGCGGCCGTCGAGCAGGCCTCGCGCGAACCCGAGCGCGACTACCCACGGTGGGGTATGCAGCGCTGGGGTGACACCCCGCCGTTCGCCGGGATGCACGAGGCATCGCTGCTGACCACGGGCGCGACGCTCGCGGTGATGGAGGGCGTGCTCGGGGGCGACCTCCGCGCCGGGTTCAACGGATCGGGAGGTCTGCACCACGCGATGGCCGACCGGGCCTCCGGGTTCTGCATCTACAACGACCCCGCCATCGCGTGCCGCCTCATCGCGGACCGGGGGCTGAAAGTGGCCTACGTCGACATCGACGCGCACCACGGCGACGGCGTGCAGGCCGCCTTCTACGACACCGACCAGGTGCTGACGATCTCGCTGCACGAGACGGGACGCACTTTGTTCCCCGGGACGGGCTTCGCCGACGAGCGCGGCACCGGGCGCGGCGCGGGGTACAGCGTCAACGTCGCGCTCCCCGCGTATACCGACGATCTCGCGTACGTGCGCGCGTTCGACGCGGTCGTGCCACCGCTCCTCGATCGCTTCCGGCCCGACGTGCTCGTGACCCAACAGGGGATCGACTCCCACTTCACCGATCCGCTCACGCACCTCCAGGTGTCGACGCGCGCACGCGCGCACTGCGTGACGGCGCTCCGGGCGCAAAGCCTTCCGTGGGTGGCGATGGGCGGGGGCGGGTACTCGCTCGACGCGGTGCGCCGCGCGTGGTCGATCGAGTACCTGCTCATGCTCGGCACCGACGTGCCCGAGGCTCTGCACGACAAGGCACCGCCCATCGCCGAGGGCGGCGCGCGCGCGGCGATCGACGCGGCGACGGACGAGGCCACCGCGGCCGCGCTCGCGGCCGCCTTCTGAGGGCGGTCATCCTCCTCGCACGCTCCCCGCGCCTGGGCGTGGCGGCGCTCGCGGCGGACGGCAGCCTCGCCCTGGCCGGCATCCTCGTCGCACTGTCCACCGTCGCTGCGACAGCGGCGGCGCTCCGCTTCGGTGCCGAGGTGCCCTTCGACCAGTTCGCGTTCGGCAGCGGACGCAGCCCGGCGATCGGGGCGCTCCTCGAGCTGATCGGTCCCGGTCGTACCGCGATCGTGGTGTACCTGCTCGAGCGTTCGTGGTCCGCGCTCATCGTCGCCGGCGCCCTCGGGCCGCTCCTCATCTGGCTCCTCGGCGCGAGCGCGCTGCACGCGGCCGCCCGGCTCTTCGGATTCCGGCGCCCCTTCCTGCCGACCCTCGTGGTGTTCGGCACCGGCGTCGGCGTCGCCCGGCTGCCCGCGGAGGCGGCTGCCGCGATCGGCGGTCCTCGCGACCTCGGCGCCACCGCGGCGCAGGTCGTTGGTCTCGCGGCGCTCGCGTGGCTCGGGGTCGTCGCGTGGCGGACCCTCGCCGAGCTGTACGGGATGCCCGGCCAGCGTGCCTTCACGGCTCTGGCAATGGCCGTCGCGCTCTTCTACCTCGCCCCGCTCGGGATGGTCGTGGTCGCGGGTGTCGCCATCCTCGTCGCCGCGATCATCCTCGACGTCGTGCCGGGAGGATGAGGGAACCGGCGGAGTAGGTGCGCTGTACGGTCCTGTGAGGCCACGGCCTCGGGAGGTGACCTTCATGTTGCGACGCTTCGTTCTCGCGGCGGCCCTGGCGCTCACCGCGGCGCTGCTCGTTCCGGGCCAGGCCGCCAACGCGGGAGGCTGGGCGGTGACCACCTTCGACGATCTGCCGGGGCAGTTCGTCGCCGGGCAGTCGTACACGCTCGGCTACACGATCCGCCAACACGGCGTCACCCCGATCAAGGCCGATTCGACCGGCATCTACCTCCAGACCAGCTCCGGCGGCATCGCAGCGAGCTTCCCGGGCTCGGCCGATGGCGCGCTCGGTCATTACGTCGCGACGGTGCGCTTCCCGTCCGCCGGCGCGTTTCGCTGGTTCGTGACGCAGGCGCCGTTCGGTGACCAGCAGCTCGGGCCGATCACGATCGTTCCGGCGGCCGGACAGGCGCAGCCAGGGCAGCCCGCTGCCCCCGCGCCGGTCGAGCCGGCCGTCGCCGCGCCGCGCGGCTCGAACGAGCTCGGCATACGCGTCGGGCTTGCGACGGCGTCGCTGGCCGCGTCGCTGCTCTTCGTCTGGCTGCTCACGCGGTACAGGCGTCGCGCGACCCTCCGCGTCGCGTAGTGGATCGCGATCTCGCGGCGGTCGTCGGCTCGGGGCTCCTCGCAGCGGTGCTCCTCGCCGCGACCGCCGCTGCCTTCGCGAGCGGCGCCCCCGCCGCCCCGACGGCGACGACGGTCCACACCGCGATCCCTTCGAGCGCGGCGACGCTCGCCCCCCTCGACCCCGTGGCCGAGCGCGGTCGAAGCCTCTTCCTCGCCAAGGGCTGCAACGGCTGCCACACGTTCTCTGGATTGCCCGGCGACATCGCGATCGGTCCGGACCTCACCGGCCTCGCGGCGCGCGCCGCGACGCGCAAGGCCGGCATGGCGGCCGACGCCTACGTCCGCGAGTCGATCGGGTCGCCGCAGGCGTTCCTGGTGCCCGGATTCGAGTCCTTGGCGATGCCGCAGCTCGGCCTGCGGCCCGAGGAGATCGACGCCGTCGTCGCCTTCCTGCTCGCGCCGCGCTGACGTCGCTCGGGGACGCGCTCCCCGCGCGGACGCACGGAGACCGGAGCGGGTTCGACGGGCCGGCAGTCACAGCGCGCCATGCGCCGCGGAACCGAGCAGGTGCCACGGCGTGGCGGCAGTCGCCGCATAGACGGTGCGCCGCGGCAGACCACCCGTTCCCCGGTGTGTCGCGCATATCGTTGCCCACGTGACGGCCGCGTGGTTCCCCGGCGAACGCCACCTCGGGCGTAGCCGCCTCCGCCGGTTCTCCCGGGCCAACGGCCAAGACGATCTGCCCTCACTTTTGCGCTGGTCGTTCGACGAGCCCGAAGGTTTCTGGCGCGCGGTCGAACGCGACCTCGGCATCGTGTGGGCGAGGCCGTACGAGCAGGTACTCGATACCAGCCGCGGCATCCCGTGGTCGACGTGGTGGACCGGCGGTCGCCTGAACTACGTCGCGACCGCGTTGCGCTCGGACCGGGACCGGGATCGCGTCGCCGTCATCGCCGAAGGGGAGGAGGGTCCCGTCCGCCGCGTCACGTACGGCGAGCTCGCGCGCGAGGTCGGGCGTTTCGCCGCGGGGCTGCGCGCGCTCGGCGTGGTGAAGGGCGACCGCATAGGGCTCTTCCTCCCCATGGGCCTCGAATGCGTCGTCGCGATGCTGGCGATCGGCTCGCTCGGTGCGATCCACACGCCGATCTTCTCCGGCTACGCGGCCGAGGCGATCGCCGGGCGGCTTCGCGACTGCGAGGCCAGCGTGCTCATCTGCGCCGACGGGTTCTATCGCCGCGGCAGGCTCGTCCCGATGAAGGAGGTGGCTGACGCCGCGGCCGATGCCGCGCCGACCGTCCGACGGGTGGTCGTCGCCGAGCGTGTCGGGCGGCAGTGGCGTCGCAACCCGCGCGACGTCTCGTGGAGCGAGGTGCTCTCGAGGGCCAGCGAACCCGCGCCACCGGAGGACACCGACGCCGAGGATCCGTTCATGGTCATCTACACGTCGGGCACGACGGGCCGGCCGAAGGGCGCGATTCACGTGCACGGCGGCTTCCCGGTGAAAGCGGCGCAGGACATGGCGCACTGCTTCGACGTCCAGGAAGGTGACGTCGTGTTCTGGTTCACGGACATCGGCTGGATGATGGGTCCCTGGCTCATCGCGGGAGCGCTGATGCTCGGCGCGACGATCGTGTGCTACGACGGCACGCCCGATTTCCCCGACGCCTCCCGCATCTGGTCCATGGTCGAGCGCCATCGCGTCACCCATCTCGGCATCTCGCCGACGGCGATCCGCGGCCTGATGCGCGGGGGCGACGAGCCGGTCCGGCGCCACGACCGCAGCTCGCTGTTCGTGCTCGGTTCGACCGGTGAGCCTTGGAATCCCGATCCGTGGTGGTGGTACTTCCGCGTGGCGGGGGAGGAGCGGAGTCCGATCATCAACTACTCGGGCGGCACCGAAATATCGGGGGGCATCCTCGGCTGCACGACGTGGACTCCGATCCAGCCCGGCTCGTTCAGCGGGCCCATCCCCGGCATGGACGCCGACGTCCTCGACGAGCGGGGCAGTCGGGTTCGAGGCGCTGTAGGCGAGCTCGTGGTGCGCAAGCCGTGGCCGGGCATGACGCGCGGCTTCTGGCGCGATCCGGAGCGCTATCAGGAGGCGTACTGGTCGCGGTTCCCGGGCGTCTGGGTGCACGGCGACTGGGCGCGCATCGACGACGACGGCTACTGGTACATCGAGGGACGCAGCGACGACACGTTGAAGATCGCCGGCAAGCGCGTCGGCCCCGCCGAGGTCGAATCGGCAGCGGTCGCGCACTCCGCCGTGTCGGAGGCCGCCGCGATCGGCGTTCCGCACGAGCTGAAGGGCGAGGCGATCGTGGTCTTCGCGGTGCTGAAGCCTACGCACGAGCCAAGCGCCGCCCTCGAACGCTCGGTGCAGGACGCGGTGGCCGAACGCCTCGGGAAGCCGCTCCGCCCGGAGTCGGTCAGGTTCGTCAGCCAGCTGCCGAAGACCCGGAACGCGAAGATCCTGCGTCGCGTCATCCGCGGTGCGTATCTCGGGAGCACGGACCTCGGCGACGTCTCGGCTTTGGAGAACCCCGCGGCGGTCGATGAGATCGCCGCGCTTCGTTCGGGCTAGGCTGCCGCCCGGCCCGATATCGCGCGAGTGAGCGCGACGATGAACGCTCCGACCAGGAAGAAGAACAGGATCGCGAGCAGCGCCGCGACGTCGAACACCGGGGTGCCCGACGGGGTGGGGAAGATCCCCTGGAAGGGCCGTGTGAGAGGCTCGGTCACGCCGTAGAGCGCCGAGACCAGCGGCTGATCGGCGTTCGCGCCCGCGAGGCGGAGGATGAACCGGAGCAGCAGCAGTATCTCGATGACGGTGAAGATCAGCGTGACGACGCG
Organism: Candidatus Limnocylindria bacterium; assembly: GCA_046262615.1. Lineage (GTDB taxonomy): Bacteria > Chloroflexota > Limnocylindria > P2-11E > P2-11E > JALYKU01. Next base: position 2,244 of record JBHEML010000038.1, on the reverse strand, counting down.
GGCGACTCCCCACGCGGGCGAATACGCGGGTGCGGCGGTCGTTCCGGTCCCCGCGACGTTCACGTTCGTCTGCGGGCTGGTGACGCCCGGCGCGACCGGAGCAACGGGCCGCTCCACCGTGCGGTCCGTCCGCTCGACGACGCGGTCGGTGCGCTCGACACGCTCGGTCGGGTCGCCCGGATCCCTCACTTCACCAAGTATCGAGCAACCGCGTGCCGTCCGCCAGCTCCGGTCGCGCGTCGGTACAGTTGGCGCGGCGGTGGGCTGACGCCCGGCGACCAGGAGGTGCGGCATGGCCCCGCTGTCCAACCGCGAGGTCGTCGAGAGGTACGCGAAAGCCCTCGTGGCGAGCGACTTCGATAGCCAGGACGCGCTGCTCGCCGATGACGTCACCGACGACTACCCGCAGTCCGGCGAGCGCCTGCGGGGCAGGGTCAATATCCGCAGGGTCGCTGAGCAGTATCCGGGGCGGAAGGACTCGGGCGACCTGGCGACGAAGGTCGATCGGGTCATCGGCAGCGAGGACCGCCTCGTCCTGACGCCAAATCTCACCCCGATGCGGGTGATCGGCATGGGCGACCAGTACGTCGGCACGGGCGAGGTCACCTACCCGGACGGGAAGACGTGGCACATTGTCCAGCTCATGGAGCTGCGCAACGGAAAGATCGCCAAGCTCACGACATACTTTGCGGCGCCGTTCGATGCGCCGCCGTGGCGCGCCGGCTGGGTGGAGCGGATGCCTGGGCGCTGACCGGATGGGCTATCCCTTCGCGCACCGGCAACGCGTCAGGTTCGGCGAGACCGACATGCAGGGCGTCGTCTACTACGCGAATTACCTGCTGTACGCGGAGGTCGGCCGGATCGCCTACCTTCGCCACCTCGGCGTCGACTACGGGCGGGACTTCCTCCCGAATGGCATCGACTTCACCATCGGCGAGGCCAGCGCGCGCTACCGCGCGCCGCTGCATTTCGACGAGGAATTCGACATCAAGGTCCGCGTCGGAGAGATCCGGCACTCCTCGTGGGCGTTCGAGTACGCCATGGACCGCGCCGACGGCAAGCACTGCGTCGAGGCACGCACGGTCCAGGTGATGCTCGATCTCGCCAGCAAGCGCGCGACGCGCATTCCGGCTCCGCTGCGCGCGATCCTCGAAGCCGCGCGCGGCTGATGGACGCCGAGCTCCCGGAGGAGCTGCGCCTGCTGCGCACCAGCGTGCGCCGGTTCGTCGAGGAACGCCTCGAACCCCGAGCGCAGGACATCGAGGACCGCGAGGACATCGGCCGCGACGTGATCGAGGAAATGGCCGGCGCGGGGCTATTCGGCGTCGCGTTCCCCGAGCGATACGGCGGGATGGAGCTCGGGATGCTCGGCTACTGCGTCGCGGTCGAGGAGCTCGCCCGCGCGAATGCGGCGCTCTGGAACGTGGTCGGTGGCTCCGCGGGACTGTGCGGGACCGCGATCCTGATCGGCGGTCCGGAGGAGGTGCGGCAGCGGTACCTCCCGCACCTCGCCAGCGCGCGGCTGATCGGGGCGTACGCGTTGTCTGAGCCCAACGCCGGCAGCGACGCTGGTTCTCTGAGGACGGTCGCGCGGCGCGACGGGGACCGCTACGTGCTCGACGGCGCGAAGACGTTCATCACGAACGCGCCGATCGCCGACGTGTTCGTCGTGTTCGCGACCGTCGACCGGGCGGCGGGGAGCAGGGGCATCACGGCGTTCGCGGTCGAGCGCTCCACGCCTGGTCTCGAGGTCGGGCCCGACGACGCGAAGATGGGCCTCCATGGCTCGCGCACGGCGCAGGTCTTCCTACACGAGGCTTCCGTCGACGCCGCTGCGCGGATCGGGGAGGAAGGGCGGGGCTTCGCCGTTGCTCTGGGCACGCTGGACCACGGCCGTCTGGGGCTCGCGGCGCACGCGGTCGGCTCGGCGCAGCGCCTCCTCGAGGCCGGAGTGGCTCATGCGCGCAGCCGGTCGCAGTTCGGCCGTCCGATCGGATCGAACCAGGCGATCCAGTGGCCGCTGGCCGATGCCGCGACCGAGCTCCACGCCGCGCGGCTCATGCTGTACGACGCGGCGTGGCGACTGGACCGCGGCGAGCGCGTGAGCGACAGGGCGGCGATGACCAAGCTGTTCGCGACCGAGCTCCTCGGGCGCGTCGCGGACGCGATCGTCCAGATCCACGGCGGCATGGGCTACGCCAGCGAGTACGACGTCGAGCGCTACTGGCGCGACGCGCGAGTCAA